>CADAFS010000019.1 GCA_902787305.1 uncultured Pseudomonadota bacterium | reverse complement strand
AAAAGCACGGTGACATCGTTAAAGTATGTGACGGATGAACTGAACACGCGCCAGGATAAGTTCGGTGCGAACGATGGCAAGGCGATGACATTTACAAATACGGCGGGCGGAAATTTACCACGCGATGTAAAAGAAAGTTTGGGAACAAATACAAGTGATAGTGGCCTGCCGACGGTTGGTGCAGTGAACACGGGATTAGAAAACAAACAAGATGAAATTGGTGCGGCAAATACGAATACTGTTGTGACGTATACCGGCACACCGGGAACACTGGGGCAAAAGGGAATATATCAAGACACCGGTACATACGCGGCACAACAAAATAACCTGATACAGGCATCAACATTTAACGCGGCATTGCGTAATGGATTGAATAATGAATTTGTGTGTGCAGACCGCGACCCAGTATCCAACCAATGTTGGTTGTGGACGATTGGAAGTGCGATTGAAAATTATATATCTGCGACGGGCACGGGTGTCCAGGATGGCACACCAACACCAACGAATCCGATTGATCCGGTGTTTTATAAACAAGGAAACATGATTTTGCGAAAAGTGGGGAGCTATGCGGACTCATACGATGCAACAACACATAAAATCACAAGACGTGTGGGTGTAAAGGTGTTTGATGGGACAGAGGCATATCAACTATATGGTTCTGGGGCGGAACTTCGTGCATCAACAGCGATTGCGGGCAAACACGCCGCACAAACGGGCGTGAGTTCTTTAATGTGTTCGCACTTTGCGGCTGTTGCAGATACAACCGCTGGTGGCGTTATTGGCGGTCAAATAAACTGTGATTCTAACCCGTCATACCCAACTACTATTCGTATTGGAATAAACGGACTTGCAACAACAGTAGCACAATTCAAACAATGGCTTGCTGACCAATACGCCGCGGGAACGCCTGTGACCGTTTACTACCCACTGGCGACACCTGTGGAAGAAGATTGGCCGGACACGACATATAACACAAGTATTTACATCCCACAAAATCAGTAAATGGTGCACCCGATAAAAATCGGGTCATACCTAGATTAGATAATAAATAATACAAGCAATTGTATAATTTACCACTTTAACTAGTCATGACCCCACTTTTCTATTGACTTTTCATACAAAAGTGCATAAAATATGCACACTTGAGTTTTGGGGTTGTAGCTCAGTTGATTAGAGCGCCTGATTTGCATTCAGGAGGTCGTGGGTTTGAGTCCCATCAGCTCCACCACTATCCGTCTTTGCTGATGCAAAGCCGCGATCGAGTGCCGCGGCAAAGTTTGCACTGCAAACGAAGCTGGGCATTATTTTAGATAACAAACCTAATATATCGCCAAAGGGGGTGAATAGTTTATGGTAAAAGTTTTGGTTCGTGATAACAACGTCGAACAGGCATTGCGTGTTGCAAAACGCAAATCGCAAAAAGAAGGACTGTATCGCGAAAGCAAGGAACGTCAACGTTACGAAAAACCGACGACAAAGCGCAAACGTCTGCGTGAAGAGGCCGTTCGTAACGAAAAGAAACGTCAATCGAAACAACGCATGGTCTTTGGATTCTAGAGAGATGTTGCTTAACAAAAAAAACGCCCAAACGGGCGTTTTTTTGTATTCCATAGCCACTAACACTATTTGCTTTTTTATATTTTATATGCCAAAATGGGCGCATGTCGGAAATCGTTAAAATTTTAAGTGATGAACAAAAAATAGCCTTTGACACCATTGAAAACACCCATCAAAATGTGTTGATTTTGGGCAGTGCCGGAACAGGTAAATCCACTTTTGTTAATTACTTAAAGTCCGCAAGCAAGAAAAGAATCATATGCGCCTGTCCGACCGCCGTTGCCGCCCTTAATATCGGTGGGCAAACGATACATTCGCTGTTTCAGATTCAACCGCGCGATTTTGTGTTCCCGGAATTTTTGAAACTAAAAGCGCGCGTGCGAAATGTTTTGACCGCGACCGATATTTTGGTCTTGGACGAAGTGTCGATGATTTCGCCCGATGTGATGGATGCGATGGATATTTTGGCACGTTCGGCGCGGCGCAATAACGCCCCCTTTGGCGGGATTCAGGTTGTGGCGATTGGCGACCTGTTTCAATTGCCACCGGTCATAACGCGGGACGCGGGGCAGTATTTTAAACAGGCGTACGAGCACGAACGCGCTTATTTCTTTGATAGCAATGTGTATAAACGCGCCAAGTTCATGCGATTTAACTTTGATTTGGTATATCGGCAAAATGATACGGGGTTGTTGACGAACCTGAACGCGCTACGCGCGGGTGATGTGGGGGCGCTTTCGTTTTTTAATACATGCCAAATTGATGATGCGGCGCGGCGCGACAATGCCGTTATAATTACGCCCTTTCGCGCAGTTGCCGAACGCATAAATGCCGAACGATTGGATGCAATTGGCGCGCCGTTGGTGCGGTATACGGGGCAAATTACCGGGAACTTTGCCGAACGCGATGTGCCGGCGCCGATGAATTTGGAACTAAAAGTCGGGGCGTTGGTGGTCTTTGTCAAAAACGGCGACAAGTGGCACAATGGGTCGATGGGGGTGGTGCGGGCACTGGGCGCACGCGATATTACCGTGGAACTGTTGAACGCGGGGCGCGATGTCGTTCTGGTGCGGCCCGAAAAATGGCAAAAAATTGAATACACGCGCGATGAAAATGACCGTTTGCAAGAAAACGAAACCGGCGCGTACAAGCAATTTCCGCTAAGCCTCGGGTATGCGATGACGATACACAAGGCCCAAGGCAAAACATTGGACACCGTGATTGTGGATATTTCACGCGGGGCGTTCGAACATGGCCAAACCTATGTCGCGTTGTCGCGCACACGGACGGCGGGTGATATGCATATTGCACGGCCACTTTCGGCCCGTGATGTTATATTCGATCCGCGGGTGTTGGAATTTGTGAACGGGAATTAAAAAATAACGGCGATTGCCGTTATTTTTTATTTTTGGTGGTGTTTTTGTGTTTGAAGGTACTTATGTAACACTTTGCATAACGGCAAATTCAATGCAGGTATCACCCCAGTTTTTTTCAACACGTAGAAAAGATTGACCTGAAACTCCGGCTGTTTCGGAGCTTGTTCAACGGCCATATTGGTATGGGGTTTTACTATATTTCTCCGAATATTGTTCAATCAACATAACAACTTCACCTATCGTCTGTGGTTCTTCTTGTTGAGGATCATAATCCGGTATACATAGATTAAATTTTTCGTCAAACTTCAGCATTAATTCAACCCTATCAAGGGAATCCGCACCAAGGTCGTTTGATAAACTTGCTTCCATTTTTACCCTTGTCGGGTCAACGTAAAGTTTTTCGGCAATAATCGGAACGATTTGGCTAAGAATTTCTTGCTGTTCTTTTGATATTTGTTTTGCCATTTTAATATCCCTTTTTTTACACGCGTATGAACCATACCACACAAGATAATATTGTCAACATTAAATTTCTTTCTTCATCAAAACCGCATCAATGCCGTCATAGTATTTCGGGCGGCGACCGTTTTGGATAAATCCGCATTTTTTATAAAGCGCGATTGCGGGCGCGTTTTCGGCGGATACCTCCAAAAATATCTTTTTAACACCGGCCTTTTTGATTTCGTGTTCCATTAGCCCCAGCATCGCGGTCGCGATTCCATCGCCACGCGCGGCGGGGTGAACACCGATTGTGATAATTTCCGCTTCGTCGCAAATAGTGCGCCAAACGATAAAACCGTTTTCAGACGCCACAATTTCGCAACCTAATTTTTTCAGGTCGGCAAAATCGTCCGCGCCCCACGGCCGGTGCGGGAAACAAAGTTTATGAAGTTCGGCAAGTTGTTCAAGCATTTATTTACCGGTGTGTTGTTTGGACATTTTCACAATTATATCAACCGCCGACCGAACATGTGGCTTTAACCTATCGGGGCAACCTTGTAACAGTGGCCCCGCATCATATGATGATAAATTTTGTAGTGTGTTTCGCACGCCCTTGCGATTACATTCCATCTCACTTCGTTGTTCATGGAAATAACGTTCAATCGTCAGGTGTTCAAGCCAAGAATCTATTCGCCTGGCCTCGCAATATATCCCTTTCAGATTTAATGTATATTTTACCGTTACCACATGCCGGGTTCTATTTACAACACCAAATTCGAATTTTTCTCTGGTCTTATTTTCTTGTTTAATTTTTTGTTGATAGATTTCAAACAAGACCAAAACATCACGCAATGTCAGTTCTGGTCTATGTTCCAAATTTATTCTTTTCAAAAGGGTTTGTTTTCCCAACATTATTATTTATCCTTTTTACTTTCTTCGGCATAACTTGGGCGCAGGTACATTGGAACAACGGGTTCAACCGCGCCACGTGCGATTTTATCCGCCACAATCGCCGGTGCAAGTTTCAAATCAAAGGGACGGTGACCAACGGTGCGCGGACATTTCATTTGTTCGGTTTCAACCTGGTCGATTGTCATGGTGCACGGCGCGTGGTGGGGCGATGCCACAAAGAAATCGCCGCGTCCCGAATCAATCGCAACAAATGCATCAGGCGTGGCGGCATGATATAAGTCAAACGCACTAAGCCCCACAACCGGGATATTCAAACCCATCGCAATACCCTTGGCATAGGCGATTCCCATGCGGATTCCGGTAAAACTGCCCGGGCCGGTGACAACGCCGATTGCGGTTATGTCGCGCCAATTCGCGCCGCATTCGGTCAAAAAAGATTCCGCCACCGTCGGCAACGCCAATGATTGCTTTTCCACCGCGACCGCTTTGTAATGGTCGTCCAGAACAAATTCCAAACCGGTGCCAGATGTGTTTATAACAAAAATCATTTTTACATTTCCCTATATACCAACCCCAAAACCGATGCGCTTTGAAAAACCGGCGGATTGATGCAGCGACAATAAATCGTCAATTTTTTCGATTGTAAATTCCGTCGGCACATCTTCGCCATCGTTTTCAAGCAATGCCCGCCGCAACATCGCGGTAATTTCGCGTTGCAGGCCCCGCACGCCCGATTCCGCCGTGTATTTCCGAATTATATGGCGAATTGCATCGTCAGAAATTGTTATTTTATCCACCGCCCAACCGGTATCCGCCGCGGCGCGCGCAATTAAATGTTCGCGGGTGATTTGAACCTTTTCATCTTCGCCATAACCCGGAATTTCGATAATTTCCATACGGTCTTTTAGCGCGCTTGACATATTCAAACTGTTCGCCGTTGCGATGAACAGAACGTTCGAAAGGTCAAAATCCACCTCTAAATAATGGTCACGGAACGCCCTATTCTGCTCTGGGTCCAAAACTTCCAAAAGTGCGGATTCCGGGTCGCCGCGCCAATCGCGCCCCATTTTATCGATTTCATCCAACACAATAACCGGATTATTGGACTTTGCGCGTTTCAATGCGTCCATAATGCGCCCGGTCTGCGCCCCGATATAGGTTTTGCGGTGGCCCCTAAAATGTGCCTCGTCCGAAACGCCACCAAGTGAAATTCGATGATATTTCCGCCCAAGCGCGGCCGCGATAGACTTACAAAGCGATGTTTTCCCAACGCCCGGCGCACCGACAAAGCACAGAATACTGCCGCGATTAGAGCCGGTTTTCTTCATAACCGCGATATGTTCCAAAATTCTTTCTTTGACGGGCCGCATGCCGGAATGTTCCGCATCCAATGTTTTGCGTGCCGCATTCAAATCAATTTCAGATTTATCGGATTTATCCCACGGCATGGCAAGTAATTCTTCCAAATATGTTTTAATAAGGCCACCTTCGTTTGACATTGGCGACATATTGCGCATGCGTTTCCATTCGGTCATCGCCTTTTCTTTGACATCCGCCGGCATAGACGATTTTTCAATCTTTTTTCGCATTGATGTGGAATCTTCCATATCGTCATCTTCGCCCATTTCTTTTTGAATCGCGCGCATTTTTTCTTGCAAAATCGCCTCGCGCCGACCTTGTTCCATTTGCATACTGATACGACGATTTATACTGTCTTCGACCTTGGACGTTTCTTGGATAACCTTAATCTTTTCATACAGCATTACCATTTTATCATACCATGACGGCGTGGTTAGAACGCGAACCGCCATGTCGGTATCAATCTCCATCGTTTGCAAGACCGAATCCACAAACGCCGGCATTGGATAATTTTGAATCACGCCGCGCAGTTTATCGATTTTTAATTTACGAAAAGTCGATATACTTTGAATTGTTTCAAAAACCTTGTCCCGCATAAGAACCGTGCGTTCATCATTAATATCGCCCGCCATCGGGACGGTTTCCGTATCAGCACAGAAAACCCCGTCAACAACAGTTATATTATTCAACTTTACGACATTTGTGGTGCGAATTATCGCATGGATTGCGCCGTCCGGCATACGCAAAATCTGAACAATATCACCGATTGTGCCGTATTCGTAAATATCGCCCGGCGCGGTCGGGTATGCCGAAGCGTGCTGTGGCACGATAATAACCCGCTGAGTCAATCCGGTGGCGGATTCAAGACATGAAATAGAAGTTGAATTATCAATATAAAGTGGCACCGTCATATCCGGATGCACCACTAAATCCCGACAAGGTAAAATATATTCTTTCATAGCGGTTATAAATATAGAATTATTTTTATCGGTTTTCAAGGGCAATAGTGAAAAGTGTTAGTGGGAAGTGTTAGTGGTTAGTGCGGACGCGTTTGTGCCTGTTTGCCCTTATCCCGCCGTAATAAAAAAATTCCCGAAAATTCGGGAACTTTTTATTTGACACAATGCCAATGTTTAGTGACGGCGACCACCGTTAAAGCCCGGTTTTTGTTGGGCAACGCCACTGCGACGTGATAAATAGCGCGCGCCAATCAAGAACAACCATTCAAGTGACAGTGCGGCCAAGAACATCAACTTTCCATCGTTCATGGAAATCCAACCCAGCACATAAACAAACTGTGCAATAAACGAAATATACAATGCACAGAATATACCACCAAAGAATATTTTTTTCATTTTTCCTAACATTTTTTCACCTTTTTGTTTGTTTTATTAAATGCCGGGTTTCTGGTGCCAGGTACCCGGCAAACCCCGCAAAAGCCAAAACGGACAGGTTAACAATCGCCAACCGCGTCCAAGCCATTATTAGGCGGCCATTGCAAGGCGAACATTGTCGTTCGCAGCGATTCTATCGCCATTCATGTTTTTATTGGTATTTAACGACAACCATGTCGGATTCAGCCATATGCCTTTATTGCGTCTGTCGAAACTGTGACACCCCCGTATGTTTTATTGGTGGAGGTGCCGGGTACCGCCCCCGGGTCCAAAACGACTATTCCGCATCGGGTTCAGAATCATCATCACACAAGTGACGAATTGATTATAATCTTTATACTGGAAATTGCAAGTTTTTAAGTTATAATGCCGGTATGAAATTCCTGGACAAGGCGAAAATTTTTATCAAGGCGGGCGATGGCGGCAATGGCGCGGCCACTTTTCGGCGTGAAACCGAATGTTGCGATTTCTTGGCGAGTCGCGTTATTAGCGACGAGCCTTAGAATAAGCAAAGAGGTTGCGCGGCATAAACAACGAAGAAAAAATACGATGAAATTTTTAGACAAGGCGAAAATTTTTATCAAAGCAGGTGATGGCGGCAACGGTGCGGCCACCTTTCGCCGCGAGAAATACATAGAGTTTGGTGGCCCGAACGGTGGCGACGGTGGACGCGGTGGCGATGTTATATTTCGCGCGGTGCCGAATGTGAATACTCTTATCGATTATCGTTTCAAAACAAGTTTTGCGGCCGGGCGCGGTGAAAACGGCATGGGAAAAATGCGCACGGGGGCATCGGGGGAAACACTGGTGCTGCCGGTGCCGACGGGAACGGTGATTTTGTCCGAGAACGAGGAAATCGAATACGCCGACCTGAACGCCGACGGCATGGAATACCTGGCGGCGCGCGGCGGGAACGGCGGTTGGGGAAATTTGCACTTTAAAAGTCCGACAAATCGTGCCCCGCGCCAGGCAAATGACGGATTGCCCGGGGAATCACGGACGGTGATATTGCGACTTAAACTTATTGCAGACATTGGGCTTGTCGGGTTTCCAAATGCGGGGAAATCCACCCTGCTTGCCGCCGTCACGTCCGCGCGCCCAAAGATTGCAAACTATCCGTTCACGACATTAAATCCGCAACTGGGTGTTATGTATGCACATAATCGCGAATTTGTTATGGTGGATTTGCCCGGACTTATTGAAGGCGCACATACCGGCGTCGGCCTTGGTGACCGATTCTTGGGACATGCCGAACGAACCAAAATGATTTTGCATGTAATTGACGGGACCGAACCCGATTGGGCAACCCGGTATAAAGCAATACGACATGAAATGGACAGTTATGGTGGTGGATTGCTGACCAAACCGGAAATCGTTGTTATCAATAAAATTGATGCGATAACTGATGAAGAACTCACGGAAAAAATGACCGCGTTCAAGAAATCTTTTGGTCGGAAAAAGAGACCACAAATTTTAACCATAAGCGCGGCGGGGCGCACAGGAGTAGAGAATTTAATTAGTACAATAGAAAAACTATTCCTGGGGGTTGAAAATGCCAACCAAAAATAAACGGTCTGAAGTAAGAATGTCTTTGCTGGACCTACAACTGGCACTGCAGTGTGGCTTGTCATTGGATGAAACTAAATTAGCAAAACAGCTGAATATTCCCCCAGAAAACCTAGCGTATGCAAAGTCAACAAAGTTATATAAAATAATACAGAAAAAATTAGCTGAACGCAAGGTCGTCGTCTATTTAGCATATAATACGCTTATGGCATTAAAAAAGAAAAAATATGCCGGCAGTCCAGATGATAAAATTACAAACCCACTTGCCATTGATGATAGAGGCAGCAAACCTTTATACAAAAATATAGAAGAAAAACGTATTGCTTTTGAATTGGGCGTTGAAGATGGAATGAATGCGTATATTGGCTTCAAAGAATATATACCACTTGGGGCGCCGGGGGCCGAATTTAATGATGTTGAATTTATTGCGGGTCTTTGGCGGGTGCAAAAAAAATTTCCATATGAAATAACCGAAGTTCGCGATCGACAGTTTGTTTTGGTTGAAAAATTACCCCGCACAGAGAAAAATAAATTTGAATATCACAAGGCGGCGTTGGCCACATGGGGCGGGACGGGATGTTCGGCGGATATCGCGCATCCTGATTGGATTGTTGCAAAATACGAAACACCGCGCGGCACATTTATGTCGTATGGTCAATCGATAGAGCAAGCGCGTGCATTTTTGGCCATCAGTATTTATGATGAATACCAAAATTTAATTCACAGTGCCGCATTTGAAAAATAATTACTTTGCTTTTTGTTACGGCGCCTGTTATGATAGTGGCAACTTTAACCCAAGGAGAAAAATATGTCTATATCATTAAAAGGCACACAAACCGAAAAAAATCTGCTTATTGCATTCGCCGGCGAATCTCAGGCACGCAACCGTTATTCTTTCTTTGCGTCACGCGCCAAGGACGAAGGTTTTCAGGCGATTGGTAAAATCTTTACCGAAACGTCGGACCAAGAACGTGAACACGCGTCACGTTTGTTTAAATTCTTAGAGGGCGGTGCAATCGAAATAACCGCATCTTTCCCGGCGGGGAAAATTGGCACAACACTTGAAAATTTGCAGGCGGCGGCATACGGCGAACACGAAGAAAACACCGATATGTATCCGCGTTTTGCACAAATCGCCGCCGAAGAAGGTTTTGATTCCATCGCATCGGTACTGAAAAACATCGGGCTTGCGGAACGTTATCATGAATCGCGTTTCCGCGCACTGATTGATGCGATTGAAAACGGAACTTTGTTCAAACAGGATAAAATCGTTATGTGGCGTTGCACGAATTGCGGTATGTGGCACATAGGACTTGAGGCACCAACCGTTTGCCCGGCATGTCTGCACCCCCAGGGATATTTCATTAGTGAAGGAACAATTTCGCGTTGCGACACCAGTGAAGGTTTCTGTGAATACGCAAAAATTGATGAATAAGAATAATTAAAAAGCATAAAAGAAAACGGTGCAAATTCGCACCGTTTTTTATCTGCATTGTTCGCAATTTGCCAGCCGTTTAGTTTGCTTATCTATTATTCTGCGAACCGTGTCGTACATTTTGTTTTTTGGAATTGTGTCACGTATTATTTGTGCATTTTCCGAATGCCGGCGCAAATATGATTTAAGAATTGTGTTAAGGACATAAAGATCAGGAACTGAATTCGGGTTCTCTTTGATTTTATCAATAATCGCCCCGTCATCGTATTTCATGATATGGTCAATTAAAATACACATAAGTTTTTTGTTTTGCACATAGTCCGAAAAATCCAATGTATATTTTTCGCTATCGATGTATGTTTTAAACTCTTCTTTGATGAAATTAATGTCTTGTTTAAACCTTTGGTATTTTCTTTCGGTACTAAGTGCGCCATAGCAAAGACCAGCGAACGCGACAGCACCCACCGCGACATCGCCCACCAAACCATTGGATGCATTTGATGCAAATCCCGCCGACCACGTGGCAATACCCAAGACACAAAGTGTCACCAACCATCCATTCAACAATCCTGAACGCACCATCAAAAATGGTGGCAACCTGTTTTTACGCTTTTCTTGGTGGGCGCGTTCGCGTTCGATAACCTCTTTGGCGCGCGCGTCCTGGCGCGCATGTCTATCCATTAGTTCAACCATGTAAACATCCTTTGTTTTCTGCAAACATTTTATTCAAAAAAATGCTATTGTCAAATTATTCTTTAATTTCCAATTCGTCCAGGAATCTGTCGAGTTTGCGCAGTGAACTGTTTTGGCAACCGCGACCGCGCCAAGATAAAATTTCTTCGCCTGTTTTCTGGTCGGCAATTGAAACATTAAATCGCCACCACCAAAATCCATTAAATATGCACCAATACGGCATAAATGTTTCCGCCTGCTCGCTAACGCGGACGATATAGCGCGTGTTTTTGGGGACACTAAATTTATCAACATCAATCGAAGATTCATCCTTTAAACTGCCCACATTTACGGCAAAACCGTGTTCTTCTAATTTTTCCTTTATCCCGCGGGTCATGGTGTTGCCACCACGCGATGCATAAACCGTTGTCCCCGGCACCATCGTGTTCGGTTTAAGATAAACGCTGTTGCAAGCGGCAAGTAATAAAACGGAAAACAAAGATAAAAACTTTAACATTTTATATCGACCAATTGGTTGGCTATAAACGATACACGGCGGATTCATCTCGCTATAGCAATTCTTTGGATTGCACAAGTGGATGGCGCACCCAGCAGGATTCGAACCTGCAACCTTGTCCTTCGGAGGGACACGCCATATCCAGTTAGGCCATGGGTGCACTTTCAACGGATACCATTATATATAAAGTTAAATAAAAAGCAAATACCTATTTCAAATTTTTCCAGGGGAAAAAATTAAAACTGTCCGTGCAACGTGCGGTATTAAAAATATTTATTTCGGAAAACACCGACCAAATATTTTCACACTATCATTTATCACTGCAAACGTAAGCCCGGGGGAAATTTACTGATTTTGCGGGATATAAACACTGGTGTTATATGTCGTGTCCGGCCAATCTTCTTCAACCGGCCTGCCCAATGTGTAATACACCGTCACGGGGGTTCCCGCGGCGTATTGTTCGGCAAGGAATTGTTTAAAGTCTGCCACCGCGGTTGACCCATTGTCGCCATACCACAAATTGAAAGAATATTGTTCCTTGAAACATTTTCCGCGACTGTAATTACCTAAACTACCTGTATTTTGGAAATGACTACAAATTACTTGACCACTAGGTGTTTGGCCAATCGCATTTGTATAACAACTACCTTGGTAAGTGCTACTTGCTGTCCAATCTTCCGTCCCATCAAGCACCTTTACACCGACACGTCTTGTGATTTTATGTGTTGTTGCATCGTATGAATCGGCATAATTGCCCACTTTTCGTAAAATCATATCACCCTGTTGATAAAATGTTGGATATATGGGATTCGTTGGCGTCGGTGTGCCGTTTTGCACACCTGTGCCCGTCGCAGATACATAATTTTCCGTCACGCCATTATAATCATTATCAATACTCCACAACCAACAATTTCCATTCGGTGTTCCGTCGTCGGTGCCGGCGCACACAAATTCATTATTCAATCCATTACGCAACGCCGCATTAAATGTTGATGCCTGTATCAGGTTATCACTTTGTTCGGCGTATGTGCCCGTGTCTTGATATATTCCCTTTTGACCAAGTGTTCCCGGTGTGCCGGTATACGTCACAACAGTATTCGCATTTGCCGCACCGATTTCATCTTGTTTGGTGGCAATTCCCGTGTTCACCGCACTTACCGTCGGTAACCCGGGGTCGGTTGTACTTGTTCCCAAACTTTCTTTTACATCGCGTGGTAAATTTCCACCCGCAACATTTGTAAATGTCATCGCCTTGCCATCGTTCGCACCGAACTTATCCTGGCGCGTGTTCAGTTCATCCGTCACATACTTTAACGATGTCACCGTGCTT
>CADAFS010000018.1 GCA_902787305.1 uncultured Pseudomonadota bacterium | reverse complement strand
CTGATAATAGTGTAACAAAAACCAAGGTTTTTTTTATACACTTTGGGCTAAAAAACCAAAATTCGTAAGTCATTGATTTTACAGAAAATAAAAATTTTGGATTTTTGAAAAAAAGTGTTGACTAAAAACCTTGGTTTTTTTTCAACACTTTTTTATGCCAAAAACCCACGAATTCCGCGGGTTTGCGTAAAATACTACCCCCAAAAAAACCACCCCAAAAACCGTGCAATTATGAGACCTGGGCGACATGCGATACCAGTGCCGCGGAATTGCGAACGCATTGCACTGGGAACATTTGCCAATAATTATTGAATATAAAAAGGCGGGTAATCCGTTTAGTGATTAGTGGGATATTTTCTGTTTTATAAAGTGGGTGAACAGAGTTTGTTTTGCCAACATTGTTGCGTTTAGCGCATCCGTATATTTCCCATGCAAAGAATGATTTAAATCTTTCGCCTATATTTTTACTTTTATTTAATCAATTTCCCACTTTCGGCGTCGAATTTTTCGTGGGCAACAACAATCGTCTTGTTTTCATATTTTGGTGTGGCGGGTCGCGCAACCGCCGTGCGCCAATAAACCGCGCCGTCACGCGTGCGCACCGCATTTAGATAATTATCCGTATCCAAAACATACGCGACATCGTTTGCAATTATAAATGGGTGTTCAACACCAAACCACGCGCACCATGCGGCGTTTCCGGTCGCAACAGAAATCTTGCAAAACGCCCCGCCCAGGCCGCCCACATAAACATATTTTCCATGAATTTGAATCGGTGCGATTATATCCAAAACCGATGCACCACCGGTCATATTGCTTTGCCGATACACGTCCGCAATCCACGCGATTTGGCGCGTTTTTGCATTTACCTTGACCAATTCGCCGGTGGAAAGTCCCGCATAAACAAATTCCCCATCGCACACCGGATTTTTTTCGCCGCGCACATAATTATTCGTTGGAAAACCGGCAAAGATTTTTTTATCGCCGTTCCAAATTGTATTTTGATTATCCAATTTGTACGGACAATCACCCGGTTCGTATTCGGCGATATTTTCCGGTGCGCCCGGCACAGGTGTGTTCAGCACGCGCACATCATCGGTTGCAAAAATTCCGACGCGTTCGCCCGGCAAAATCGGGTCGTGTTTATCACACGCACAAAGCGCGACCGCGGACATGGCAAAAATTGCAACCTTTTTCATTTTATGTTTTTCCTTATTTCAATGTTTCCGCATCCGCGCGAATAACCGCCGGTGCATCCGGGTCACCCGTTATTTTATCAATCCATTTATTCGCATTTGCATGGTCACCCGCCGCGACATATTTTTGCGCGATTGTTAGCATTGCGGTGTAATAAAACGGCGAATCTTTGGTCACCAATGGGCGAAGGTATTCCGCAACGGCCGCGCCGTCCATTTCATCGCCCCGCAGTGCGATTATATGTAAACGCGCCAAATCACGGAATTCGCGCGATTTTCCATTTGTGACCAAATCTTCCAATTTTTTGATATCTTTGTCCAAAATATATGCCTGAAATAACGCAAGGTCCGCCGTCGCGCCGTCCGTGTTTTGTGATATTCCAACCAGTGCGTTCACATCCGAATTTTCAAGCGCGGTTTCATAATTTTCCGCCGTTGCCATACGCGCCGCGTGATGTGCACGAATACCGATTTGAATACCGGTGACGATAATCATAATTCCAAGTGCCGCCGCAATTAAATAACGACCATATTTTTTAAGGAACTGTTGCGTTTTTTCATTATTCACATCTTCCCATACTTCGCGATACAACGCGTCTTCGGCGTGGTCTTGCATAGTTTTTTGTGGGGCTTTGACCTTTTTATTTCTTTCCAACATATTTGCCATTTGAAAACTCCTGTGGTTTGGCATCTTGATAATTTCTATTTTCTTGCTATACTATAAACATAATGAAAAAACAAATCAAGAGTGCTTTGCCAACAAAAACCGGAACCAATTTGGTCGCCCCATCGGTCACAGATGACGCGGGATTTGCAAACTATATCCGCACAATTGCGCAATTTCCGATACTTTCCGCCGACGAAGAATATGAATACGCATCCAAATGGGTGAAATCACAGGATAACGATGCGGCGGAAAAATTGTTGGTAAGTCATTTGCGCCTTGTCGTGTCGGTGGCGTATGATTTTCGAAACTATGGCATTCCGGTCCAAGAATTGGTGGCAAGTGGCAATATGGGGTTGATGCAGGCGTTACAGAAATTCGACCCAGAAAAAGGTTTTCGGTTTTCCACATATGCGATGTTTTGGATTCGCGCGGAAATTTATGAAACGATTCTAAATAACTGGTCCATTGTGAAAATCGGAACTTCGGCAAATCAGAAACGCGTGTTCTTTAACCTGGCGCGGGCAAAGCGTGCATTGGGGATTATGGATGGGAACCTGTCCGAAACGCAGGCCGAACAAATCGCAAATTACCTAAGTGTGCCGGCCGAAGATGTTAAACGCATGTCAACGCGAATCGTTGCGCGCGATTTATCGCTAAATGCACCGGCACGCAGCACCGAACAAGATGGCGCGGATATGCTGTCGAACCTGTCCGATTCAAAGACCGATATTGTTGAAAATGTTGAAAGGTCTGAATTTATGCGGCGCGGGTCGGCGTTGCTTAAAAAACATCTTGCGGATTTGCCGGAACGCGACCGCGAAATATTACGCGCGCGGCGTTTAACCGAACCGGCGTTGACACTGGACGCATTGGCAAAGAAATATAAAATTTCGCGCGAACGCGTGCGACAAATCGAAGAACGCGCATATAATAAACTGCGCGATGCAATCATAAACGATACGGAAAACACAGATGATAAATAAAATTAAAACCATTTCAATCTTTGCAATTGTTGCGGTGGCCGCGCCAACATGTGGGCACGCGTTGCACTATCGTGCGGGCGATTTTAATTTCGCGCTTACCGGATACGGCACCGCCGGAATTATCGAACCGGATTTTAACAAGCCGGATTTCCTTGGCGATTTTGACGTGCGGGCCCAGGCAACGTATGACGTGTCGCAATTACATATGTTTGGTGCGGTATACAGTATTGACGAAATCGCAATCAACGAAGATGAATATTT
Source organism: uncultured Pseudomonadota bacterium (assembly GCA_902787305.1). Lineage (GTDB taxonomy): Bacteria > Pseudomonadota > Alphaproteobacteria > Rs-D84 > Rs-D84 > Enterousia. Next base: position 11,251 of record CADAFS010000018.1, on the reverse strand, counting down.
TGACGAAGCGTTCGCATTTTGGCAATGGCGCGGTGTCGGGCGCATGGAAATCGGTCTTACGGATTCGGTTGCGCATAAATTGGGATTGGGACTGCCGGATGTTGGTGGGTTGCGGTTGAACGATGATTCTTTGGTTTATCGCAAGATGGGGACCGATGGCCCGGTCATTGCAAACCCGGAAATAACATCGGGTTCGGGGTCGCTGCGTTTAAACCTTGTCGCGGCACACGACCCAAATTTGCAATATGGTGTTTCGGTGGCGGGCATAACCGGCGACTATAAAATGAATTTGGATGCGGGGATAAAGATAAAAAATTCATCATCGAAAACAAAATATGCTTTGTCATTGGGCGCATCATTTATCGATTCGCCCGACGGGTATGAAACCGATACGTTCAGTCCACTTGTCACCGCCGATTGGCGTGGGCAAATCGGAATCGGTGCAAATGTTCAATACAACAGTTGGATTTTCGCACTGACCGGGCGGGCGGTGTATGATAAAAACCCGATTGGCGTGGTATCGGACGGAATCGTAATCGGGGGTGGCCTTAGTTATGATGTATTGAATTATACACTGTCGCTGTCGTATTTATTTTCGGAAACGGGAATATGGCACAAATGGGCGCCGGATTATGCCGACCATACGGTTGTTGGGTCATTTCGTTATAAATACAATCGGTATGTTGATGTGTGGTCGTCCGTTGGTATGTCGCGGGAAAATCCGTTCTTGGCCGCCGGATTGCGCGCAACGTTTTAATCGTCAAAGGTCGGTTTTTTCGTTAAACGTCTTGATTTTTGGTTTTTTTATGCTACTTTCGCCTTTGTGAACGAAAAAGGATTGATGGTATGAGCACAATGAATTTTTCTTATAATTTAAGGCAAGGTTTCTATGTCAATATAACAACTGTTGGTACCGACGGTGATTCTATTCACTATGTTGGCGGGCTTAAAGTTTATTCTTGGGATGATATGTTGGATTTTATAAAAAACTTAAATCTGCGCGATGATTGCGACCAGAATATGCCAATGCACGTGCATGCAGAAAGGCGGTTGTTTCTTTCTGGGTTAAATGAAAAAGATAACAACAATCCGTTTTACCAGATTGATTTAAAGGATACATTGGATAAAGAACAAAAGAAACTTCATATCATTAATTTTTGGGTAGCGAACGAAAAAATTCCAACATTTGGTGAACTTAAAAAATCTGCGGTATTTTGTGTCAACAAACATGGTTGCGACAAATGCAAACATGAAAAATGCCTTTTTGATATGGATGTTAGAAAGGATAAATTACCAGCGGTCGTTGATTATACTATTCCCGGCAATATCCGTTTGTTAAACCCAAATAATATTGTTATTCAAAAAAGTACAGGTGCACAATTGTATCCCGAAGCAACAGGTCAGGTTCCCGAACAATTAGTCAATTTCTTTAATGCAAATATTACATTTAATATTAATCAATCTTGGCTTAACATAAACCGGTAATAAAATGGCCACCAAAGATTGGTGGCCTTTTTGTTTTGGACGAAAACTATTTTGATTATTGCAACTCCTCTAACAACCCTTGGAATCTTTCGACCGTTTCTGGGTCATTTAATGAAGTTGCAATTTGATATGCGGATTCCAAATCGGACTTTGCCGCCGCCGCATTACCCATACTTAAATTCAACGCCGCGGATTTTTCAAAATAATTCATCGCGTGCATCGACAGGTCTTCTTTCTGTTCAATTGTTGTTGCACCTTGGATTTGTTCAGAAATCACACGTATCGCCGATGTGTAATCGTTTACCGCATCCGCATAATTTCCCATCGCGGTGTATGCTTCGGCGCGTTCCGCATACACAGACGGACTAACGATTCCTTCGGGCCGCGCAAGCGAATTGGTGTAATCCGCAATCGCACCTTCCCAATTTTTCTGCCAAAGGTTTAATTGTCCGCGTTTTGCATACAAATCACGCAATTGCAAAAATTCGTTCGGATTTGCAACATATGTTGCAAGTGCGTTGTTTATATCGGTCATCGCTGATTCAAAATCTTCCAAACGGGTGTTCAACAAAGAACGGTCATAATACGCAACCGAATTTTGCGGGTCCATTTCAATCGCCGCGTTAAAATCATTTAGTGCCGCACTGTAATTTCCCGATTGCATATACGCCTCGCCACGCAAGATGTATGCCGAAACCATATTGCCATCGGTTGTTATCGCCGACGTTAAATCCGCAATCGCACCGTCCAAGTTGCCCGCCAAAATTTCGTTCTTGCCGTTATTATAGTAATCGTTCGCACGCATTAAAACCTCTTCGGCGATACCGTTTTTCAACCCGCCACGCGGTTCAGATGTAAACTGGCTGCGTCCAAGAATAAAGAAAGTTGCCGCGATAAAAAACAAAATTATAAACCAATAAACGTAAATCGACATTGACCAAGACGACGCGCCATTCGTGCGATGTGGTGTCTTCACATTCACGCTGCGCGTTGCGGCTGATTTGGCTTTCGTGGGTTTTGTGGTTTTCTTTTTCATGTGAATTCTCCCTTCCTTATGTTGTGATTATAGATAAGTTTTAATAAAGTCGTCAACGGTTTTTTTATCCAATTTAACAATTTTTCCGGTCGGGATATTTTTCAAACTTATCGGGCCGTATTCAACACGGTGCAAAGTCCGCACCGGCAGGCCACAATACTTTAACACTATGCGGATTTCATTCTTTTTACCTTCGGTCACGGTCACACGCAATTTTTTGTCGCGCGTAATTTCAATTTTCATCGGGCGATAATGTATTCCGTCGATTGTTATACCTTGGCGCGCCTTGTCCAACCGCGACATATTGTTGCCCGCAACATCGGCGATATAAACACGCGGAATGTTTGCACTTGGTGCGGTCAATTTCCGCGCAAGCAAACCATCATTCGTCATAAGCAACAAACCCGTCGTTTTGAAATCAAGTCGCCCAACATAGCGCAAATTGCGGTATTCGCGTGGCAATATATCGTAAATAGTATTGCGCCCGCGCGGGTCATGCGTTGTTGTCATTGTGCCGATTGGTTTATGAAATGCGTAAAGTTCAGTGTCTGTGCGTGGTTCAATTTTTTTACCGTTCACAATAATTTCGTCCGTGTCATCAACAAACATAACCGGCGTTGTGGCAATCGCGCCGTTCACGGTGACGCGCCCGTCCGCAATCATTTGTTCCGCACCGCGGCGCGATGTTATGCCGGTGTCGGCAATAAATTTTGCAATTCGTATTTTCATTTTCTTATTTTCTCTATGGCTATGACCGCGGCGACTTCGGCGCGCAAAATTGTTTTCCCAAGTGACACCGGTACCGCGCCCGCCGTGTCCAGTGCCGCAAATTCCGCATCGGAAAAACCACCTTCGGGTCCGACAAGAATCGCGTTTGCGGTTGCCGGAATTTTTGGTGCGGTTTTAACATCGTATGCAAACCTTTCGTCCGCGAAACAAAGCGATGACAAATCAAGTTCGGCAAATTTTATCGGCATGGCGATTTCGGGAACGCTGTTGCAATTTGATTGTTCGGCGGATTCTATCGCGATTTTTTGCATACGCGCCCAATTCACATGATGATTCACCGTGCGTTCTGTTATAACCGGCACAAAGCGTTTTATCCCCATTTGCGTTGCCATCGCAATCAAATCATCGGTGCGCTTTATCGGCGCAAAGTAAAGCGTGACATCAGACACTACATCTGCGCGACCTGTATCCGCACCCACCGTTATGCTTTTTCCGTCGGGCGACAGTTCCGCATTAAATTCGTGACCAAACCCAAAGACAATACATTTGCTTGTACGCATAACATGCGACAAATAGTGCGCCACCGATTTATCCGCCGGAAATGTGTCGCCGGTTTTTATTTTACGGTCGATAAAAATGCGCGGAATGTTTTTCATATAATTTTTGTTTCCATGCTTTATTGTTTTGTTTTTTTCTGATATAATCATAGCACGATGGTTCAAAAGTTCAAGATTTTATCTGCGGGCAAAGACAGCAAGGGTTTGAATATATTCAAATCATCTGCGTATAAAGAACACGAACAAACCCCCATGGCCCAGGTTTTTTGGGCGCTGCGTTGGTCGGTTGGCGTGTGGTTGGTATGCGCGTTGGTGTTTTGCTTTTCGTTTTTGTTCGAACATTTGTGGCGATATGGTTGGTCACCGGCAACCGCAAATTGGATGAAAATCTATTTAATCAATATGGTTCAAAGCGCGGGCCTGTCGGTCGTTGCGGAAATTCCGTATTGGGTTTTGCGCTGTTTGATGCACCCGGATTTTGCGTGTGTTGTGCCACTGATTCCAGTGTTGGCATATTACTTGTTGGTGGATGACACGTTAAAGGGCGAATTTAACCCGCACGGCAAGGACAAATTTGATAAAAAATCTTCACGCGAAGCGAACGAGGCGGATGTAAAGGCAATGGGGCTGTTCGACGGGTTTATGATGGTACTTGGGTATTTCAAAAAGAAACCATTAAAATTACCAGAAACATTGTCGGTTTTATGTCTTGCGCCCCCGGGAACCGGTAAAACCCAAGGCATAGTGTTGCCAACCATTTTCGATTGCCCAAATGTTTCAATGATTATAAATGACCCTAAACCCGAATTGGATGGCATGTCCAGTGGTTATCGTTCTGAAAAGGTTGGGCCGGTATTTATTATGGACTGGGGCGGTCAAGATGAACCGGAAAAGGGTATTTATTATCCGTCTTGGAATCCGCTTTCGCCGGGGCACATACCGTTTAGCATCGAACAACGCGAATTGTATGTTGATTATATTTGCGACGTGTTGGTTCCCGATGCCACGGGCAGCAGTGCCGACCCACACTGGACACAATCGGGGCGCGCGGGGCTTGCCGGGTTTATTCAATTTATTGTTTCGAAGATTGAACGCGCCAAGGCGGACGATTATTTCTATGGCAGACTTCAATCCGGAACATTTGATGCCGAAGATGCCGCCGTTTTGTCCGATTATTACTTTTCAATGGTAAATGACCCAAATGCCTTTGCCGCACAGGGACTTATTAAAAACGGCGAATTAAACGCGATGAATTATGTTCATATTGGTTCGTGGGCGAACATACCGCAAATGTGGCTTGGCAAAGAAGCATCGTTTTCCATGATGCTGGATTGGATTACCGAGGCACAAATTGCCGTCGCCGCGAATTTAGCGGAACGCCAAAAGCAAGGCGACCAAACCGTTATGATGGCAGACCCAATGAAAGATTGGTTGGAATCCGCGGTTGCCGAATGTCGTGCGTTTGCATATTCAAATCGTGCGGTTGCAGAACTTACGAAATTGGCCAACACACCGGCAACCGAACGCGGGTCAATTCTTTCAACAATTCTGACAGGACTTGCGATTTTCCGTAATGCCGCCGTGCGTAATCGGACATCGCATTCCGACTTTCATTTTGCCGATATGCGCGGAATGATTGACCCACGCGACGGAAAAATGAAGCCGGTGACGGTTTACCTGTCTATCAATATGGTTGATGCCAAGGCGTTAAACCCAATTACCGCGATGTTTATTGAAACGATGTCGAATTTCTTGCTTGCCAATCCGCCGGAACATGTGGGGCGCAGTGGTGAAAAAATGGGACCATATCCAGTGTTATTCTTGCTTGATGAAATGCCGAAAATGCAAAAGATGCAGGCCGTTATCCAAGGGCCCGATGTCGGTCGTGGTCAAAAAATATCGTATCTGTTTATTGGTCAAGATTTACACCAGATTCAGGAAAAATACGGCGCGGACGCTGCCGCGACAATTATATCAACAACCGCGGCCAAGGTTGTGTTGCGACAAAATGACCCTGACACGGCACAAAGATTTGCCAATATGATGGGAACAAAAATAACAATGAAAAAAGAAAAAGGTCCCGATGGCAAAGAAACGGAAGTTCCAAAAACAGAACCGCTGTTTAGTGAAATGGATATTATGAAACTTTCCAAAAAAGAAGAACTTATTATTTTCCAAGGATGGTATCATAGGCCAATCAAAGGTGAATTAAAAATGGCGTACGCGGATTCAAGATTGGCCGGATATATGAAAATGGGGCGGTCGTCGCCGTTGCCGGAATTTTTGATTCCTATGCATCATGCGATTTTGGAATATAATGGAAATCCGCGCTATTACAATCCGCAAACAAATGAATTGAAAGAATTGTCACCTGTGGTAAAATAAAGTGACATGTTGAAAATTTTACGCTTTTTATTGGTCGGTGTGTTGCTTGCCGCGTGCAGTATGGCGGTGGAATCGCGGCTTGATTTGGTGCGTGGGAATTATATGACGACCGCCGCCGCGCACGACGACGGTGATGGAAATCTTGATTTACTGATTGGTGCCGATAAAAAGTTTCATGATGGCGATATTGCCGGCGCGGATGCGATGTATGAAAAATTTAACCAGAAAAACAAAGATGTCACATCTGGCGATTTTTGGCGCGAAGCGGCGAACTTTGCATTTGGCGCGAACGCAAATGATTATCGGCCGTTTATGATGGACACTTTGTTCGTGTCATACTATCAATTGTGGGCGGCGATTGCGGACGGTCGATGGAACGACGCACGCGTGATTATCAACCAATCGTATGCGCGACAACAAGATATGTCGGTCGCGTATAAAAAACTTATCGAATCAACACGGGACGAAATTGAAAAGCACACGGAAATCGCCGATAAAATCGAACAGTGGACCGCATATCGCGATATTATGAATCCGGCGCTGATGTATTTGTCGGGCATTTACTTTTTAACGGCAGGCGATTTTGGTGATGCGGCAACATATTTGGAACGCGCGCATGGCATGGCGCCGGAAAACGATTTTGTTGTTGATGATTTGAACCTTGCACGCGCAAAGCAAAAACCAAAAAACACGGTTTGGGTTTTTATCGAAGACGGGTTTGCGCCGAAACTAACCGAACACCGCACCAGTTTGCCATTGTTGATGCCAAACGGGCTGTCGTGGGTGACGATTGCAACATCGCAACCGATTTTGTTGGACGGCACGACCAAGATTGATGGCGCGGAACAAATCGCAAATGTCGATGCAATGTTCATGACGGAATATAACGAATATCACACTAACGAAGTTTTGCGTGCGTTCACATCCGCGGCGGGACGAACGGCGTTGCAAACAACGATGTATAATTCGAATTCTGATGCGGCACCGTTGCTTGGGCTGTTATCCTTGATTTATTCCGAAGCAACCACGAATGCCGAAGTGCGAACATGGGCGACACTGCCGAAAACCATATCGGTGTTGCGTGCGACGAATAATGGCTTGATTGAATTGCGGTCGCATGGTAATGTTGTGGCAAGGGTTGATTTGCCGCGCGATGGAAATTATTTGGTCTATGTCCGTTTGGCGGACGGTCGGCAAGATATAAAACCAATGAAAACAAAATAAAAACCAAAGGGGGAAAATATGAAAAAACTGTTACCGATTGCGGTATGTGCCGCGCTGGTTGGGTGTGGCGAAGTGCGTGTTGTTGATTTGAACGATGAAAAGGAAGTTGCCGATATGCAACATGTGATGGAATTGGAATATCGCGATTGGACCGAAACGGCCGAAGCGATGACTAAATCTATGTTGGCAAGTAATGTGTTCGCGCGCGTGAAAAATCCGGTGATTGGAATCGGCGAAATCAAGAACGACACCATGCAACGGTTTGACACGGATATTTTGGTTAAAAAAATTCGTATGACACTTATCAATTCCGGCCGGGCGGCGGTTTCAACCGCATTTGAAAATAACGCCCCGTCCGAAGATACATCGACCTATGCGGTGCGTGCGGCGCGCGGCGATGACGAATATGATGGGTCAACAATTGTAAGCAAGGGAACATTGGTTGCGCCGAATATGTCACTTTCGGGAAAAATGATTCAACGCAATATGAAATTGCAATCGGGGTGGTTTTCGTCGGTTGATTCGCGTGTAGAATACTATTTGCAAATGACACTTACCGATATCAAAACCGGACTTTCCGTGTGGGAAGACGAACGCCCAATTGTCAAAGAAGGCGACCATGCGCCAATATGGTAAATTCGGAATTTGTTCTTGTGTATTTACCCCAGGTAACCGGGGTATTATTTTTATATGAAAAACTATTTTTGGCGTTCAATTATTTTGGGTATGCATGATGCGTTGGTTTCGACGCTGGGGCTGATTACGGGATTGGTGTTCGCATCCGCCGAACATTCAGTGGTGGTTTTGACGGGCGTTATTGCATCGGTTGCGGCGGGACTTTCCATGGCGGCATCAGAATATTTGGCGGCGCGCACAAATGGCGACACGGACTTTGCAATATGGCAAGGTTTGGCAACCGGCGCGGCGTATGTGTTCACCGCCGGAATGTTACTGGTGCCGTTTATATTTATTGTGAATCCTTTTTTGGCATTGGGTATGACATATGTTGTCGCGATATCGGTTATATTTTTCTTTAACTATGTAAAATCGCGCCTGTGCCACGAAGATTTTTGGCCACGATTTTTTGAAATGCTAACTATCTGTGGGGTTGTGACCGTCAGTGCATTCCTTATTGGCGAAGCCGCAAAGATACTTTTTGGAATAACGATTTAATAAAAAATTTGCTATTTTACAATCCGTCGTCATATCCGTACACGCAAAAAAGCACTCAACACGATTAGGAAAACAAGCAACAGAAAAAACTCTTGTCCTAGGAACATATTTCAATTATAATAAGAATATACAAACAAAATCTAATTTTATAAAAAGGAGAGATGATGACACATGATGATTTATGGCGGGCAATAGTTAAACTTGCGGCGTCGCGGAATATGTCTTGTTCGGGGCTGGCCAAGTTTGCGGGACTTGACGCAACGACATTTAACAAAAGCAAGCGGTTTAGCAAATATGGTCAACCGCGTTGGCCATCGACATACAGTTTGGCCAAAGTTTTGAACGCCACTGGCATCACCATGTCTGAATTCGTGCATTTTATGCCAGAACAGAGCAAAGATACACAAAAATAAACAAAAGACAATTATTGCCTGCCAAACAAATTTTGAAGCGGAATATTTATTTTCCTGCGGGGCACGATTGTAAATTCGGGATTATTCATGTCGCCACTGGCATAAACATTGCGCAACTTTTGGTATGTGTTTATTTTGTTATATTCATCCGGTGTCATAATTGCGGTTATCAAATACCGCCCTGGAACATCACGAAAACCAAAGTCAACCAAATTGCCAACAACCACATCGGTATTGATGAATTCTAATTTTCGCCGCCCGGGGTGAAACATACGCAATTTGTCATTGATTTCAACTGCTATGACCTGGTGCCCACCAATGGATTTTGGTTCATTACCATTTCGCGCGGCAGTCCAATCGGGTTCATATGCACATGTAACCACGGAGAATTGTAATCCTTTGGGGGCCAATTTACAAAATAACCTTGCAATTCCGAAACATCCAATCACAGCAGCAGGAATTTTATTTTTTATGATTTCATCCGCGGTTAGTGAAAAATGCCAATTGCGATCGGTCACGCCGATTTCGCGCATATACTCCCGACGATTGCGCGGCCCAACCGCAGACCGCAAGATTTTATCTAAATCGTTCAGAACTTTTTGAATTTCTTCGGTAATCATGGCGTTTTTACAATTTAACCTCTATCAATTTGCCACCTATGGCATAGGTCACCGGAACACCAGCACGGCGGGCGCGTTCTTGGGCGCGGTGCGCGCCACGGTTCGCCAATCGTAATAATTTCGCCGATAATTCGTAATTCTTTTTTTGCATTTATTTCGCCTCTTTCTTGAATTTATTATAAAGCGCATCATCCATTATTTCAAGTATATCACCACATCCCCGCGCGACCAACTCATAACTGTTTTCGCCGTTGTAATAAAGTTCCCATTGATTGGCATTTTTTTGTACGTTCCAAAAATTGTGCAAACTGCGTTTATATCTGCGTTTTACATCCGTTTCTGGCACATTGTGGCCACCAAGTTTCACCCTTTGTTTTATTCGCGCCAAGTTTTGTTCCACAGAACTAAGGAAAATATACATGAAAATTATTTCATATTTTTCTTTTTTCGCCCGTTGAATCACTCTATCGTGGTAATTTCCAGAAATTGTAGATTCCAATACTATCGATTCTTTACATTTGAAACATGTTTCTAATTTATCCAATAACATGCGCCCCGCAGAAAGACCGATATTGTCACCCAGTTTTTCGGCAATTTCATCGGCGTTAAGGAAAGTGACCTTTTCTTCCTTGATCAATTCTTTGGCAAGCGTGGTTTTGCCACTGCCGTTTGGTCCGGCAATAAGATATAATTTCCTGCTCATGTTTTCATTATATCATAAAAAAGGTAAAAAACAACCGCCCACACGGGCGGGGAATTGGTTATTTGTTGTGTGACATGCAACGTGCAAGCCGTTGACACCGATACTTGTGACGTAAATCGTCCGGCATATCAAATACAGTTTTGTATGTTTTCGTTGTAATTTTACCGGAATCATATTTAATTACGACAACTGATTTACGACCAAAAAAATGATAAGGCACAAATATAGTATACGATTTTGACATATTTCACACCATTAAACACCAGGTTAACGCCGAACGGGTTCCGTATGAACAAACGCTTTGCGTTGCATCATGCCCTCTACAATCTTACGTTGTTTCTCTAATGCTGATACATTTGTCGCTTTATCGGATTGTGAACGGTATAACGATGGCCAACACAACATAAAACGAATTAAAAGAAAATTTCTCATTTTTTTAACCTTTTTGTCTTTTGCGCATTTTATGCGGAAATAAAAACCGCCACATCTGTCTCGCTGTAGCGCCAGTGAAAGCGGATGGGCGGTTTAAACGGTTTTTACGTCGATTGAGTTTATTCTGGCGACGACCTACTCTTCCGTGGCTTAAGCCAAAGTACCATCGGCGATACGGGGTTTCCCTGTCTGGTTCGGAATGGAACAGAGGGTGACTCCCGCTCTATAATCACCAGAATTAAACTCAAAAGAACACCATAATGAATCAACATCAACGTTCTCTTCAAGCATTTCGTCTGAACAAGTCAAACGAAAGATAAAAAGTCAATGGTTCGATTAGTACGGTTCGGCTAAACCCCTCGCAGGGCTTACACCCACCGCCTATCAATGTCCTAGTCTAGAACTGAACTCATGGGGATATCTTATCTTGCGACCAGCTTCCCGCTTAGATGCTTTCAGCGGTTATCTGTTCCGAACATAGCTACCCTGCAGTG
>CADAFS010000017.1 GCA_902787305.1 uncultured Pseudomonadota bacterium | reverse complement strand
GGCCGGGACCCAGGCCGAACAAAGTGAGGACTTGCCCCGCAGGGGATTTTTCATCGCAAAGCGATGAAAAACATGAATGTCTGCGACGCAAGTTTTTGCGTTCGCAAAAACTGGGCACCGCGCTTCCGCGGTGTGACGGTGTCCTGTGACACCGCGCATAGATACCACATCATATGCATTATGACGACTAAATCCGATTCGCATGATTTTCTCCCTTTTTTCCTTTGATTTACTTGCATACAAATTTGCTAATAACAGTGTAACAAAAACCAAGGTTTTTTGACACCTTGTCAAGCCAAAATTCTGAAATTCGTAAGTCATTGATTTTACAGGAAATAAAAATTTTGGATTTTTTAAAAAAAGTGTTGACTAAAAACCTTGGTTTTTTTCAACACTTTTTCATCCCTGGCAACCCCACGGATTCCGCGGGTTTGTGTAAAATTCAAAAGCCCAAAAAAACATGGGCAAAAATCGTGCATTTTTGACGTTCGCAAAATAACAAAACCGGCGCAACGCGCCGGTCCACTATCCACTTACACTATCCGCTATTTCACCACGCTAAAACTCATCTCGCTTGTGGTGCCGGCGGGGTCGGTGACGCGCAGTATATGTTCGCCCATGGGGACGTTATATTGTAATGTTTCGCCGCTTTTGGTTGTGCCCAATGTTTTATCGTCCAAAAACCAGAATAACTTTGCGTCCGCATCCGCGCCAAATGCCATAAATCCGATTGGTTCGAAATCACGTTCGGCGGTTATTACAATTTTTGTGTCGGGAATTGGTGACACAATTATTGGCGCATCCCAATCTTCATTCATTTCTGTGGCTTTGCATCCAGGCATAAACGCCGGCGCGGTTTTTCGTCGGATACCCGCGCGCCGAAACATATCGATATATTCCGAATCCCAAAATTCAAAGATTTCATTGTGTGTGGTCTTTGGGTTGGGGTTGCATGCGCGCAGGCCTGTTTTATTATCAATTGCAATCGAACGGTGCACGGTGTTTCGGGTGAGTGGTGATTTGCCCGGAATAAAATAAGACGCGACTTTTTTCGGGCAATATGGACCGGCGATGTTGCCGCCGATTTCGCACATGTCGACGGTTATTACGTTTAATTCCGGGCGCATAAAGTTGTTGTCCCTGATTGGTGTGCCGATTGATGCATAGTGGTTTGCAACCGTTTGGGCAAGTGCAAAATATATTGGTGCGGCGACACGTGCGCCACTAAATTCATTGTTCGGGGTGCCGTCAAAATTGCCGACCCACACGACCAAAACAAAGTCGCCGAAAATTCCTGCCGTCCATGCGTCGCGATACGATGACGATGTGCCGGTTTTCCAATAGTGCTTTATCGGTTTTTGCGTGTTTTTTGCAAATGGAATTTTCTTGGTTGGTGTTGATTGGTGTCCCAACATGTCGATGGTTAGAAAAAATGCCTCGGGCGATAAAATGTTTGTTATTTCTGTATCCGGCGAATTTAATTCCGTTTTAATTGCGCGGCGCGACCCAAGGTTTGCCATTGTTGCATAAATGTCCGCAAGTTCGAACATTGAAACCTCGGCCCCGCCAAGTGCAACGGATATGCCGTAATGTTCCGCCGGGCGCAAGTTTGCAACGCCGGAATCAGATAAAATTTTATGAAAATTTTTTGCGCCGATTTCGCGAACAAGGTTTATTGCCGGGATATTTCGCGAATGCGTCAATGCGTCGTGCGCAAGGATGGGACCATAAAAATCGTTATCCGAATTTTCCGGCGCATAAACGCCAAAGTTTACGCGCGCATCGCGCAATAATGTCATGCCGTGTATCAATCCCATATCGGTGGCGGTGGCATAAATAAGGGGCTTTAGTGTGGAACCGGGACTGCGGCGGGCGCGAACACCATCGTTTTCACCGTATATTTCGCGGTCAAAATAATTTGCCGAACCGATATATGCGACGATTTCCATCGTTTTATAATTTACCAAAACCGCCGCCGCATTTGTGACACCGTGCGACCGGCGTGTGGCGATTTCGCGCGCGATCGTTTTTTCCATTTTGGTTTGAAGATTCAAATCCAATGTTGTCGTGATTTCAGATTTCTTTATTTTTTGCGTGTTCAAAAAATCCGTGAAGTGTGGCGCCAAAAAGGGCAGATCGCGCGGCGATTTTTTTTCAATTGGCATATCGGCAAAGGTCAAAAGGTTTGTGTCGGTTGGATATTCGGCGACCCATCGTTCAATCAAATTTTTACGCATAGATTCAAGGTTTTTTATGCCGGTGGTTGTGTTTAATCCGCGCTTTACAGGGTTTTGCGGAACGGTCGCAAGTGTGATTGATTCTATTTTTGTTAAATCGCGTGCGGGTTTGCCAAAATATATTGTTGATGCGGCGCCGATGCCTTCGATATTGCCACCGTATGGCGCAAGGTTTAAATATGCCTCTATTATTTCATCTTTGGAATGAAACAGGTCGATGTAAATGGCCAGTGCGATTTGTTGCATTTTGCCAAGAAAAGTTTTGCTGTTTATATCATATTTTAATCGTGCAACCTGCATGGTGATGGTTGATGCGCCAACTGGGTGTGGGGTGCGGGACGCATATTGCTTTATCGCACGGAAAAGTGAGATTGGATTTATGCCGATATGATTATAAAAATGTTTATCTTCGTATAAAATAATTGCGTTCGCGATGTGTGGACTTATTTCCGAAAGGGGCGTGTAAACGCGATATTTGTCATCGGCGGCAAGGGTCAGACGTAATAATTTTCCATCGCGGTCGTAATATGCGCGTGAAAAAGAAATACCATCTAATATCGGTGCGGTAAAAAAGAACCTGATAATCGCCCATACGACAGTAAGTGCGCCAATAATAATTCCGAACCATCGCAAGATTTTTTTAATTCGCTTCATTTGATACGGTAAATTTACCCCCGTCGCCAATGGCGCGAATGGCCGAATTATACATCGCCGCCGCGGTTATTGGTGGGACCGTGAATTCGCCGGCAACCGATAATTGCGCGCGATATGAAAACACCAATGGGGTGCGGCCGATGTTTACGTATATTAACACACGGTCTTCGCGGACCTCGCTAAAATCCATGTCGCCGGCAAGGGAATCAGATATTGGGGCAAATCCACCCGGTAATAAATCCGATATAACCGCGTTTTCAACATAGTCCGTATCGCCACGTGCACGAACCGATATCTTGACATCGACAATGTCGCCGATTTTACCAGAATGTATTTCGTTGCCGTCCGCATCATAATATGTGCGTGTGACATCCAACCCATGCGATGTTGGTGAAACAGATTTCGGGAAACCTTGTTGCAACATTGTATAGAATAACGGTTCTTTGCAATTTTTGCACCCGATATTCAATTTTGTTATTTCCCGGGGCAGGTTCGCATAAATTGTGCCTGATTCAAATTGTGGTTTAATCTGTTTCCCGTCGGCAAGTATTGATATGGCATCTGTGTCGCCAAGGTTCAGATTTTCTGTGTCACCAAATGCAGACATTACAACCGCCGCCGCAACAAAAGAATCGTAATTTCCGGCATTTATGTATTCCGATATGCTTTGTTCCAAATCTTTTTTCGCCGTATCGAAATAGCGACGCATGATAAAGGTATAATTTGCATCGTTTGCAACAATGTTATCGAATATATTATCAACGGATTTTTTGGCCTTTTTATTTGGTTCGTATTTTGAAATCAGATTAAATGCCTTGTCCGTTTGTTTTAGCATTTTATATGATGCGGCGATGTATGCGCCGATTGGGCCGGTTTGCCAATCTTTTATCATTTCGTTTGCGTATTCTTCGAGTGAATCAATATAACTTGTCGTCACATAATCGTTTAATGAAAGGACATATATCGCAAACGCCTTGGCGAACGCATCGGTTTTGGTCGTTGTATTTTGCGTGGCATATTCGCGTAAGAAATCAATTCCGCGTGCAAACATTGACTGGGGTACAGGGAACCCGCCTTGGCGCGCAAGGGTCAAAAAGTTCATAACATATGCGGTGACGTATGGGGTTGTATCACTTGTTAAACTTTCGACATAATCCGAACCGTTTGCCCAAAGCGTAAATGAACCGTCGTTGTTTTGCCGATTTCCAAGGGTTTGAATCGTCTTGGCAATTTTTTCAGCGGAATCTTTGTATTCGGTGCCAAGCAATTTGTTTTCTGGCATTAAAACATAGGGCAATGTTTTTGACACCATTTGTTCCGTGCATGTATAATCGTAATTCTTAAGATACATAAACAACGGACGGACCAATACAGATGGCGAACGGGAAATATAAATTGTTCGCGTAAAATGTTCGTCATACATATTGTTTTCAAAATGTCGCAGTGTCGTGTTCGTGTCTTTTAATATCCCAGTCTTTATTTCCGTTGTAAATGTTGTTGCGGGTCTTATTGATAAACTGCTTGATGCGCGACGCGATGCGATTGCGGTGTTTTTATCGTCAAACAATGTTGTTGATACATTTATGTCGGCGACACCGGGTACGCCATTTGCCGTCACATCAAATGCCCAAAGTTTTTCGGTGTTTTCAGGGACGGACATTGTGTTTATATTATTTGCGATGGCCAGTAAATTGTTCGCCGATGACGCATCCATGCGTGCGGTTGCGTTTTCGCCGGATTCAGGGGTCAGGTTTGATATGATTGTGTTTACGGTGAATTTGTCATTTGGTGCGACAAACAATGGCGCGGATACCGATATGATAACCGGCGATTGAACGGTTGTAGATGTGTGTGCCGAACCGATTGCGCCGTTTGACGCCGCAACGGCGTAAACACTGATTGAACCATTAAAGTATTCGGGGATTTCGAAACTTATGTTTTTCTTTTCATTTGCCGTTGTTTTCAATATGCCCGAATAAAATGCAATAGACGGCAGATTTTTACGCGCAAATGGGTTGCTTAGTGCCGATTTTTCGTTCGCAAAATCCGCAAGTGATTCATCACTGCCCCCGGTTTTGGCGACTTCGCGTAAGATATTGTATTCCGGCAACAATAGTGACAGTATCTGGGTAGTTTGGACTTGCAATGCCGCCTTTTGAAAGAAATGTTTAATCGGGTTTGGTAATTCGTATCCGGCAACTTGCAAAATTCCGGTGTTTACCGCAAAAATCATTAAATCAGAATCTTTATTGGTTGAATATTCAATATCTAATTTATTGTCACGTATGATGGATTCGGTTTTTAATTCAACCTTGATTTTATGCTTGTCGATATTTGTTGAAAATGGCGCGATTGCGTATGTGTACGGACTGGTAAAGACATCGCGGCTGTTGATGTTGCGGACAAACGAAACATTGACATATCCCGTGCCTTCGAAATCATCGGGCAGGGTGATTTTTTGTGTTGATGCGGTTGTGGTTGCGTTAAACCATGTGTGTGCATAAACCTTGTCCCGTTCGATTGTGATAAGACCGGTTCCGGTGTACGGCGCAACAATACCGATGTTTATTGTTTCACCGGGTTTGTATTCATCTTTATCAAGCTTTATTTGTAATTCCGCGTTCGCATCGCCACCAAGTTCGGCATCTTCGTCAGAGGCCACAAAGTATTCGATATTTGCCAATATGTTGTCATCCGAATCCGTTATTTGAACATAATATGTTCCGCCGTTTTTGGTATTTAGTTCGATTTCAGTTCCCTTTTCGGGTATTGTCAATTGCGTCACAGAAACGACGGTGTCGCGCGATGTAGTTTTATATTTATAATTATTGGCATAGTCCTTGATAAGGCTTGTTAAATTTTCGCGCTTGATAAATTTTAGACTAAGGTTTTCGGCATTTGTGGCCTTGGCATCATTATCAAGTGCAATAAGTTTGATTTTATGTTCGGAATTGCGTGCAACATAGGATAAATCGGAATCCGCATGAAACCCCACAAGGTATCTTAGGTTTGAAACGCGGGACGCGATGGCGGTTTGAATGCTTTTTCCGTCGCCGGCTTCGAATCCGCGAATTTCAAGGTTCAACATATATGTGCCCGTTGGAATTTCGCGATTGAAATTTACATCTATTTTTGCAACACCGTTTTCGTCGGTTCGCGTATCGGGCAAATCAATACTAAATGTTTGGCCGGCGCGGGCAAGACCGCGCGATATCACACCATCAGATATGAAATTACCGGTGAATTTATATTCGCGATATTCGTCAAATGTAAAATTAAACGGGCGTAATGTGGCATGCGCGGAAACACGGCGATCGGTTGCGGGTGTGCCGTAAAGGTTGTTTAAAAACACGGTTGCCTGAATATTTTCGGGGGAAATCCAACCGGTTGTTTTCGCATTGTCCACCTGAACATTTATTTTCATTGTATCGGGGACAAATTCTTGGACATTGAATTGCGCGGTTCCGATTGAATCTTGGATTCGGCCGCGATTATTCAATGAATATATGGATACATCGTAGCGACCGATTGTTGCATCGGTTGATAATTGATGGGTGACATCGAACATTCCGTCCGAATTAAGGGAAACCTTTTTTTCAAGCATCGTGCGCCCGCGTGGGTCGGTAATTTCGATTTTTACCGGAATTTCGGCAACCGATGAAAAGTTTTGATTTTCGACAATCGCACCAATTGTGACGGATTCACCAGGGCGATATATGCCACGGTCCGAAAACACAAATGACCGCAGTGGTGTCGCGTTTGACGCGTATGTTCCGCCAACATCAAATTTTGAAAATTCGGTTGTTTGTTCACCTTCGGCATTATAGGGGATAAACGATACATCATTTCCGGTGCGTGCAACGATTGCAACCGGTTCTTTGGCGTTGCGATATTCGTCATATGAAAAATGCGGAATATCGATAACGCCATCCATGTTTGTGACCCCAGACCATATTGGTTGGCCGTTTCGACCAAGGACCGTTATATCAATGTCTTTGGCGGGTTTGCCATCGGACAAATATGAAACGAACACAACCGAAGACCTATCAAGATTTATTTTGCGGATAATTCCAAGGTCTGTAAGTAATATAAGTCTTGCATCGCCATATTCGGCATCATTTTCGGTTGCGCCGGCCTTTACAACAAATATGCCTGTTTGATCTTTGTATGTTCGGTCAAGGTATTCGCCAAGGTTGACGGAAGTATAATTCACATGGTCGCGTGCCGTGTTTGCAAATGGTATTTTCTTTTGAAAAACAACCGACATATCGTATGCATCAAATACCCAAGGTGCGCGGAATTCAAGGTTTGAAAATAAATTATATGTTTGTGTAATAAGGTGATTTATTTCGCGTGATTCTATTTTATATATGTCCACATGTGCCGTATCAACACCGCCACGCGCCACAAGACCCAACTTTTTGTCGCCGGCAAGCGAAAGCAACGCGCCACGGCCAACAATTTTGACACTGCGTTCTGGGAATGCCACCGACATAACGGTGTTCATGCCGTTTTTCATTATAAATCCGTTTTCCGATTGCATATCGGGTGCAATATCAACATATATATACCTTGTCACATCATCAGAAACATTGTATGAAAATGCATATTGATATGTTCCCGCCGGATTTACAAAGTCAACGTGTTTAAGTGCAAGTTTTTCGGATTTACTTATAATTTCCGGTGTAATTTCATCACGTGCCCATGCATGAACATCTTCGTCGGGTTCCGACGCTTTTTTCTTTGGCAATAAATATGCGGTGATATATTTTGACCAATTTGTATTTTCTTTTGCCGCCGCGGTTGTGTTTAGCAATAATAATTGTTGCGGGTTGCCGAACCTGTCATCTGCGG
This sequence comes from uncultured Pseudomonadota bacterium, assembly GCA_902787305.1. GTDB lineage: Bacteria > Pseudomonadota > Alphaproteobacteria > Rs-D84 > Rs-D84 > Enterousia. The sequence continues at coordinate 7,684 of CADAFS010000017.1, read as the reverse complement.
TTATCGTTGTGACATCCGCAATTTTGAAAAAATCATCCGCGGAATTTATGATTGTTTTTGCGGTTATCTTTTCCGTGCGTGATTTTTCATCCGCATCTGATATACGATTTAGTTTCATGCGCAATGTTTGTGGTTCGTCGGTTATTTGAATTGGTGCGGTTTGTATCATTGCGGTGCGCATGTACCTATCGAACTTTACGGTGAAATCAATATAGCGTCCATCAAGTTTCATTGAAACCTTGTCCGCAAAGTCGCGCGTTTGAAACGGATAATTAAAAGATATTATCGCAACGCCGGTTACCGAATTTTTTTCACCCGGTGTCGCATAGGTATTAAATATTTCGGTTGTTGCGACAATTGGTTCGGTTTTGAAAGATATGGTTGAACGGTTGGGGCGAACATCACGTGTGAATAAATTATTGCCAATTTTTACGGTAAACTTGGTCGCCGCCGGCCAATCTTGTTCGGGGGTAAAGGTTATTTCGTTCGGACTTGGCATTTTCCATGTGCCGCGAATAGCGGGGGTTATTTTGACATTTTCGGCAACCTTGGTATTTGACGAATCGTATTTAAATGCCGAATTATTTGGCCCCGATACCGAATCGTATGATATGCGTAACGTCGCGGGTTTAGATAATTCGCGGTTATTGTTTATATCGGGGAAATTGTTTGAAAGCACCGTGGACGCGTCATCTGTGAAATTTGTTGTGGTTGGGGCGGAAATATACACATCCATCTTTGTTATATGTGCGCCACGATGTCCCATCCAATAAAGCCCAGATGCCGCAACGATTCCAACAGAAATTGCGATAACAAGCGCGGTGCGTATCCGCCCGCCCACAGATTTTTTATTCTTTTTTTTCATCGATTTTTCCCCAATCCTATGTTTATGTTTGTATCATAAAACATAAATATCAAAACACAAGTTTTTTCTTGTAACACAATCGGTTAAAGAGGTGAATTGTATAAATAATCGTATGATTTAACTATAGAAATTTTTTTAATAAGGCGCAGATTGGTGTCCGAGAAATATGGGGGCGCCGATTGCAGGTCTGGGACCGAATAAAATGGTATTTATTGAAATCGTATTCGCACCAAACATTGGGCAATTGATGTTCAGGTAAGCATACATGAAAAAAAGACCGCTCGTTACAGAAATCCAATATGGTGACAATTAGTGCGCGCCCAAAAGATACCACTTGAATTTTATTGAAAAAAATACCAAAATGTCCACAGTCGAAAGGGAAATAGACGTATCGTGTATATAGCCCTTGCGGTTGCTTGTTCCGGTCACAAGAAAGAGAATGTTATATGACGACACCAAAGGTATCTGTTTTAACGCCGATTTATAATACAAATCCCGAACACTTGCGGGAAATGATTGAAAGTATTTTGAATCAGACCTTTACAGATTTTGAATTTCTGATTTTAAACGATTCGCCGGAAAATACAGAATTAGATGAAATTGTTAATTCGTATAGAGATAGCAGAATTATATATTCTAAAAACGATAAAAATATCGGAATTTCGGCATCGCGCAATAAATTGCTAAAGATGGCGCGCGGTGAATATATCGCGATTTTTGACCATGATGATATATCAGTGCCGGATCGTTTGGCGCAAGAAGTTGAATATCTGGATATGAACCCACACATTGGCGTTGTGTCTGGGTGGTTGCAATATTTTGGTGATCGCAATGATATATTAAAGAACCCAGAACACGATTTGAAAATACGAACTTTTTTAACACAAAATTGTTGTATTGCGCATACTGCGGCATTGATACGAAAATCTGTATTGGTTGACAATAACGTTGAATACGAAGAATATTATACCCCGGCCGAAGATTATCGCCTTTGGGCGCGTTTGATGAATATAACACATTTTTATAATATCCAAGGGGTTTTGGTGAAGTATCGTTGGAACAATACAAATGCATCTGTGAAACAGTCGGGCGCAATGAATTTACATGGTGAAGAAATTGCGTTGGATATCAGAAACAGGTTTCCGGCGCATTGGGAATTATTTAATAAGCAGCCCGATGCAAATAGAACTTTATTTCGGATGCGGTTATTTGGGGTGATACCGCTGATTAAAATAAAGAACAATCGGGTTTTATTGTTTGAATTTATACCAATAATTAAACTAAAGTGGAAATAGATATGCCAAAAGTCAGCATAATAATGCCTTGTTTCAATCAGAAATCGTATATCCGCGATGCGATAGAAAGTGTAATTGGACAAACTTTCAAAGATTGGGAACTTGTCGTCGTTGATGATGCAAGCACGGATGGGTCGGACGTTATTGTTCAAGATTTTTGTTCGCGTGATGCGCGCATCCAATTGATTAAATTATCAAATAATTCCGGAACACCAATTGTGCCACGTAATACGGGGATAAAGCAATCCACCGGTGAATACATTTTTCCACTAGATGCAGATGACAAAATTGCCCCAGAATGCCTAGAAAAATTACTTACTGCTATGGAAATGGGGGTCGCGGATGTTGTATACAGCGAAGTTGAATATTTTGGCGATAAATCCGGTCCCATGGTCACAGAATTACCAACGTGCGCGAATATGTACCAACACAATTGTGTTGTAAACAGCGCCCTTTATAAACGGTCTGATTTTCAAAGATATGGCGGCTATGACAAAGGTTGCGCCGGTGGATATGAAGATTGGGATTTTTGGTTGAATTTTATTGATGATGGCAAAGCTTTCTATCGTGTGCCGGAACCGCTTTTTTTCTATCGTATTTCTGAAAATGGTCGCAATAAAATGGATGATAACGCAGCAAAAATGGCCACGGATTACATAAAGAAAAAACATCCGGCACCAAAGATAGCGGTTGCATCTTTTTCATTATGGCAAAAAATAAAATTATTTTTTATTCATTTGTTACAATCGCGTGGCCGGTATGAAAATGCCAAGATAAGGTTTCGTGTACCAAATTTCCCCGCCATAAAAAATCCACGCATAATAATGACGTTGCTTGTTCGAAACGAGGCAGATATAATTCGTGAAAATATCGAATTTCATCATGCAATGGGAATAGACGGTTTTATCGTGACCGATAATGCAAGCACGGACAGTACACGTGATATATTACAAGAATATAAAAATCGTGGATGGGTTTTGGAAATAATTGATGAACCCTCACTTGATTATTCCCAGGCCGATTGGGTTCATCGTATGGATATGTTGGCAAAAAATAAGTATGGGGCAGATTGGATTATAAATGCCGATGCTGATGAATTTTGGCGTCCAATGTCCGGTGATTTTAAGAAAGCGTTATCAACCGCACATGAAAATATATTATATGTTCCTATTTATAACATGCGTGATAATGGCGGTAATTGGTATGATAATGTGGATAGAATAGAAAAACCAATGAATACGAAAGTTGCGGCACATCTTATCGAAAGCGAAAAACTTTCGCGGTTTCATCAATTCAGTCGTCAAATTCCGAAATGCATCATTCGGGCATCTGAATATGTTCATATTCATATGGGAAATCATAATGCGGATGTTGTGACCAAACACCGGTGGACTTCGTCCACCAATATAATGATATATCATTATAATAGTCGTGGTTTAAAACAGTTTGAACAGAAAATCGAACTTGGTGGTGCGGCATTTGAACGTAATACCAAATTGGGGCGTGATGTTGGTATTCATGTTCGCTATTTTTATGAAGGAATTAAAAACGGAACATTAAATGCAGAACAAGAATATGAAAAAAATACTGGAAAATTATGTATGGGTGATTGTGCACCATTAATGAAAACCGATACATTTGTACATGATTTCTTTTACTTGCGCGAAATTGAGCAAAAATTTCCAAAAATTATGTCTTTTGAAACAATGTTGAAAAAAATAAAGAATGGCGCATCAATTGCGCGGTTTGGTGATGCAGAATTTGATATCGCAATGCAACGAAACAAGAATGACCCGTATCAGAAACCGAGCGAGGAATTATCAAAAAGGTTATTAGAGATATTAGGCCGACCGAGTAATGATGAACTTATTGTTTGTATTCCCCCGTTTAATTCAGCACATAATAATATCGCAAGTTTTCGTGACGGGTTGTCTTTCTGGCAATGGTATTGGCGTGAACGGTGGAAAACTTTGTCGCCGTATTTTATAAATCTTGAATATGGTAATTCGTTCTTTTCACGTGATGCAGTGTTTTACGAATTGCAGGTTGATGACATAAAGGACATTTGGAACGGGCGCGATGTTTGTTTTGTCGTGCCGGAAAATGGTCGGTTTGAATATGACGAAAGGTTGTTCGGAAACATAAAACATCGGTCTGTGGTTGGTGTCCCCGCAACAAATGCGTTTGATGAATATGATAGAATTTTGTCGGAATGTTTACAACAACCCAAAGATACATTATTTTTCATAGCCGCCGGTCCAACGGCAACTGTTTTGGTGTATGATTTGGTAAAGGCTGGGTACCAAGCTTTGGATATGGGGCATTTCACCAATTGTTATCGTCAATACTTGGGGGAGGCAAAACAACCCGAAGCATATCCAATGAAAAAGGAAAATAAGTAATGTTTTCTAAAAAATTTCTTGGCGCGGTTATCATAATAAAAAACGAGGCACCATATATCAAAGAATGGGTCGATTTTCATATGGCGGTTGGTTTTGAACACTTCTTTATTTACGATAACGAAAGCACCGATAATACGCGGGAAATTTTGAAACCATATATTGAATCAGGGGTGGTTGAATATATTTATTGGCCCGGCAAAAAACAGCAAATGGCGGTGTATAATCATGCATTAAAAGCACACAAATCGAAATGCAAATGGTTGGCATTTATTGATGCTGATGAATTTGTGGTCCCCGTTAAGGATGAAAATTTACCGACCATGATTCGTAAAATTGTCCATGGTCATCATCATGTGGCCCAGATAATTTGTCCATGGATAATGTATGGTACAAATGGCCATGAAACAAAGCCCAACGGTTTGGTTATTGAAAATTATACTACGCATCGGCCTTTCAAACACTATGGACTTAAATCTATATTAAATCCGAAAAGAATAAAAAAAATGGTAAGTCCACACCAAGGTATTCCAAAGTATTTTTGTTATACCATTGATACAAACGGAAAAAAATACCCGTATGATTTTTTTGCACATCAATGGGAAAGTGATAAGATTTTACCGTATGATAAAATAAGGGTGAATCATTATTACACAAAATCCGTGGCGGAATATCACGTGCGTCACCTTGTGGGCAGTGTAAATGCCAATAGCGATTCCAGGTCCGATGAAGAGTTAAAAGAAATTATGAGTGATGCAAATATTCAAGACGACATAATGAGAAAATATATAAAGGTTTTAAAAAACAATGGTGATAGTTGAAATTATTGGTGGACTTGGAAATCAAATGTTTCAATATGCATTTAAAATGGCGTATGATGCGATACATGGTGGGTGTGCGCTGATTGATATTGGTGGGTTTCAATCGTATAAACTGCGGGATTTTCAATTGTTTGTTTTTAATATCGAAAACTGTGTGGCCACCCCAGGTCAGGTCGCTTTTTGTCGTAATGATCGGCGTGTGCTTCGATATAAATTTCCATTAAAATTTTGGCATGAAACCCAAGGTGATATTATATACGAAAAAATAGAAAATGTGTACGCCCCCGAATTATTAAATAAAACAGGTAATGCTTATTTTTGTGGGTGTTTTCAAACGGATAAATATTTCCGTCATATACGTGCGGATGTTTTACGCGCTTTTACATTGAATACGCCACTTGATTCAAAAAACGTTGACATGTTAAATCGAATTCGTGGTTGTGAAACACCCGTATCTGTGCATATCCGTCGTGGCGATTATCTTGGGTTGCAACATATTTTTGGGTCAGTTGATAAAGAATATTATCTGCGCGCGATGAATTTTATTGCGGCGCATGTTTCAAATCCGCACTTTTTTGTATTTTCGGATGATGTTGCGTGGTGTCGTGAAAACATTGGCGGCAATTATGATATATCATTTGTAGATATCAATGATGGCGCAACATGTTTCTTTGATTTGGAATTGATGCGTAATTGTCGACATAACATCATCGCAAATTCTTCTTTTTCATGGTGGGGGGCGTGGTTAAATGAAAATCCTGATAAAATTGTTATTGCACCAAAAAATTGGTTTGCGGACGGTCGTCCAACCGATATTATCCCAGAAAATTGGTTAAAAATGTAAAAAAATAGCGGTTGCCCGCTATTTTTTATTGTGCGCCCATACCGCATACATACCAAGATGCCGCACCTTTGTGGCGAAATTTCATTGATGTTGTTGTTTTGTCATATACACAGCCACCACTATACACAACCCAATCGTTGGAAGAAGCAGAGTAATTTAGTGTCCGATTAGCATAGTAATTGTTATCAGCAAATTCCACTGGAAAAGTTATTAGGGATTCTTCACTCGATGGATATGTGGAAAGCGATCCCCCTTGTTCCACCCAGCCACTTTTATATTTGCGATACCATGTATAGTTATTTTCTGCGCTTGGCATTTGCGATTCGATTACATAATCTAATAAATTGCTTGTGCGCGAATCAATTGTTCCGACATTTGTTGATAAATCGGTGACGGTTTGGCGCAGTGTGCTGATGTCGCCAAGTGCGGTTATTTGTGCGCGAACTGTTGCGATATCTTCACTTATTGCCGCGATTCGTGCCAACAGTGTTGCGGTCGAATCTTTGTCGGCTATTTCCGCATATTGTGTGCGCAGTGTTTCCAATTCATCTTGCAAATCTTTTAACACTTCCATCATATAATTCATATCTTGGTTTAGTGTTGTTGGGTCGATTTTTGCCGTTGGTTGATAATCGATTGTGCGTTCCAATGGCAGGGCGCGCGCGATTGTTATACTGTCCAACGCTGTTGGCGCGGTTTCAAACACAACCTTGCCACCCGAATACGGAATATCGGCGTCCACACCGCCCGGCGTTCCGATAACCTGGTACCCGGTTGCGGGTTCACCGTTTTTGGTCACAATAACATTTGTGTTTTCAAAATATGGAAAATTAAAGGTAAATTCCGTTGTTTCCCCATTTCCCATGTATGATACTTTTTGCATTTTTTCTCCTTTTGTTATAACAAAAGGCCGCGCAATTATGCGCGACCAAATAAAAAAACGGACAACATCCGTCCGCTTTCACATCAAGTATTATACCATAAAATTCGATAAAAAGCAACAGGAAACATGGGGCGGCCAGATAAATTATACAAGTTTTTACACGATTTTTGCCCATGTTTTTTGGGGGACGTGATTTTACGCAAACCCGCGGAATCCGTGGTTTTTTGATGGTAAAAAGTGTTGAAAAAAAACCAAGGTTTTTAGTCAACACTTTTTTTCAAAAATCCAAAATTTTTATTTGTAGTAAAATCAATGACTTACGAACTTCCGAATTTTGGCCGGACAAGGTGTCAAAAAACCTTGGTTTTTGTTACACTTTTATTGGCGAATTTGTATGCAAGTAAATCAAAGGAAAAAAGGGAGAAAATCATGCGAATCGGATTTGGACGTCATAATGCATATGATGTGGTATCTATGCGCGGTGTCACAGGACACCGTCACACCGCGGAAGCGCGGTGCCCAGTTTTTGCGAATGCAAAAACTTGCGTCGCAGACATTCATGTTTTTCATCGCTTTG
>CADAFS010000016.1 GCA_902787305.1 uncultured Pseudomonadota bacterium | reverse complement strand
ATGCAGTTTATGGACCATCGAAGATCAACAGGTATATGGTGGAAATAATAATAACAACAGCAGTAGCAGTAATAATAACAACAATAATAATGGATAAAACATATAACGTGTGAACGGGGGGAAAGAAATGTTAAAAAAGATATTACTGGCATTGATATTTGTGATTACTGCGATAACCAATATTACGCATGCCGAAGACGATATGAAAACCGTTGCAAGTAAGGCATATGTTGATACGAAGATAGAAACGAAACAGTTAAAAATCCCCGCGGCGGGTCAACCAAATGTTGATGCGGGTGAAACGGTAATGACCTATACATCGACCGGTAATGGTCAAATTGGTGAACGCGGCCTGTATTCGGATATCAGCAGTTATAATGCAAGCACAGACGGCGATAAACTTATCACCGCGTCGGCATTAAACGCAACATTTACAAACCTGCCCACGACGGATACGACGAAACTTGAATGTGCGAACAGTCCGGCCTGCACCCTTTGGACCATTGTTGATCAAACCGCGTATGGGGACATGTTACCAAGTGGTTATACACGGTTGGAATATATTCAATCCACCGGGACACAGTATATTGATACAGATTTTGTTGGAACTATAAATACGGATATAGAAATAAAGGGTAGTGATTTTACAGACCAAGCTGCACAGTTGGTCGTTACAACAACTACTACTGGAGGTAGTCAGTTAAGAATAGCAAAATTTACAGCGACACAAAAAGTTGGCGCTGGGATTGGAACTGGTGCACCTACATATTCAACCTCAAACGGTGTTAGTCAATTTGTTGCAAAATTAGAAAATCATAATTTGTATCTTGATGGTCAGTTAGTTGGTGCTGTAAGCACTGATGGATTTAACCAAGGTGATATGGGTAATATGTTAATATTTTCCGGGCTGTATGGAAGCGGTAGATATTATGGGGTTGGTAAGGTTTATTATGTAAAAATTTGGGACAACAATACTTTGGTTCGCAATTTTATCCCCGCGAAACGCAATAGCGATAATGTAATCGGTATGTATGACACAGTAAGTGGTGCTTTCTTTACAAATGCCGCAACCAGTGGCGATGACTTTACCCCCGGTCCACCGGCAAATTAAACAAACCATTTATATTGTTTTTTTGGTATAGGCCCCACAAAAATGCGCAACATTTTTGTGGGTGATTTCGGGCGATATCGCTATTGGTGCGACTATTTTTTGAAATTTTTTGTTTCCCCATTTTTTATAGACAGTTGAATTTTTGCGTATTATCATAAACCTATGTTATCTGGATTCAAAATTTTTTCATCTGACCCCGTATGGCAACAGATTGTCACGGAATTTGGGGGTATGGTCACGACCGATTCGGTTTTGTGCGATGTGAATCTGGATACGTTGAATTTGAAAACGCCGGTTTCGCCATCACTATTAAAATCATCAATTATTGCGGCAACGGACAATACCGCGATTATCGATTCTGTTTTTGGGGAACATGTTTCACTTTCACCCATACAATCACGAATCGTGACATTGCTTTATAAAACCGGCGGCATGTCCGCGGATAATTTAAAGGTTGCACTTGGCTATGCGCCCGATGCAACAACACACAGTGTGGAAACCACGATATACGAATTGCGCAAACTGTACGGTCATGACTTTATAAAAAACATAAACGGAATTTTCAAACTTGGGCGGATATAAAGTTTTTTCTTTTGATAAAATCCAAAGCACGCAAGATTATGCGTATGATATGATCGCAAACGGCACCGCGCGCGATCACTGTGTTGTCACGGCACTGGCGCAATCCGCGGGACGCGGGCGTTATCGGCGTAAATGGGTGTCGCATCATGGAAATTTGTATGCAAGTTTTATATTCGATTCACCCGAACGCGATCCACGACTTTCGTACGCGGTGGCGGTCGCAATTGCGGAAACACTTATCACATTTGGAATACACCCAACAATAAAATGGCCAAATGATATTTTAATTTCCGGGAAAAAAATATCGGGCGTTCTAATTGAATACGCGGGGCGATTCGTTATTGTCGGAATTGGAATAAATGTTCACACCAATCCAACGGTCGCGGAATACGAAACAACGCGCACCGATAAATATACGCGCGCGGATGTCGCAGAAATTTTTTCCGCACTTACAAAAAATCTTGATAAATGGATGAACGCAAAATTCGATTCGGTGCGCGATGTGTGGATGAAACTTGCCATCGGAATAAATGCACCGGTTAAATATCGCGGCGAAATTGTGGAACTGATTGGTATAAACGATTCGGGCGCGTTGGTCGTCCGACGGGGGTCGGAATACCTGTGGATTCACGGCGATGAAATAATGGTTTGAACACCGCGGAAAACCGGTGTCGCAAACAATTGGGTAATTATATGGCTACTCGACCCGTTTTTAGTTAAATATTGTATTTGATTATACATAACACATTGTATTTACTGAATAAACATATAATAAACTCCATTGTTCTATTGAAAAAATATTTTTTTGAGACCGTTCAAAAAAATATGTTGATGAATATGCAACAAATTTTAAACGAAATACCCCATATCAATTTATCACAATTCAATACTGACTACAAAATGTTTTTTATAAAAATGTGGTTATGCTGGCAAAGGAATTAAAAAACACCATTTTCACAAGGAAACGGTTGATTTTTTAGTTTGGTTTTATTATAATATACCATGTCAAAACTAACAAGGGAGTTTTATTATGGCGGTTTTTAAAGAAGGCACACAAAAGCTCGAAGATTTAACAAAATTGCGGGATTTTAGAAACGAATTGAAAGAATTAAAAAAACCAGGTAAAGCGCCAGAGACATCTGTTAATGACGCATTCAACGCTTATTATGTTTATTTTAAAAATATAGCCCAGATAATGGGAAAATACTTTAAAGATAAAAATATGACCAATTTGTTGAAAAACGCGGGAGTGTCCGAACATGATATTGAAACATATCTTGTTTATTGGGCAACATTTGATGGTAAATCTTGGGCAGATGTTTCATCCAAAATGCGTTGGGGATATGAACTAGATGGTGGTCCCAGAAAATTAGCAGACATACAACATGTTGCTAATGATTCTTCCATGGAAAGTGCGCGTTTAGCTTCATTAGAAGGTATGTTGGGTATAAAAGTAAAAGGGAATACTGGTGTAAAAAGTTTGATTGCTGGTATTTGTGATGAGTTTTTACAAGCGACTTATAAAGTTTGTTCTGATACAGAAAAAACTTTAACAACATACTTAAAAGACCAAAAAAAACCGAAAACTAACGTAATGGATTATCTGCGAAAAGATAGAAGTTTTGAATAAGAACATTTTGTAATCCTTTTTTAACCGTGATAATGTAGTGCGGACGGTGTATTTTTCAAAATATGCCACCAAAACAATAAAAAACACCGATTTTCTTATGAAAACGGTGTTTTTCATTTTTTTGCCGTCATTCACCACATTTTTATCTGATAAATACATTTGAATATTGAATAATAATGTCCTAACACACCAAAAAATACAACACTTTTACAAAAATGGGTCGAGTAGCCATATAATTACCAACAATTGTCTTGACTTTTACATCGTTTTATGATATACTATTGTCATCAACAGGAGAGATTATATGGTTCGCGCTTTTATGTGCGGATTTTTTTATGCCACGCGATACGCGTGGCTTTTTACATGGGGAAAAATCATGCAAATGGAAATAATAGAGGCGCACGATGAAACAACCACATTGGCATATGCGGTCGCGCGAATCGTTTATGCGGAAACAATTGCAAAATCTTTGCGTGTTGTCGAAGCATTAACATCAATGATTTTTAACGCCGCGAATCACGATATAAAAAATATCAAATGCGTTATATCAAATTCACAAATGTTTGAATCTTTGAAAAACGAATCGACGCGTCATGAATTTTTATCTGTGGATGCGTCGCGTCGCGATTTTCAAATGTGCCTGCGCGTGGCGAAAACCATGTTGCACGGAAATTTGCCGGACACATGTTGTCATGCAACAATGTTTCATCGCGCGGAATTCTTGCCGTCTTGGGCGGTTGCGCGTGGATACATTTGCGATATTGATGGAATTTTATTTTACATATAATTTTTACACGGGGGCAACATGAGCAAATTTTTTCGTGGTGGATTCCTTGCGAATCGCCGAACACAAATAATGACCGCATGTGGAATTATGTCTGCGTTGTGTGCATACCTTGTTGGCGATTCGGATCTGTTTGCCACAATCCAGGCATTGATTGCCGTTGGCGGTGTTTATCTATTGCATAAAACAAATCAACAAAAAGGAAAATGAAATGGAAAAAGTACCAGAAAAATTTTTAAACGAAGATGGAACATTAAACAGTGAGGCATTGATAAAATCATACAACGAACTTGAAAAAAAGATTGGCGGAATGATAACGGTGCCCGATGAAAAATCCGATGAATCGGTTAAAAACCGCTTTATGCGCGCGATTGGCGTTCCCGAAAGTCCGGACGAATATCCGCACAATGAATTGTTTGATGATGAAAATGTTCGCAAGGAATTTCATAAAATTGGTTTAACAAATTCGCAGGTTGAAAAAATTTATAACATTGCACAAGAATTTTTATCGCCAATCATATCTGAAATTTTTGCGACACAACAAGAAGCAGATGCAATATCAAAATTAAAAAATTTTTTTGGTGGTGAAGAAAAAATGCATGATGCATTTGTTGCAATAAAATCATTTGGCGAAAGATTTTTACCCGTTGATGCGTTTAATGAATTATGCTCTACACCCCAAGGAATTCAAGGTGTTTACAAGATGATGCAATCAATGGAACCACATGTGACGGTGGACGGCAACGCACCGGAAAAATTATCTGATTCTGATTTGCGAAATATGATGCGTGATCCAAAATATTGGCGTGATCATGATGCGGAATACATTCGCAAAATTGAAAACGGTTTTAAAAAATTATATTCATGATGTAATTTTTTTTATAAAAATTCACTTTTCTTCTTTACTAATTTTTTTGTTTAATATAAAATAGAACCAAGAACAAAAGAAATTTGTTCTATCCAAAAAAAATAGAAAGGAGAGATGAATGGCATTCACATTCTTGAAAACTGCGGCAAAGAAACCTGCTGCGAAAAAAACTGTTGCGGCTAAAAAGCCTGCGGCAAAGAAACCTGCTGCGAAAAAACCTGCGGCAAAAAAACCGGCCGTAAAGAAAGTTGCGGCAAAGAAACCGGTCGCAAAAAAGACCGTTGCAAAGAAACCAGCGGCGAAAAAAGTTGCTGTGAAAAAAGTTGCGGCGAAAAAACCGGTTGCAAAAAAGACCGTTGCGAAAAAACCTTGCGCAAAAAAATGCGTTAAGAAAAAATAATTTTTCGCTAAATCTATAAAATGCCCGCAAGTGCGGGCATTTTTAGTTTATAAAATTTTTCAGTCAGATTTGATCGGTCTGACTGAATTTTTTTACTTGGATAATCCGGTATTCCGGACCCGTTTAATTTTGTTCTTTGGCGCATACGTGCATAACCAGAAAACAATTTTTGGTTCGGTGAATTTTTTCATCATGTATAACGTTTAACAAAAGGAATAATAATGTCTGTTTCCATAGATCAAGTATTTGTGAAACAATTCGAAGCCGATGTCCATTTGGCTTATCAACAGATGGGCACCAAATTACGTTCAACCGTGCGCAGCAAATCAGGTGTTGTTGGCAAATCTACAACATTTCAAAAAATCGGTAAAGGTACCGCCAGTACGAAATCCCGTCATGGAATTGTGCCGGTTATGAACCTGAATCATGAACCTGTGGAATGCAATTTGCAAGATTACTATGCGGGTGATTGGGTTGACGCATTGGATGAATTAAAGGTCAACATCGATGAACGCCGTGTTGTTGCGTCCGCCGGTGCGTATGCATTGGGGCGTAAAACCGATGAATTGATTATCAATGCGATGACCGCAACAACCCAGAATTCCGGTGATTATTCGACCGGCCTGACCAAGGCGATTGTTTTGGGTGCATTGGAAAAATTAAATGAAAATGATGTGCCGGATGATGGTCGCCGTTTTGCGGTTGTTGGTGTAAAACAATGGAACGAATTGCTTGCCATTGATGAATTTTCATCCGCGGAATATGTTGGGGATGATTTGCCGTTTATTAACGGCGGCGAAGTCAAAAGATGGCTTGGCATTACATGGTTGATGCACAACGGTTTGCCGTTGTCTTCGTCAACGCATCGCGATTGCTTTATCTATCATGCATCTTGCATTGGTCATGCGTGTGGGCAAGAAGTGAAAACCGATATTTCGTGGCACGGTGAACGTGCGGCGCACTTTATTAGCAACAGTATGTCCCAAGGCGCGGTGCTGATTGATAACAGTGGAATTGTCCGTCTTAAGTGCGGCGAATAACATCAAATAACCAAGAGGAAAAACAATGGCTTTTCAAAACAAAAATTTGTCGGTAATTGCATACGCAAATGGGTTCACGTTGTGGCACTATGTTGAAAGCGCAACATTGGCAACAATCACGGCAAGTGGTTATTTCGATGCGGTGGCAACACTTATGAACAATGGTGATATTGTTATTATCAATGGTTCGGACAAAACATCGATAAAGAAAATCGCGGTTAGTGATGCCGGCGTTGTGACGACCGCCACATTGGACTAAGGTTGATTATTGTTTGCAAAAATATAGGGCCGATTCTTTTCGGCCCTTTTTTCAATTTTTTAGAATAGGGGAAAATAATGCTAACTAAAATAGATTTATGTTCAATGGCGTTGCTGAAATTGGGTGAAAATCCGATTCAATCTTTGTCAGATGATACCGCAGCGGCAAAACTGGGACGAACGCTTGTTGACTTTGTCATAGACACATTATTGGCAATGCATCCGTGGCGGTTTGCGTGTCGCACATATAATATCATACGTAACGAAAACGGAGATTTTATTATACCATCGGATGTGTTAAGGGTTATAAAAACCAACGGTAAAATTATCGGAAATCAAATTATATCCAATACAGATACCTTAAACCTGGTGGCCATAGTTCGTGTGACACCGGATGTTTTCCCAAGTTATTTCGCATCACTTGTCGCGACAAAACTTGCGGTGGAATTTTGTATGCCGCTTATTTCCGATCAAACAGTATTCAGAACATTGGTTGCACTTTATGAAAACGAATTACAAACCGCAAAATTTATAGACAGCACAACATCGGTGAATACGGGGATAGAAAATTTTTCATTGATAGATAGTCGTTTTTAACAAGCCAAAGGAGATTTTAATATGGGAAATTTTATAAAAACCGAGAAATCTTTTACTAATGGTGAAGTTTCAATAAACTTTTTTGAAAACGATGATATCCAAGGCCTTAGGTTTATGGAAAATTTTGATGTGTGTGCGGGTGGTGGCCTTGTGCGGCGACCGGGTCTAAAAAAATCCACACAATTGATTTCTGATGCAAGATTGGTATCTTTTTCATTATCGGAATCCCAAGAATATATTTTGGCAATGATGAACGGACGCATAAGAATTTATGCGAACAATACTTTCGTGCAAGATGTATTAACACCATGGCCAAGTTCAGTGATTCCGAAATTACAATACACGCAACGTTTTGGCACAATGATATTTGTGCATCCAGATTACGCGCCAATGGTTTTATATTACGAAAATGGGATTTTCAAAATTAAAAATTTCACTTTTTCAAAATCGCCGGATACCGGGAATTTGCAAATACCCTTTATGCGATTCGAAGATTCCGAAGATGTCACAATAACCATAACAAATTCGGGTGGCATCACACATTTCATAGCAAGTGAAGATTTTTGGACCCAGAATAATGTTGGTGGGCATTTGTTCGCAATTGGAAAAAGTTGGTTGGTAAATTCGTATGTAAGTGCCACAGATATAACGGTAATATGCAACGGTACATATACAATACCGAATGACCCAATTTCAGATTGGCAAGAAGCCGCGTTTAGTCCACGTCGCGGTTGGCCATCATCGATAACTTTTCACCAAGATAGGTTGGTTTTTGGTGGTGCTAAATCATGGCCGGGTGGAATATGGTTGTCGCATGTTGGTGGACACAGAAATTTTGACCCTGGGACCGGATTGGATGACGAAGCGATATTTTTTACACTGTTGTCAGACCACAGACAGCATGTTTGCACACTGGTCAGCAGTGATAATTTACAGATACTTACATCCGAAGGGGAATGGGCGGTTTCCAATAAACCACTTACCCCAGAATCAGTCGATATAAAAATGCATACATCGATTGGCAGCCCCGCGGACAGATATCTTGCGCCACAACAAATCGAAGGCAAAACTATATTCGTCGCAAAAAATAAAGAAATCCGACAACTGTGTCTTGATAGTTTGGGCGAAAATTACGATGCCAACAATTTATGTGCATTTGCCGAACATTTGATAACGAACCCCGTCGATATTTCTTACAATAAAAACAATAAAAAACTTTTTGTTGTTATGTCTGATGGAAATATGGCGGTATTGAATTATGACACATCGCACGGAATATCTGCTTGGGGGCGATACACAACGGATGGAAAGTTTACATCAACCACAACGTACGGTGACAAAACATTTGTCGTTGTAAAACGTGGTGACGATTTTTTCCTTGAATATTTTGATGATTCAGAATTCGTTGATGCAGAAAATTATACATACACCGCGACGGCATACGGATTACCACTTTTAACATCGGGACATAATGCAAAATATATCAGAATCACAAAAATAACAGTTCGCGTTTATAATACCAAGACATTATTCATAAACGATGAACGGGTGGTTTTGCCGAACGATGTTTATTCCGATGATTCGGTCGGGTTCAGTGGTGATGCATCTATAAATGTATTGGGAACAAGTGCAGATTTAATTGATGCGCCATGGAAAATTTCTACGACAGACAATTTACCATTAAAAATATTGTCGGTGACAATATACGGAAGATATCAAATATAAACGAACAAGAGGTATAAAAATGGGACAAATTATTTCAGATGTTACAGATATTTTGAATTATAAAGAAAATAAAAATGCGGCCGAAAAAAACAAAAAAAAGATTTTATCAGATATCGTATCGGACGAATCCGAAAAACAAAACATTGTGAAAAAAGTGCTTGCCACGCAACGCGCAAAATACGGCGCATCCGGCATGTCGGCCAATGGAATAACGGAAAAAAATGTTATGCACAGGTTGCAACAGGAAATCGAAACCCCGTATGACAATAAAATAAAAACAAACATGGCAAAATTAAATAGTATCGGCGTAAAAAAGAAAAATATGCTGACATCAATTTTGGAACACCTGGATAAACTGGTTTGAAAACCATGAATCAATACAATGAATTTTTGGATTCTTGGAATCATGTATTGGGATATGAAACGCCGGCGCATCACCGTGATATGATGAATTTTTTAACAAGTGTAATCACCGGCGATTCGCACCGGGGGTTGCTTATGGCGTTCCGTCATTCAGGCAAATCAACAATTGTCGGAATTTTTGCCGCGTGTGTATTATATCGGCGACCCGAAACACGGATTTTGATTTTATCCGCGGAAACGCATTTGGCAACAAGGATGGTTATGCATATTCGCAATGTTTTGGAAAATCATCCTTGGTGTGCGGATATGATTCCAAAAAATAAACGCGAATGGGCGGAAAATAAAATAACCATAAACCGCCCCATCGGAATTCGTGAACCATCCGTTGTTTGCCAAGGCGTTTATGGCAACATCACCGGTATGCGTGCGGATTTAATAATATGTGACGATGTCGAAGTTCCAAATACTTGTAATACAATAAAAAAACGCGCCGGTCTGCGCGACAGATTGCGCGAACTGGATTTTATCCTGTCACCAAATGGAACGATGATTTATATTGGAACGCCACACACACTGGATACAATATACCGAATATCTTAGGCCGCATCATGCGACGGCATAGAACTAAGCAACCCGTGTAAACGGTGCAACATCTTTTTGCCTTCATCACCAAACATTGGTAAATACGTTTCATATTCCGGCATGTCTACCTGCAGATTTGCGCGTGCGCGTTCGGTAATGGGTTTGGATAATACATCGTTCGCGTTGTCCCACATACGATAAGCCGTGGCAACACGAACAATATCATCAAATTTTCGTAATGCTTCGGGATTGTTGAACAATGCGTTTTTGGATCGCGACACCCAATCATCGCCGAATTTTTTGATAATAGGATTCGCCATAAATTGATTTATGCCATCAAGACTTGGGTTAAACGAATCAATTGCCGAAATCAATTGCTGTAATTCATCATCCGCCATGTCTGATGCATCCGCAGATTCATTCATCATGCCCCCATATGGCAACAATTCGCGCGCAATAGAATCCATTGGTGTTGTGCCGTCACGCAAATTTTTAATATGTTGAATCAACATTTTTCCGGTGGGTAAATCTTGCAATTCGTGCAAAATCTCATCGGTTGCTTCGTCGACAAAAACACGATTCACCGCGTCCCATCCACCGACGATAACATGCGCCTGGCGATAAAGATTCAAAAGTTTTTGTGCAATAACACTTGCCCTTGCTTTCATCCCGATTATTCCCCCGCGGTGGTGTCTTATTCGGCCAAAATCATTATAACCTTGTGCATTGTCGGTGCGGAAATTTTTTCATCAGGCGAAACCATTTGACCATAAATCTTGCCCTTGGAATCTTTACGCACAACGGCGATGTTGGCGGTTGTTTTCTCTTCGGCTTTTAATGAACCAAATTCGGCATCAATAAAAACAGCCAAATCGCCCGGCGCAACATTCGCCTTGGTGTCCGCAAAAACATAAGATTTTTCCGGTATAAATCCGCCCGCGCGTTTAGAATTAGGAATGACCGCATATACATTACGACGACCTTCAAGATTTGCCGGTGCCGCAATCATTTTTGATTCAGACCGCGCGAAACTTATAACCTTGCCATCGGGCCGTCCAAACACAGGAATCAATTTACGCCGCGCATTATCATAAAGTTTTGCACCATACAAATGCCCATGCGTTTCGTCAAAATCATTGGACGAATCGCCTGGCACTAAAACGGCCCGGACACGTTCTTTGACTTTGTTCATCTGTTTGGTAAGTTCGCCAGATTTATAAAGTTCGGCAATTTTATCAAACAAACTTTCGACCGAATGTGCAAACGATTTTGCCAAAGGTTCGATTTCGTTTTTATAAACCTCGCGCTGGCCAACCTCTATCTTATGATAAACCGAAAGCGTCATGCCCGCATCCTTGGCGGCCTGGGCAATGGTTTTACCAGATTGCTGACGTATCCGGCGCAACCCGGTACCAAATACTTTAAGACCACCATCTTCGTTATCATTCATACGACGGGTAATTTCATTTTGCCATTTTGACGCAACTTCGTCAGTGTCCTTGATGAAAATGTCAGACAACTTGCACCCCAAGATGTTGCAGATATTTAACAACTGTTTCTGATTAAGACGACGAACGCCCTTTTCAATTTTGGAAACAGCGGACAGCGACAAATTCGAACGCCGCGCCAATTCGGTCATCTTCATGCCCGTGGCAAGACGTATGTTACGGATATTATTTGGAAAAATGATTTCTTCTTGGGCCATATTAAAAACTCCTTGGGTAAATCTTGACAAAATGATAAGTGATTTTTTGACCTATGGCAAGGAAAAAGTGATAAAGTGTTAGTGGCTAGTGTAAGTGGTTAGTCGTTTCTGGAATAAATTCGCAATTACAAGATAATTCCAGAAAATACTAACCACTAATCACTAACACTAAACACTACTATTCGAATTCATCTGGGATTTCATCGATATCAATTGCCATTGGTGCATCGACAGGTTCGGCAACGGACGGTGTGTCGGATGCAAATTCCACACCGCGTCCCGCCATTTCACCAAGGTTATCGAACAAACTGTATTCCGCCAAGAATGCAACGGTGATTGTATCCGTTCGGCCATGACGATTCTTGCCAATGATAATGTCCGCCTTGCCTTTGGCCTTTTCAAGTCGGTTTTGCCATGAATCGACGGATTTTTCACTTGGCGTATTCGAAAGCCGGCGCGATGGGTCACGATTTTGCAGATAGTATTCTTCACGATATGTGAACATAACAATGTCGGCATCTTGTTCAATTGAACCCGATTCACGCAAATCGGCAAGTTGTGGACGTTTATCGTCGCGGTTTTCCACACTGCGCGACAATTGCGACAGGGCGATAACCGGAACACCAAATTCCTTGGCCATCATCTTAAGGCCACGCGTGATTTCAGACAATTCTTGCACACGATTGTCACTGCGTTTTCCGCCCGGCAAAGTCAGCAATTGCAAATAATCGATAACAATAAGCGCGATACCATTATATTTCCGCGCAAGCCGCCGCACCCGCGTGCGAATCATTGGCAAAGACATGCCCGGTGTGTCATCAATAAACAACGGAATCCGCCCGATTGCATCGGAAAACTGCGCCATTTTAAGGAAATCTTCATCCGTTAATGAACCTTCGCGCATCGCCGACGATGGAATTCGTGCCTGGGACGACAAAACACGCGCCGCCAATTCAGACGCGCCCATTTCAAGACTAAAAAACGCGACCGCGCCCTTATATTGTTCGTTCGCGCGTCCGGAATAAATTGCATTTGCGGCATTGAACGCGATATTCATGGCAAGCGTGGTTTTACCCATACCCGGACGACCCGCGATAATAAGCAAATTTGATTTATGCAAACCACTTATTGCGCGGTCCAAATCGGTAAGTCCCGTGGTAAGTCCCGAAAGTTTTCCGTCCGCCTTGTATGCGATTTCCGCCTCAGCCAGGGCGTCTTTTAACGCGTTTGCAATCGGCACGACATCGCGTGACGCATCGCCGGTCATTGCCAAATTGAACAATTTTTGTTCGGCGGATTCAATCTGTGACGACACCGGATTATCAAGGTCTTCGACAAACGCGGCATCAGTGACCGATTGCCCAAAATCAATAAGTTCGCGCCGCACCGCATTTTCATGAACGATTCGACCGTATTGTTCGACATTTACAACGGTTGCGCCGGCACTTGCCAACTGGGTCAAATATTCAACGCCACCAACCGATTCCAATGTTCCTTGCTGGTCCAAATAGTTTTTTGCGGTGATTATATCAAACGGAATTCCGGCGGCAAATTGGCGCAGGGCAAGTTTATAAATTTCTTGGTGCGCGGGATGCGAAAAATCTTCCGGTCGCAAAAATTCGGAAATTTTTTCAAGTGCGCGATTCTTCATTAAAACCGCGGCAAGAACGGCCTGTTCGGCCTCTAAATTCGTTGGCAAAGTTTTGGGAGTAAAGTCCATGTCAAACATAGTATACGAAAAAAATGTTTTTTCAACGCCTTTTTTATCGGGTTATTCGGAATTGAAAATTCCAATAATTGACAGTGACGGAAACCCGGCGTGGCCGGCGGTTTTCCCAATTGAAAAAATCGATAAAATCCGCAAAACCGTGGGCGAACGACATTTTTCGGCACAAATGATGTTGCAATATATCGCGCCCGATAAAATCCGCCTTGACCCCGGGGGGATAAAATTATATGACGCGGAATTTGATCCGCACGGGTGCCGAATTGACGAAACACCAATAACCGGTGCGACAATATATTGGGATCCGTCGGGCGGGCGACGAAATTCGGATAACAGTGTTTGCGTGATTATTTATCGTGACGACCGAACGCATCGCGCGTTTATTCACGATATGATTTATTTGGTTGTCCCAGACGAAGTTGAATATCCACTTGCATATCAATGTGAAAAGGTTCTGTCGTTCGTGCGTGCACACCGGCAAAGGACACTTGCACTTGAAACAAACGGAATTGGTGCGGCGTTGCCGGAAATTATGCGTGAAACAATTGCACGCGCGGGCTATGAAATACAAATCCGCCCCATAACCAACAGCCGCCGCAAAGAAGACCGAATCTTGGACGCAATCGAACCGTTGCTTACGACCGGGCGACTTTACGCGCATCGGCGCATAACGAAAACCCCGTTTATCTCAGAAATGTTGGCATGGACACCAATTGGTGGCGGCGAACATGACGACGGATTGGACGCGGTTGCGGGGGCAATTTTATGTTCGCCCATACCAACGCGCCCCATTGGAACAAACGTTCGCCCATTTATCGCGAACACAGAATTCAAACTTTAACCAAAAGGAAACAAAATGAAATATGACTTACAACAAATGTATTCACGTGCGCTTTCACTGCGCGAACCATGGATTAAACGCTGGGCCGACGCGCGCCGTTACACAATGCCGACAACCGACGAAGAAATCGCGACACTGTTCGATGGAACGGCGGCGGACGCGGCGGATAATTTGGCGGCGTGTATGTATTCATTACTAACCCCGCCGGAATCATTGTGGTTAAACCTTATTCCGGAATCCGAAGATTCCCCAGATGCGGCAACGGCGACAATGGCATTACGTTCGAACCTAAACGAATCAAATTTTTATACAACGGTGCACCAATGTTATCTTGATTTGGTGACGGTTGGAACGGCATGTCTGTTTATGTCTGAATCGCCAATTGGCGCGGCAAGTGCGTTTAACTTTACCGCGATTCCGATGACGAATATTGCGATTTTGCCGAACGCGGTGTTTCACACGGCAACCATGACCGCCCAAGAAGTTGCGCGCCGTTATCCCGAATGGACACCACCGCACGCAATCCTTGACGCGATGAAGCAAAATCCGGAATACCAATTGCGCCTTGTTCAGGCATTGGTGGATACCGAATTCACCGCATGGATAGATGTCGGTGGCAATCTTGAAAATAACATTGTGTCGCGTGGCACATTTGAAACGAACCCATACATCATATTCCGCTGGGCCGTGTCCAGTGGTGAACTGTACGGCCGCGGGCCGGTGCTGCGCGCGTTGCCCGATATCAAAACCGCGAACAAGGTCGTCGAACTTGTCCTGAAAAACGCAACCATCGCGGTCAGTGGCATATGGCAGGCCGACGATGACGGAGTCATAAACCTTAGCAACATAAACCTTACCCCGGGCGCAATAATCCCAAAGGCGGTGGGCAGTACCGGCCTTACGCCACTTGCAACGGGTGCAAATTTCGATGTGTCGCAAATAATTCTAAAAGACCTGCGCGAACGCATCCGCCACACAATGCTTGCGGACAGAATCGGCACGCTTTCGGACAAAGAAATGACCGCAACGGAAATACTTGCGCGGAATGCGGACATGTTGCGTATATTGGGCGCTACATACGGACGATTGCTGCACGAATTTATCCGCCCGCTTTGCGACCGCGGATTGCAAATTCTTGCGCGGCGCGGGGTAATCGACAAAATATCACTGCACAGTGACGCGGAATTAAAATACATCGCACCGATTGCACAAATGGTCGCGGAAAACGGAACATTGATATAGGGGGCGCGTATGGAAAAAATTGCACACGAATACGCCCGCACTTTTGAGGGCGCGTCCGGGCGGGCGGTCATTGAACACCTGCGCCGGATAACAATCGAAAGGGTGCTGGGGCCACATGCAACGGACGGCGAATTGCGCGCACTGGAAGGTGCGCGCGCAATCGTGCATCAAATTGAAACTTTAATTGAACGGGGGCGCAGCAATGCCAAAATCTAATGGATTCGCAAACATCATCGACACATTGCGCAGTGGTTGGTTCCTTATCGCGTTTATTGCGGGCATGATATATTGGGTTGCGCGCCAAGATAACGCACTGGTCGAACTTGATCGATTGACGACACGCATAACGACACTTGAAAATCGCACAACAATCCTGGAAACCGGAATAGGGCAATTGCAACTAAAAATCGACGGCATCAAAGAAGACCTGACCCTTATTAAAACCGCAGTGATAAAGTAGTGTTAGTAAATGTGTACAAAGTCAAGTATAAAAAACACTTATTTTCGCAAAACACATTCACGTGCCAGCAGGCTATTTAGATGTACCAGCAGTTTGC
>CADAFS010000015.1 GCA_902787305.1 uncultured Pseudomonadota bacterium | reverse complement strand
TTTTGAAAAAAAGTGTTGACTAAAAACCTTGGTTTTTTTCAACACTTTTTAATCCTCGCAACCCCACGGATTCCGCGGGTTTATGTAAAATTCCGCCCCAAAAAAAACATGGGCAAAAATCGTGCGATTTATGCCAAAAATTTTTTTATTACGTGGTTTAATTGCAATGCAATTCGAAAAATTAAAATAAATTGCAATCTAAAAACATTTTTATATACTGCGTTTAACTTAAAGGGGTTAAAAATGTTGCGTCCGTCACTGCGAAAGCCAAACCAAATGCGCCCGGTTTCAATGGAAACAGCGGTCAACAAATGGGCCGAAGGTTCGTGTTTAATTAAAATTGGTGGAACACATGTTCTTTGCACCGCGTCCGTTGATTTTAATCAACCGACATGGAAACGCATGCAACATAAAACCGGCGGTTGGGTGACGGCGGACTATTCAATGTTGCCGCGGGCGACCGATACGCGCAAATCGCGCGAATCACTGTTGAACGATAAACGCAATATGGAAATTTCGCGCCTTATTGGGCGCGCGTTGCGCAGTGTGGTTGATATGGAGGCACTTGGTAAAAATACAATTTATATCGATTGTGATGTGATTCAGGCGGACGGCGGAACGCGGTGTGCGGCGATAACGGGCGGGTTCGTTGCGATGTCTTTGGCGGTGCGTTGGATGATGGAAAACGAACGCTTGATGGAAAACCCAATTCGCGAACATATCGCGGCGGTAAGTGCAGGCATTTGGAACAACGAACTTATTTTAGATTTGGATTACGAAGAAGACCATGATGCCGAAATGGATGCAAACTTTGTCATTGCCGAAGGTGGTCAGTTTATAGAGGTTCAATCCACCGGCGAACAACATCCGTTTGATAAATCGCAACTTGGCGAAATTATGGATATGGCGGCGACGGCGGCGGAAAAACTTATCAATCTGCAGAAAAAAGTTTTAGAATAATCGCGCTATTTTTTCTGGTTCAAAATGTCATCGGACTTTATGTATTCGGGCGCGTCGTGCGAAAGTCGTGTTTTTGCGCGCCGCGCGTATTCGCGTGCCTTGGCCGGTTGTTTGGTCAAAACATAAAATTCCGCCATCGCCCAATCCGCACGCCCATCGTCACCAAACGCGCGCGCCAACACCCAATATGCCAATGGTTTTGGTTCAACCAAAATCGTTCGACGACAAAGTTCAATCGCGCGTGCGCGGTCGTCATTTTCACCGCGTTCCGATAGCACAAGTGCAAGTGCGGTTTCAATTTGCGGCGAATTTTTCCGCAAGGTTATGGCGCGTTCGTATGCATCGATACTGTCGTCATAGTGGCCAAATTGATATTCGATGTCGCCAAGCAATTCATAAAAATACGGATTTTTTGGTTGTCGCGAAACAAGTGTCCGTGTCCCCGTCGCCGCGCCCGCCAAATTTCCACCACGCATATTTGCAATCGCGCGCGCATATATCGCCGCATCTGATTTATCGGAATATGGATAAAGTGTTTTTATCCGCGCAGAATCATCCAAATATCCAATCAACTTTGCACGCACCAGGTCATATTTTTTTATCATTTCCGCATCATCATCTTTGAATTTTTTATCCCTTATTTTTTTATCCGCCAATTTTTCACGAACATTTTTTAACCGTTCCGCGGTCACGGGGTGATTGATAGAATTTTTATTCACGCGTGATTCAATTGGCGATGTCATTTCATTCATCTGCGTAAATATCTCTATAAACCCGTTTGGGTTGTATCCCGCATCCACCATAAGATTAAATCCCAAATCATCGGCAACACGTTCTTCGTCCCGTGAAAATGACAGTAATGATTGCCGTGCAATTCCGGTCGCCCCCGCCATAACGCCCGCGCCCAGTGACGGATTTCCACCAAGCACCATAAGGCCGACACCCAATGCCTGAATAATCATTGCGCGCCGCATTTCAGATTCCATTTGTGCCGAAAGTTGCGCCATATGCCCGCCAAGCGTATGCCCCAATTCATGTGCAACAACCGCGCGCAACGCATTCGGCGTCGTCACGCGTTTAAGAAGACCGGTATAGATATAAATATCTTCGCCCCCAATTACGAACGCATTAAAACTATCGTCGTCAACAAGGTAAATATGCATGCGGTTTGGCGCAATCTTGGCCGCGGTTGCAATCGGCGCAACCAATTCGGATAAAACAGATTCAACCTCGGTATCATTTATTAGTGATTCCGCGTGCGCGTGCGCGGTAAACAAAATCGCAAAAATGAAAATCAAAATTTTCTTCATCATGCACCCATATTTAATGTGCGGTCAAATATAAACATCAAATCATTTACCCACGGTTCGATTGTTATCATATCAGATGCCGCGCGTGCCGCCAATTTGAACAAATCCCGATGGTCGCGATAGTCAACAAAGTGATAATTTATCCATCCCGATTGTCGTGTTCCCAACAACTCGCCAACACCGCGCATCATCAAATCCTGTTCGGCAATCGCAAATCCATCGTCCGTTTCAGTCAGTACATCCAAACGTTTAATTCCATCGGGTGATATATTATCGCCATAAAGTAAAATACAAAATGATTGCGCATTTCCGCGTCCAACCCGCCCGCGCAATTGGTGCAACGCGGCCAGTCCAAACCTTTCCGCGTTCTCGATTACAATTATTGTCGCATCGGGAACATCGATTCCAACCTCTATAACCGTTGTCGCAACAAGGATTTTTATATCGGAACCGGCGCGCGCAAATTCCGCCATAACTTTGTCGCGTTCATCTTTGGACATTTGGCCATGCACTAAACCGACACATGTAAAAAACTTTTGCAATTCATTATACCGATGTTCGGCGGCGGTCGCATCTGAATCTTCGGATTCCACAACCAACGGACAAATCCAGAAAACCTTGGCACCACCCGCCACCTGAACCCGCAGGCGGTCTATTAGTGCATCAATGCGCGAAATGGGGAGTTTCGTCGTCTTTATCGGCATGCGCCCCGCGGGCTTTTCATTTATAATCGAAACATCCATATCGCCATAGATTGTCATGGAAAGCGTTCGCGGTATCGGTGTTGCCGACAATGCCAACACATCGGGATTTTTCCCCTTTGTGCGCAGTGCTTCACGTTGGGCCACGCCAAAGCGGTGCTGTTCATCGATTATGACCAATCCCAAATCTTTATATTCCACATCGTCGGAAAAAAGTGCATGCGTGCCGACAACCAATCGCGTGCGACCCGACCGCAACGAAGTCAATTTTTCGCGCCGCGCCACACCTTTGTCACGGCCGGTTAAAATATCACACACCAGCCCCAATTTATCACACAACGGTTTTAGTTTTGCAAAGTGTTGCGCCGCCAATGTATCGGTCGGGGCAAGCAGTGCCGTTTGTGCGCCAGATTCCGCCATCATAACCGTTGCGGCCATCGCAACCATTGTTTTCCCGCAACCAACATCGCCCTGAACAAGGCGCATCATCGGAAAATCGCCCGACATATCGTGAGCAATTTCATCAATTGCGCGTTTTTGCGCGCCCGTCAAATCGAACGGCAATGATTCATAAAACCGTGGCAACAAATCATACTTTTTTGCGCGTGGCGTGCGCCGGTGCCGTTCATCTTTGCGCGTGCGACGATTTGCGGCAATTGCAACCTGGTGCGACAATAATTCAAAATATGCCAACTTTGCAATTGTATCGGACGTAGATTTTAATTCGTCGTTGCTTTGTGCATAGTGCGCGGCGCGCAACGCATCGAAAAATTCCACCAAGTGTTCATCCGCACCAACAATTTTGTCGGGCAATGCGGCGAAAACCTGGTCGCGGATATTTGTAAATGTTTTTTGGGTAATACCTTCGCCCGCGCGATAAATTGCCTGAATCTTTGGAATTTTGTCGGCGTTTTGCACTTCTTCGATAAATTCGGGGTGATTGATTGTAGGCGTGGTTGATTGTTCCAATTTACCACTTATCACACGCCATTCACCGATGGGTAATTTTTTTA
Organism: uncultured Pseudomonadota bacterium; assembly: GCA_902787305.1. GTDB lineage: Bacteria > Pseudomonadota > Alphaproteobacteria > Rs-D84 > Rs-D84 > Enterousia. The sequence goes on along the minus strand of CADAFS010000015.1, from coordinate 15,048 downwards.
GCCAATAATCTAAAAAATTTGAATTAAAGAATTGAATAATCACCGTCTGGCCAACCTTGTCCACACAGGTTATGCGTGTCGGACTGCGCCGCCGACCAAAGGCACGCCCGATTTTATGCGCCTTTACCCGAACCATTGTTGTCACGATTTCGCCCGGCATCGCGGTTGCAACACTGTCGATTACACCGCGTTCCTTGACATAGACGGGTATATGCAACAAAAAATCCAATATCCGCCGATTCCCCAGCAAATCAGAAAACCGCGCGGCCAACACCGGCCCAACCCCGCGAATAAATTGCAGGTCCGTCGTCAAAAAGTCAAACAATTCTTTCTTCATACACAATTAAAATACAAAATTTGCCACCACAAAGGCAAGGGGAAATAAAATCAGTTTTCTATTGACATTTTGTGTTTTTTGTGTATAATCGCGGACATAAATGAGAAAATAAAGGAAACGATAAAATGAAAAAAACTAATATGATACCATTTCAAATCTTTGATTTGTTACGTCTCTTAAGACAGGAATATCGTCTACATAGAAAATATAACACACATGATCTTTTATTTCGCATAACATTTGCATGTGAGCAACATAAAGAGTTGCTTATTGTGATGCGGAATATCCAAAAATTGAATTATAGCAACAATGACGTTACAATTAACTCTAACTTGATTGGTGAAGATTTATCATACAGAATATGTTATAAAGTTGGACCATGCAGCATCACACAAGAATTTAGTTATACTGGTGGCAGCAGTGTAACGTATGAAGAAGATGGTGGGCGCTCTTTTTGGCTAACAAATAAAGATTACGCTGCACAAGCAATTAATGCCATTGGAGCACACATTCATTATGTTGATGAACAGCCATTATTTGAAAAAAATATTCAAGAAGCAAAAAAAGCAATAGAGCCTGTTTGGATTGGTGCTCATAGAGCAGCCGCATTAAAGCAAAAGGAGGGGCGCTATGAAGAATTAACCGAAGAAGAATACGCAGAATTGAGAGTTCTAATGGCTCATCCAATATATAGTGCTTATGCTCTAAGCCAATATGCCATCGATGGTTTGTGCAGTGTTTCAAGATAAATCATCCACGCTGTAAGTTCTGTGATATTATATCGGCAATTTTTAGGTTTGAAAATTTGCTATTCCAGATTAAATACACATTTACTGGTAAAAAAATGGACTTATTTGGGAATAATTGGTAATATCTGGTAAAAAGAAAAAGGTGTAAATATGCCAGATAATCGCGATATTGTTATCACGGCCGAAATGTTGAGTGGTATTTCGGAAATAAATAGATTCAATTGTTTGTGGGTTGATTAGCCAACACCGGTCCAACCCCGCGAATAAATTGCAGGTCCGTCGTCAAAAAATCAAACAGTTCTTGCTTCATACACAATTAAAATACAAAAAACCATGCCATTATGGCAAGCAGAAAAAACTTGCAAAAAATTTGCGCAATTTGTATCTTGGGGCGCGAAAGGGGGTAATAATGAAAAAGCAAACCATCGCAACAATCGCAACCGCCGGTGTGGTCGCCGGGGCAATTGGAATTCATGCCGTCACCGCATCGAACGATGTGCCGGTTGTATATTTTACGCGTGATATATCGCCCGCGGGATTGGTTCGTGCATACGATGCATTGAATTGGAAACCGTCCGGCAAGGTTGGAATTAAAATGAGTACCGGCGAATCCGCCAAAACAAATTACCTGCGGCCGGAATTGATAAAGGAATTGGTTAAAAAGGTTGACGGCACAATCGTTGAATGCAACACCGCGTACGCCGGCAATCGTAATGATACGGAATCACATTGGGCGGCGATACGCGAACGCGGATTCTTGGACGTCGCGCCGGTTGATATTATGGACGAAGAAGGTTCAATGACTTTGCCGGTCACGGACGGGAACAGATTGACCGAAAACTATGTCGGAACGCATTTTGCAAATTATCCGTCGTATATTGTCCTGTCGCATTTCAAGGGACATCAAATGGCGGGCTTTGGCGGCGCATTGAAAAACATTTCTATCGGTTTTGCATCATCCATGGGCAAGGCATGGATTCACAGCGGCGGCACATCCAAGGATAATCCGTGGGGCGGCGAACAAGACGCATTTTTGGAATCTATGGCGGACGCAGCGCGTGCGGTGACGGACTATGTCGGACGCGACAATATGGTTTATATCAATGTGCTGAACCGCATAAGTATCGATTGTGATTGCAACGCGAACCCCGCGGAACCGGATATTCACGATATCGGAATTTTGGTGTCGCGTGACCCGGTCGCCATTGACCAGGCCGGCATTGACATGGTGTCGGTCGCGGACGGCAATCAAAAACTGATGGAACGTATCGCCGACAGAAACGGATTACACACATTGGAATCTGCGGAAAAAATCGGTGTTGGTTCCCGCAAATATAAACTGGTTGATTTGGATAACGAATAGGGAGAAAAATATGAAATGGATATTTTTATCAGGAATTATAATAGTGATTGGAATCATCGGATATTTCTTGGTTCCGTGCAATAGATGGGACAATGTATTCCCAAGAAATCCGAATGTCATCACCCAGAAAGTCCATTTCCATAACAGATATGGAATTGAACTTGTTGGCGACTTGTACATACCGAAAAACAAAACCGCTGACAAGATGCCCGCGATTGCGGTATCGGGACCATTTGGTGCGGTCAAAGAACAATCGTCGGGGCTGTATGCCCAAGAAATGGCGGCACGTGGATTTATAACACTGGCTTTTGACCCGTCGTTTACCGGTGAAAGTGGCGGCAATGTTCGATATGTTGCGTCCCCTGATATAAATACCGAAGATTTTTCCGCGGCGGTGGATTACCTAAGTAATCGCGACGATGTAGATGCCGAAAAAATCGGTATAATTGGAATTTGCGGTTGGGGCGGAATGGCAATAAATGCCGCGGCCATGGATACGCGAATCCGCGCAACCGTTGCGTCGACGATGTATGATATGACACGTGTGACCGCAAACGGATACTTTGATGCAGACGACAACCCGGATGCACGTTTTGCAAACAAACAGGCGTTAAATGCGCAACGCATCATTGACTATAAAAACGGAAAATATGAATTGGCGGGCGGTGTGGTTGACCCGTTACCGGCGGACGCACCACAATTTGTCAAAGATTATTATGCGTATTACAAAACACCACGCGGATATCATAAACGGTCACTAAATTCAAATGGTGGTTGGAATAAAACAAGTTCTTTGTCGTTCATCAATATGCCATTGTTGCAATATGCGCACGAAATCCGCACCCCGGTGTTATTGATACACGGTGAAAATGCGCACAGCCGTTATTTTAGCGAAGACGCATTCAAAAAATTGACCGGCGATAACAAAGAACTGATGATAATTCCGAATGCAAATCATACCGATTTGTATGATAATATGGACAAGATACCATTTGATAAATTGGAACATTTTTTTAACACAAATCTTAAATAACAAACAAAGGAGAAAAAAATGAAAAAAGTGTTATTTATTTTGGCAATAATCATTGTGATTGTTGGAATCTTTTTGGTCTTGCGCCCGCGCATTTCCGCATCAAAAGGCGCAACGGACGGCGGCAAAATTTTGGTCGCGTATTTTAGTGCAACCGGAAATACCAAGGCGGTGGCGGAAAAGTTGGCCGATGCAACCGGGGCCGATTTATTTGAAATAACCCCCGAACAATTGTATACAGACGAAGATTTGAATTGGCAAAATGACCAAAGCCGTTCTTCGATTGAAATGGCGAATAAGTATTCACGCCCGGCAATCGCATCAAAAATTGAAAATATCGCACAATATAATGTGGTGTTTGTTGGTTTTCCAATTTGGTGGGGACGTGAACCATCGATAATTGATACTTTTATGGAAAGTTATGATTTTGCCGGAAAAATAATCGTTCCGTTTGCAACATCCGGCACCAGTGGCATCGGCGATTCAGGGGCAAACATGCAATCACTTGCACCGAACGCACATGTCCGCGGCGGCGAAAGATTCCCGGTTGATGTTTCCGTGTCGGAATTAAAAACCTGGGCCGATGAACAAATGTAAAAAACGGACCGCCAAATCGGCGGTCTGATTTTTTTATGCGCCCGGCACACGAAACCTTGGTCGATAATGTTGGTCCGCCTTCGCTACTTCATGGCACAGGTGCCAATGTGCTACGGCTAGACACTCGATTTTCATTCCTTGCTATCGCTTCGGTGAAAATCGGCAGCGGATGACCGGATTGTTTCACCACGTCTAAAAATGTTTTTTGATAAATTCCCGACCAGATTGAGATTTAAGATAGTTTTCAAAATCACGTGCTTTGTCTTCGTTGTTTATTGCAAAATACGCTTTCACAAACCATGGTTGATATTTTCCAGTATAACCACAATGATTTGAATTGTGTTTCTGCAATCTTTCTTTCAAATCATGAGTGTATCCAATATAAAACCTATCTGGAAAATTTTGACTTTGTAAAATATAAACATAGAACATTCGCCCGTCTCCGTTCGCTATGCTCTCTCCGTCGCGGCATCCGCTTCGCGTGATTAAAATCACATCGCCCCGCCCGATTGTCCCAATCGCGACGGAGCGAAGCGAAGACGGATGGGGCGGATGACCGGATTCGAACCGGCGACATTCGGTACCACAAACCGACGCTCTAACCAGCTGAGCTACATCCGCCATGTGCGAAACGCAGTTTAACATTAAAAAAAACGCTTTTCAAGATTTTTCTTTACATCCGCCAAACCCAAAACAGAATTTCCATCGGATAACACACAAAATCAGGAAAAACCTAACGTATGTGCTATGCTTACACGTTGCAAATCGTCGTAATCAAAAACCGTCGCGGTTGCGACGGTTTTTTCTTATTTCTTTAATCTTACAATTTTCTTTAATTTCTTTAACCCTTTGGCCATGTCGCTTTCTTCGGCGGGTTTGACTTCCCCGGCCTCTAATTCAGAACAACAATGCGGGCACTTTGTCGCGGTTATATCAACCGTTTGCTTGCAATATGGACATGCACGCGTTGTGACGGCCTTTTTAGTTTTCATTTTATTGACGGTTCGCACAATAAGGAACGCCGCAAACATCGTGATAACGAAACTTACCAAAGTATTCAAAAACAACCCAATGTTCATTGTCTTGGCGCCGGCGGCCTGGGCTTCGGCCAATGTATTAAAACTCTGCCCCGCGCCACCAGAAAGCACAATAAAGAACTGTGAAAAATCGATGCCGCCAATCAAAAGTCCAATCGGTGGCATAATAACATCGGCGACAAGAGAGTTAACAACACTGGTCAATACAGAACCAACGATGATACCGATGGCCATGTCGATTGCGTTACCGCGTTCCGCAAAATCACGGAATTCCTTTAAAAATTTACTCATGTTTTTTTCCTTTTTGGTTGATATGTTCGTGCAAAGCATCAATCACCGTACCAAGCGTCTTGTGCAGATTTTCATCAAACGTTTCCACGGTTATATCCGCCATTGCATATGTGTTATACCGCTCTGCAATCAATTGGGCAAGGATTTTTTTACTATCGGTGTGCAAAAGTTGCGGGCGCGTGTTGCGAAATTGTGTCCGTTTGACCAGTAAATCCAGGTCGGCCTTTAACCAAATGCTTATTGCGTCGCTTAAAACCTTGTCGCGAATTTCGGGCGTGATAAATGCGCCTTCGCCGGTGGACAGAACCTTTACCCGCGGTTCGGAATCCAGTAAACGACATACCACGCGTTCTTCGACGCGACGAAATTCTTTTTCGCCATACATTGCGAATATGTCAACGACACTGCATCCGGCGGCGCGTTCGATTTCTTTGTCCGAATCGACAAATGGCACGCCCAAGTGATGCGCCAATGCGCGCCCAACACTTGTTTTGCCGGCCCCCATCAGGCCGACCATTACTATCGGTTTATCAATTTTCAATTCGTTTTTCATAAAGCCCATGATAAATAATTTTTTTGCGTGTCACAATAAAAACTTTTTTATGGCGATTTTTCGTGATATAATATAGGCAAGCAAAAACGGGAGAGAGATTATGAAAGCACAATATGCATTGATTGGAATTTTGATAACATCTGTGGCGCATTCGGCGGATTTTGGATTGTATGCGAATTCTGTGTCGGCACACAATATCGCCGCGGCCCAGCATGAAATTGCAAACCGCGTCTTTACCCCAATGGGCAAAAAATCGGTGCATCCGGTCGCACAGGTCACCGAAAAAACGGTAGTGGAAAAGCAAGATCCAGACGCATACGGCGAAATGCTTTACTATGGTGAATTCGGTGATGATACGGGCGTATTGCCACTTATCAAAGGGCGCAGTGGCGGTGACGGAACGAATGAATATTTTCGCATTGGGTGGCAACATTTTTCCGACAATGTAAAATTCAAATCAAATCCGCATTTGAAAAGCACATCTGATTTGGCGTTTGTCGCATATGGCAATGAATTTGATGCCACAAGAATAGAATTCTTTGGCGGATATTCTGGTGCGCACACGAAAAATGATGTGATGGACATTGATACCAATGGCGCATTTATTGGTGCATCGTTTGGCAAAAAGTTCGGTGATTTGGAACTTTCGGCAATGGCGGATTTTGGAATCACCATAAATGATATTGCAACAGTGATGTACGGCGATGATTTTAATAATTTATATGCCGGTATTATGGCGAACGCCGCATATACATACGGTTTTGAAGATGTAATCTTTTTGCGGCCAGTGTTGCGCGCGGGATACACATGGATAAATTCCGCAAATTATATTTCAAAAGATGGCGACAACATAGGCAACAAAGATTTCGGATTTTTTGAATTGACACCAATGCTGGATATTTACCATTGTATTGATGACGGACTTTCGATTGGCGGGCACGTCGGATATGTTATGAATTTTAGAACCAATGGCGGTACCCGTGTCAACTATGTTGATGTTCCAAAATTAGATATAAACAATTACTTTGAATATGGCATAGTTTTATCACAAAACTTTGACGGGGTTACCTTGAATATAAACCTTGGCCGTCATGATGGCGCACGAAACGGTTGGAACGGTGGTGCCGAATTGAAATATGTGTTTTAAGATAACACAGTGTAAACATTTATCGAGCCCACGAACTTCGGTAGATATATGTGTTGATTGCTGGCTACTTTTTTCTAAAAAGCCGACATTGTACCCCCAGTTAAAAACGTACCTGTTTTTTGCACACCTTGAAACATTGTTTTTATTCATTATATCTTGTTTATCAAAATCGGCACAGAATATAACAAAAGGAGTAGTTTATGTTTAAACCATTAAATAACTATGTGCTTATCAAACGAATGGATGAAGATAACAAAACCGCCGGCGGAATCATTATTCCGGACACCGCCCGTGAAAAGCCCGCACGGGGCGAAGTAATCGCGGTCGGCGACGGCGAATTTCAAAATGGGGCGCGCATGGCGATGACCGTAAAGCCCAAAGATATTGTTTTGGTCGCAAAATGGGCGGCGTCCGCGAACGAGGTTAAAATTGATGGCAAGGAATATGTTCTTGTCAAAGAATCCGATATTTTGGGAATAATTAAATAAAGGGGAAAATTATGGCAAAAGATATTATTTTTAATACTGATAAAATCGCGGCGGGCGTTGATAAACTTGCCGATGCGGTAAAAATCACTATGGGGCCAAAGGGTCGCACGGTCGTTATCGATAAATCGTATGGCGCGCCGGTCGCAACCAAAGACGGTGTCACGGTGGCCAAGGCGGTATCTTTGCAAGACCCGGCGGAAAACATCGGTGCACGCATGATTCAAGAAGTTGCGAAAAAGGCGGGCGATGATGCCGGTGACGGAACAACAACGGCAACGGTATTGGCCCAAAAAATCTTTCGCGAAGGTCGTCGCGTTATCGCCGCGGGCATGAACCCAATGGACATCAAGCGCGGAATTGACATCGCAACCGCCGCGGTCGTGGCGGATATTGAATCGCATGCACGCCCGGTGAAAAATAGTTCAGAGGTTGCCCAGGTTGCAACGATTTCTGCAAACGGTGACGCGGACATCGGTAAAAAAATCGCCGATGCAATGGAACGCGTTGGCAAAGAAGGCGTTATTACCGTCGAAGAAGCCAAGGGATTGGACACCGAAATTGATGTCGTCGAAGGAATGCAATTTGACCAAGGGTTTATGTCACCATACTTTGTCAGCAATAGCGAGAAAATGATTGCGGAACTTGACGGCGCGCAAATACTTGTTTCCGAAAAGAAAATTACGGGGATTCAGGCGTTATTACCAATTCTGGAACCCATCGCACAACAGGGCAAACCGTTGCTTATTATCGCCGAAGATGTCGAATCCGAAGCACTGGCGACATTGGTGCTGAACCGCCTGCGCGGGGGATTAAAGGTCTGTGCAGTCAAGGCCCCGGGCTTTGGCGACCGCCGCAAAGAAATGTTGCGCGATATTGCGATTGTGACGGGCGCGACGGTTGTGTCGGACGATATGGGTATGACATTCGAAAACCTGACGCCGGCTGTGTTGGGCGCGGCAAAGCGCGTTGTTGTTGATAAATCTACAACACTTATCGTTGGTGGTGCGGGCGATAAAAAGGCGATTGCCGCACGCGCGGACGAAATTCGTGCGAATATAAAGACAAGCACCAGTGACTATGACCGTGAAAAATTGTCGGAACGTCTTGCCAAAATCGTTGGTGGTGTCGCGGTTATCAAGGTTGGCGGCATGACCGAAGTAGAAGTCAAAGAAAAGAAAGACCGCGTTGACGATGCACTGGCGGCGACACGCGCCGCGGTGGCGGACGGAATTGTCGCGGGTGGTGGCGTTGCACTGTTGCGTGCGGGCGCGGCATTGGCCAAGGCCAAGGGCGAAAACGCCGATCAAAATGTCGGTATCGATATCGTTCGCCGCGCAATCGTTGCACCGTGTGCACAAATTGCGGAAAACGCCGGCGTGTCGGGCGAAATCGTCGTGGGCAAGGTTTCTGAAAACAAAGAATATAATTTTGGATACAATGCGCAAACCGGCGAATATGTCGATATGATGAAGGCGGGAATTATTGACCCGGCCAAGGTTGTAAAAACCGCAATCATGGCGGCGGCATCAACGGCGGGCGTATTGCTTACCACCGGCGCGGTGATGGTTGAAATTCCCGAAGAAAAACCCGCATCACAAATGCCGGGCGCCATGCCAGGCATGATGTAAAAAACGGAAAAATTACGAGCAAAACATAACCCTTTGATAACGATGTTATCAAAGGGTTTTAATTTAACTTAAAACACACTATGGCTTCATTTTCTAATTATTCTTTTGGTTCAATATATTCTTGCTGTTAGCAATAGAATAATAATCACAATAAGTAAAAAAGTAATCATTTTTTTATTCCTTTTACTAAAATCTATATCCCAATCCCATACCAATCGTAAAAGCATTTTCTTTGTATGTTGCTTTAATATCTGATATATCGGCTTCTGACATAAACGCATATGTTGCGGTCAAAATGCCGAATATATCCTTGGTAAAATTATGTGTGACACCAAGTCCAACACAGTAAGCAGGAAATTGTATTTTCACATCATTTTGATCCACTGATATGTAATTTATACCGAACCTAATAAAAGGACTTGTTGTTTCTTTTTTTACAAAAGGTATATCTACCACCATACCAAGTGCCAATATCGACGCTTCATCATCAGAACCGTCAACGAATTTAGTTTCTGTGTTATAATGTTGTGCGCCCAATGACAAACGAAATCCATAACTTGAATCAACCCCAAAAACAAATCCGGCCTTGTCAAATATATCATAATTAATTTTCGTCGTGGTTTGTTCTTCGGAAACATGCGCGGTTTTATACGTGATTTCCGTTTTATCATGACTTATCAGTGCGGTATTTAACCCGACAAAAAATCGTATCCCCAGGTTTAATTTATTGTTTTTCTGTTGTGTGTTATACGATGTATCGTATTCGCCATATGGGTTATAGTACGCCCCATACGCATCAGCAACAATTGGCATAGCACATAAAGCCAAAGACAAAATAGATATAATTCTGTTTTTCATATCTTTCTCCTTTTTTTTGTATAAAAACAGCCGCCATACAACGATGGTGGCCGGGGAGTTGGTGTTAACAAGTGAATGTTCCGTGCCTTACGGTTGAACGGCTCCCCGACCAAAAAGCCAGGGACGGTAACGATGCGAAAAGCATCGAAATCATAGAATTACGATGCTTTCGCACCGCACTTGTGAGCCACCACAGCCCCGCCGTACATCCCTGCACGACATAACGATTATTACCGACTAAATTTATAAAATCAACACTTAAATTTTCAATTGTTAATGTAAAACAGGACACTATAAAATTCCAGATTGCATCTGCCCCGCCCTTGCGGCGGGGCCGGCAAGCACAAGTTTTCACGAAGTGCGAGCCGGGGGCGGGTAAAAACGGATAATGAACCCGCCCCCGATTTGACCATCGCTAGCGCTTGGTCTCATCGGCCCCGCCGCAAGGGCGGGGCATGAGAGTCCTGGAATAATACCCCTGTCTCAATTTTGATTGTGCATTAACCTGGGAAAAACTATTCAAAATCAATATCCAAATCTGCGAAATCATCATGCCCGGCGTTGGTTCAGGACACTTATAACAACCTGTTTCACGGTTTCCATCTCGGTCGGCTTGCTTTCCGCAATCAACAATGTCAGGGCGAATAATGTCGCGCTGTCCATCAACATCTGTCCATTTTCGTCATATAACATCTTGTTCCGGTCAAGGAAATACAGAAAACAACTTGCGCCTATGCGTTTATTGCCGTCCACAAAACTGTGGTTTTTCACAATCAGATAAAGCAAAGTCGCCGCTTTTTCTTCCAATGACGGATACAGCTCTTTCCCATCAAAGGTTTGATAAATTTGCCCGACGGAACTATAAAAGCCTTGGTCTTTCTGCCGCGCGAACACATCACTTGCAAAGTTTCCTTTCATTTGGTCAACCACAGACAAAAATTCATCGGCACCAATCACAACCGCGTCAGTTTTGGTTTTGCCAACCCTATCCAATGTTTTATGGTCAAAATCGTCCAGTAAATTTAGCCCCCGCACGAAATCGTTCAAAACGCGCGATATTTCTTGGACTTGGTCCATATTCTCGGTTTGATTTTCGATACTGCGTGTCATCAAATCCAGGGTTTTCTGCAGGGTCAACAACTTAGATTTTTGTTCTGCAATAACCTTTTGATTTATAACATAACCCTGGACCAGGTAATCTTTCAATGTCTTGGTCGCCCAGATACGAAATTGCGTTGCAGTTTTAGATGTCACACGATATCCAACAGACAGAATCATATCCAGGTTATAATATTTTATATGACGCGTTATTGTTCGATTGCCTTCTTTTTGAACTTGTGCAATTTTGGCACAAGTTGAGTTTTCTGCCAATTCGCCATCATTTAAAATGTTTTTTATGTGTTTCGCAATCGCTGTTCTATTTGTTTCAAATAACGCGGACATTTGTGCCTGCGTCAACCAAACGGTGTCATCTTGGATTTTGACATCTATTTGGGTTTGACCGTTTTCGGCGACATAGATTGCAATTTGGTTATTTGCATCCGTCATAATGATCCCTTTTTTTGGTATTATAATAGATAAATCTGCGATTGGAAATTATTTATTCAAAATCAATATCCAAATTTTCGAAATCTTCATGGTCGGCGTTGGGGACAACAATTATTTTGTCGTTATCGCCAATCCATTTCTGCAAAAGTTCCATCGGCACGACATCATCGTCCGCGCCAACATAGTGCAACGCACGCACGTCCGGCAACCGTTTCAGGTTCAACGATTGCCGCAACGGTGTGTCCCCAAAATACGCCGTCCAATCCGCATGATTCAGCACGCCCGCAATCGTAATCCACTTTTTAATCGGCAACGCCGGGTTGCGCTTTATAATCAAACCGCCGACCATCGCACCGCCGGAATACCCAATCAAAACAATTGGCCGGCCGGATGCAACCTGGGTCACGGCCATACTCATCGCATTTATCACCGCCGGCGCGAAACGCCCATCGGTCCAGTATTTTTCGTCGCATTTTTCGGACATTATATACTGGCACGGGCGCGCCATATAAACAACATTTGGGGCGGTATCACGCATCGCCAAATCGCGCACCATTGTGTCGCGCGGTGTCGGGTCGCCCGTCGGTGCGCCATAGGCATCAAACGCATGGCCATCGCCCTCTATATAAATATGCATCGGCGCCCGTGTGTCGGTGTTTTTTTGGTATGTCACAATATCAAACTTGCCCGCGTGCACCGTGACCGGCGCAAAATCATCCGCCGGCCGCCACGTTGCCGCACAAGAACACAGTAAAAACGCCAAAAATACCAATCGCATAATACAATTATACACGAAACAAAAATTTATTTGGTTTTTCTTTTATCTGCCCCGTCGATTTTTTAACTGAAAATATTTTTCCGCATTTTTACGAATACGGGGACCAAACCCAAGGGCGGCAAGATACAAAAAACATATTGAATATGCAGTCTTACTTTCAACGGACCCCGAATCAAACAACCAAATCAGTAAAGTTGGCACACCAAAAGCCCCCAACCCATAACGAACGGAATAAACAAGGTCGGATTTGTATTTTTTTAATAAATCGGGTTCAGGTTGCTCTTTTCCCATATCTACTCCTTTTTGTAACGGTAAGTTTAGCACAATTTGTTGTAAAATCAATTAAAATTGCGGGTAATGCGCAAACACAGATTGCGCCTGCGGGGCAAAAAACATTTGACAAATGATTTTTTTATACTATATTTATACCAAAATAAACACAAAAGGCAAAAAATGTTTAAAAAATTGAAAGCAAAACTTGATGCAAAACGCACGCGTCGCGCGGCCGACCAGGTGGCGGCGAACAAACGTGCCCAACAAACGGAAACCGCATTTGAACGCGCGATATTGTTTCCTTTTCGTATGATTGCGCGTGCGTTGCGGTGGATTTTTGACACGGTTTGCGCGGTTTGTTCGTGGATTTGGGACGGCATCGTTTGGGCGGCAAAGAAAATTTGGAAATGGTTGTGCGGAATCAATTTGGTTGGACTTATCAACCTGACCTTGCTTACCGCGATAATCGTACTGTTTTCCATACTGATAATCAATATCGTAAATTGCCGTCGCGGCCCGGTCGTTGTTCACGCGGGCGAAAAGGCGGTGACGGTTGTCGCGAAATCTGGGACAAAAACAATATCGAAAACCGTACCAGTTAAACGCGATACGAAAACGGGCAATATGGAAACGACAATAAATGTTGTTGAAACCGTTCCGTCCAACGATCCGACACTAAAACCCCAAGGCGACGGGAAAATATACGGCGACATTATCATTGAATCGCGCGAAGAAGCAATTGTTTTGAAAAATGGCGCACATATTCGTGGGAACCTTTATTTGCAAAACATGTATAAATACGTTTTGCCATGCGACATAAAAATCGAAGGTAATTTGTTCTTGCGCGATTTAGGCATCTTGCATTTTTGTGGGCGATTTGATATAACGGGAAACATATACGTCACGCCAAATTCTTCGTTTGGTCCAATTCCAAAGAATGCATACCTGGGCGGGCAAATAATTTTATAAAAGAGGGAACAAATATGAAAAAAGTTAAACTCCGTAAAACACAAGGTTCAGAATGGCGGGTTTCATACCCATCTTGGAACGGCCGTATATCTGAACATTATCAAAGCGCGGCCGAAGCATTGATTAGATATCTGCAATTACGATTCAAAAAATCAGAACATGGTCGGAAACATCGGTAAAAAAAAACGCCAATTGGCGTTTTTTTACTATCAAAAAAGTTGAAAATGTGGTATAATGCCACGTGCACATAACAAAAGGAATAAACATGAAAACACTTGAAAAGATTTTAACCACGTTGGTAAAAAACCTTGGCTATACAATTGTGTTGGTCTTGGCGATTATATTATTTGCGATATTTTCTGACGGTTTAATCAGTGGTGCAATAACCGCGATATCTGCACTGATTGCATACGCATGCATTGTTGCGCTGTATCGTGAATTCAAAAAAACACCGGCAAAAACAAAACCGACAAAAAAGAAATAATTTATCAAAACACAAATTCAAAAAAAGGTTGCGTTCATCGCAACCTTTTCTTCTTTAAAATTTTCATATTACTGATTTTGCGGGATATAGACATTTACCGTTTCACCAACATATGGTTCATATGGTGTTGCCGTGGAACCGAGTTCAAGTTGCGCTTCTGTAATAAGTGCCATTGTACTGTATGTTGGACAAAAAATCCACACTTCGCCTGCACTTGGTAGCGTAAATGTGGCTCGGGTTGCACTTGAGGCAATTACAGTGGCGTTTTCACCATCAAAAAACACTATTCTACCCCAAGGCGAATTTGCTGATAAAGTATAAGTCCCAGCAGAAATATTTGGCATATATTTACAAGTCCAGTCACCTTCTTGTAATGTAATCGGAACATTATATTTGCGCCAAATTCCATTTGAAATATTTTGGCTTGTACTTCGTTGCGAAATATCAAACAAGTTCTTTCCGACATTTTCTTCGTTATGTATCGTCCACAACCAACAATTTCCGTTCGGTGTTCCGTCGTCGGTGCCGGCACACACAAATTCACTATTTAATCCATTACGCAACGCCGCGTTAAATGTTGATGCTTGTATCAGGTTATCACTCTGTGCCGCGTATGTACCCGTGTCTTGATATATTCCCTTTTGACCAAGTGTTCCCGGTGTGCCGGTATACGTCACAACAGTATTCGTATTCGCCGCACCGATTTCATCTTGCTTGTTTTCTAATCCCGTGTTTACCGCACTTACCGTCGGCAGGCCACTATCACTTGTACTTGTTCCCAAACTTTCTTTTACATCGCGCGGTAAATTTCCGCCCGCCACATTTGTAAATGTCATCGCCTTGCCATCGTTCGCACCGAACTTATCCTGACGCGTGTTCAGTTCATCCGTCACATACTTTAACGATGTCACCGTGCTT
>CADAFS010000014.1 GCA_902787305.1 uncultured Pseudomonadota bacterium | reverse complement strand
ATTTGCCTCTACCAATGCACCCGCGTTTGTGGTGTCGTATGTGGTCGTTGTTTTATACACCGCATGTTCACCCAGTGTTCCCGCGTTTGATGTATATGTGACGACATTGCCCGATGTCCCGGATAATTCATCTTGCTTGGTGGCAAGTCCGATGTTCACCGCACCAACCGTTGGTAAATTATTATCGATACCGGAACCCGAAAGTGTTGCTGATATCGGCTTTGATGTGACTTCGCCCGCCTGATTCGTATACATCACAACATTGTCACGCAAATCGGTACCGGCTGCGTTTAATATGGGTTGCTTGGTTGCGATTTGGTCATCAACATATTTTTTTGATGTGACGGTTTTACTGTCTGGGCTAAAAAACCAAAATTCGTAAGTCATTGATTTTACTACAAATAAAAATTTTGATTTTTTGAAAAAAAGTGTTGACTAAAAACCTTGGTTTTTTTTATACACTTTTTACCACCAAAAACCCACGAATTCCGCGGGGTTGTGTAAAATTCAAAAGCCCCAAAAAAACATGTGCAAAAATCAATTTTAATTTTTGTGATGCAATGCGGCGGCAAAAAATGCCGCGCCGGCAACGAACAAAATGCCGGACAATAATTGCCCCATGGTAAGCCCCCAAGTGGTTAAAAAACCAATCTGGGCATCGGGCGCGCGGAACAATTCGCAAACAATACGAAACACCGCATAGAACATCGCCATCGCCCCGCACAGTGCGCCGGGATATTTGCGTAAATTCGTAAATCGATACAGGCAACACATAATGCCGAACAAAAGCACGCCTTCGGTTGCGGCTTCGAACAAAGGACTTGGGTAACGGGGGACATCGGAAACCCCATTGAAATAGACACCCAATGCGGAATCCGTCGGTCGTCCCATAATTTCAATGTTTATGAAATTTGCAATCCGGCCAAAGAAAAAACCAATCGGCGCAACAACGGATATTAAATCCAAAACCTGTAACGCGCGCCGCCATTTTTTTGCGAATATAATCGCCGCAATTATGACGCCAAGAAGCCCGCCATGAAAACTCATCCCGCCATGCCAAACGGCAAAGATATCCAACGGATGCGCCACAAAGTAGGGCAGGTTATAGAATAAAACATAACCCATGCGCCCGCCAACAATCACGCCCAATATCACGGCGGTCAACAAATCATCAAGTTCCTTGCGTGACAAACGCAATTCGGCATTTTTTGACCGCCCGATCCATTGCAGTATAAGGTATCCCGATATAAATGCGATGATATACGCAATCGCATACCATCGCACCGGGAACCCAGCAACCGAAAAAGCAACTGGTGAAATTGGGTTGAGAGTAATCGCCATTTAGCGTCTTTTTGCCCTTTTTGCTGTATAGGAATTTCTCATGTGTTCACGTTCCGTAGCATCATAAGCTTCCACCGCCGCATAATAGGCATCTATGAAATTTTGAATTTTATATTCCAAACCCGCGACAGTTTTTACCTGTACCTTTATCGTTTTGCCATTTTCTTTTTTTATGTTGCCGTCTTCATCTTTGGTTGTTGCAAAAACCTTACGTGGTTTACCTTTGCTATCTTTGATTACGACAGGGACATTCATATCACCGCCTTCGTTTTTATAGTTGGCAAGTCTATCCCTTGCTATCACGATGACTTTGGGCAATTTGTCTTTGGTAACGGCGCCATTTACCAAGGCAGTCACCTTTTCTATAACAGTGTTTAAAAAAATATCATTCACATATCCCTTCTGTACAGCAGGATTATATTTATCGGACATATGATGTCCCATAGAATCCCTTACAGTATGACAATCTTCTTTATTTATCCCCCGAGAAGGAATTGTTAAACCAGTCATTTTTTATCCTTTTGTTTTGTATTTATCGTGTTATATCTTCCCCGGTCTGTCCACGACCAATGACCTTGCCAATGGACGGAACAATCCCAAGTTTAGATATTGTTTTTTCCAATTCCTTCATTTCTTGTTCTGACAAATCGCGGTCATACGACATTAAACTACTTGCTTTGGGGGACAACTCTTGCCGCAATCGTGCAATTTGTTGTTTTAATTCTTTTCTTCTTTCGGGGCTTACGGCTTTGGATTCGGCCTCTTGCCGCAATGCATCAACATGCGCCTCTATTTCTTGCTTTTCTTTGTCGCTTAAACCGGGTTTATTTAAGTTCCTTTTTTCAAAGCGCCTGGCACTATTAATAAGCTTTGTGCGGGCTTCTAATTCATCAATCAGTTTTCCTAATGCGGCGCAACCTTTCATGTAACTATCCAACTTTTTGGCTATGATAGCCCTGCGCCCTATGTCCTTACCTGTATCAGGTTTTTCCCACTTTGGTCGATTTATCTTATCGTATCTTGTGTCGTATTTATGCGCATGCATACTTTTACCTTTTTATTTTTTTATTCTTGAAACTTTTCGTCTATTGTATTATATTTTTTTTGAATAACAAGGAGAAAAATTATGCCCACAAAAAAAACATCTGCACGCAAGGTTGCCGTGGCCGCCCCAAAAACCGGCGGTATTGATATTTACCTTAAAAAGATTTTTACACTAATGTTCGGCGCCGTTGGCGTGACCGCAATCACAACATTTATCACAATTTACCTTGGCGGTATAAGGCTTTTGGTTTCAACCGGCGGAATGACACCGTTCTTTTACATTATGGTGTTTGGCGGACTGGCGCTCTCCATCTGGGCCCAGGCACGCGCGTTTTCTATGCGACCGGCGGTTGCGGCGGTTTTGTTGTTTGTATATGCGGTGATGATTGGTTTCGCACTTACGCCGATTGTTTGGGGCGGGCTGTCGGTGAACCCGGCGTCAATCCTGTGGGCGTTTATAATCGCCGCGGTAATGTTCGCATGTATGGCAATGTTCGGTTATAAAACGGTAAAGAACCTGTCGTTTTTGGGAATTTTCCTTATGATGGGAATGATTGGTTTGATATTAGTCGGCATTGTTTCAATGATTTGGTCAATCGGTGGCACATTTTCAACAATCGTTTGCGCGGTCGGCGTTTTGGTGTTCGCACTGTTTACCGCGTATGATATGCAAAACCTTAAAAACGCGTACAATGTCCTGGGCGATGATACCCAGAAAGATCAACTTGCGGTGCTTGGGGCGTTGCACCTGTATATATCGTTTATCGCAATGTTCCAATATGTGTTGGGGTTGCTAAATCGGGATTAAAATAACAAACATAGGAGTAAAAAATGGTTCGTACTTATAAAATCGATAAAAATAAATGTGTTGGGTGCCACACATGTATGTCGGTATGTCCGATGGGTGCAATCAGTGTTGATACCGACGGCAAATGCGTAATCGACCCGGCAAAATGTGTGGGTTGTGGCACGTGTGCATCGGTTTGCCCCGCTATGGCAATTGAACCCGCAGAGTAAAAGGTTGGTTTTTATGTTTCTTTGGGGGCGTCGCCCCCATTTTTATACCAAAAACTGTTGCAAAATGCGTAATAAAGGATAATACTTAATGCACGGATTTAACAAAAGGGGTTTGAATTATGCCGGCAAAAAATGTGAATGATATCGTTGCACTGTGCAAGCGTCGCGGTTTTATATTTACCGGGTCCGAAATTTATGGCGGACTTGGCGGGACATACGATTACGGCCCGTACGGCGTGGAACTTATGAAGAATATACGCGCCGCATGGTGGAACGCGATGATATATTCCCGCAACGATATCGAAGGTTTGGACGCGTCACTGATTGGCAACCGGCTTATGTGGAAATATTCCGGCCACGAAGGCGGATTTTCCGACCCGTTGGTTGAATGCAAGAAATGTGGTGCCCGCATGCGCCAAGACAAAATGCGCGATCAAACAAAGTGCGACAATTGCGGTTCGACCGATTTAATGCCGCCACGCGAATATCAATTGATGATGGGGCTTTCCATTGGTGCGGTTGCCGATGGCGAAGTGAACGCGTATCTGCGCCCGGAAACGGCGACAACGACATATATAAATTTCAAAAACGTCCTTGATTCCACACCGCATAAATTACCCTTTGGAATTGCCCAAATTGGCAAGGCGTTTCGTAACGAAATTTCCCCGCGGGGCTTTGTGTTCCGTATGCGCGAATTTGAACAGGCGGAAATGCAATACTTTGTCCGCCCGGGCGAAGATGAAAAATACTTTAACCAATGGCGCGAAACGCGTATCGCGTGGTGGACAAATGTGCTTGGGATACCGGCGAATAAATTGCGATTCACGCCGCACGAAAAATTGGCGCACTATGCCAAGGCCGCGGGCGACATTGAATACGAATTCCCCGATGGATTTGATGAGGTCGAAGGTGTCCATAATCGCCAAGATTTTGACCTTGGGTCGCATACGAAATCGCAGGGTGAATTCAAAATTGCCGCGCATGTTATGGAAAATAACGACAGCACGATAAAACTTTGCTATTCTGACCCGCAAACAGGCGAAAGTTTTATCCCGTATGTCATTGAAACCGCGATGGGTGTGAACCGCGCGATGATGGCATTGATGATAGAGGCATATACCGAAGAAGCGTTGCCCGACGGCAAATCGCGCACGGTGTTGAAACTTAAACCCGCACTTGCCCCGGTCAAGGCAGCGGTGATTCCACTTGCACGCAACGTCCCGGAATTGGTGGGTTTGGCGGAAAACATTGAAAACGATTTGCGGAAACTTGGTATTGGGCGTATTGAACTTGAAAATTCAGGCAATATCGGTAAAAACTATCGCCGGCACGATGAAATTGGCACGCCGGTTTGTATCACCGTTGACCACCAAACATTAGAAGACGGCATGGTGACAATGCGTTTCCGCGACACAATGGATCAGGTTCGCATCGCAATCGCGGATGTCCCCGCACGCGTCATGGAAATAGTCAGAGAGTGTTAGTGGTTAGTGTAAGTGGATAGTGGAAACCACACCCCGCCCGTCACCGCAAAGCGGTGCCGTGGCACCCCTCTAGCGGGTCCCGCAAAAAATGTGCAACATTTTTTGTGGGTGGTTTCCAGAGGGGAACTTTGCTTTCTGGAATAAACCCATAATTACGAACAGATTCCAGAACCTACTAACCACTAACACTAACCACTAACACTATCTATTCCTTTACCGCGGGCAATGACACAACATCGTTATAATAACCAAGCCACTTTCTGCCCGTTCCGCAATAAATTTTTTCAAGTGAATCGTTGTATTCGCGTGTGGCTTCGACAAAGCGGGTCTCGATATCCGCCTGGGCGCCTTGGTATCCGGAAAATCCGCCAAGTGCACCACCAACGCCCGCACCTTTTAGTGTTGAACCCAAACGCGCCTTGTTCGAAAAGTCAACCACACCACCGTCATCTGTATCCATCGTCAACGGGTTAAAGTCATCAATTGTGTACGGGTTTTTATCGGCATCTCGCAAATTGCAATCACCCGTCGGATTGCCGTATCCGTCACGCTGACACATTCTTACGCCCGTTTTATGTGTGTTTTTCCATTGTGTCCAATCGGCAAGTTTTGTTCCAAACGCGCGTGTGTCTTCAAACCCAACAATCACCGCCGGTATCGGCGCGCCGGCACGTTTAGCAACCTCTACTTCATAAAAAGTGCCCCACTCGTTGGACAAATCTTTCTGGATTTTGCGGTTTTCTTTATCGTATCCATATTGGTTGGTTTTATCGCTAAGGTATCGTTCCCAATCGCTTCTATTGATTTCTTCGGGTTTAATTTGCGTCTTGCCATCGGTGTGTTTTATATGTTTCACAACAAGGCTATTGTTCACGGCACATTTTTCCAGTCCATCTTCGCACACAACAATATCGCCATTTGGGTGATAATACGCTTTGCCTGTGATACCGGCATTGGCGGTTTTGACGATATTTCCCCAAAGGCATGTCGTTTCCACACCGCCATCGTTGCACTTTGTAACGCGCAGAACGGATTCGCCCGTCGCCATCATATTTCCAATAACGCCGCCCGCCGCCGCATTCACGCCCGCATGCAAAATTGTGTCGCCGGCAACCTTGCCGGAAAAAGTGCCTGCGGTCATCAACGCCGCCCCAATCAGCGCACCCCCAAGTGTCGTTTTCATTTTTTCAGAATTCGTCCCAAACAGTCCGTCTTTACCTGGTTCCTGGGCGCCGACCATATTGCCCGCAACACCCGCCGCAACCGTCGCCGCCGCAATTTTAAGGCCCGCCTTGTTCTTTTGTTCTTCGTTCAAAACGCGAATAACATCATCGTGCGTCGGGGCGTTGTCCGCCGGGAAGGTCACGCGCATCGCGTCCGGCAAATATGACGAATACGGAAAGTCCGATATATTACAATTTACCGCATCACCCGCCGCCAATTTCCCACGCGCCACGGTCGTGTATTCCAATGCGCCATTCGCACCCCTAACACGCATTTCAACCACCGCGACACATGTCGGTTTACCGCCCGCACCGCGCCCCAATGTTGGCACATCCCAAACAAATTCACCGTCGGGGTAAATCGCGGCACAGTTGTTCAATGTATTATAATCTGCGCCAACGGTTTTATCGCCACTTTTTATTTTATCCGCGATTTGTTTATCCGCCACACGCACAGGCAAATCTATATCGACCGGCGTATCCGCTTCGGCGGCAATTGAATCATAGTATTGCTGTTCCAATGCGACGGTATTCTTATACGAATTTGCATAGTTCCGTGAAAGGTTCCCAACGCGTATTCCGCCAAATGCATAATGCGCCGATGTGCCCACCAATATGGACACAATTGAACATAAAATCGCGTTATTTCTTTTCATGCGCCCCCCGATTAGAATTGCAACCGCAACCGCGCGCCAACATCAATCAAACTAAGCCGTCCGCTTTCATACCAATTCGTATAGTGGAACACGCTGTCGTAATCCGCCTGAACTTCGTTCCCAAGTCCATCCGACAACCATTCGATTTGCGATAAAATAATACTGCCCGATGTTTTTACGTTCCCAAGGTTCGCATACCGTGCAAACAAATCCATCTTTATTCCCCCACCAAGGTCCGTCGTTATACCACCTTCGACCATAAACGCCAACTGTTCGTTTGTTCCACCATTGTGATACGCGTATATATCGGAAACACCCGTAAGACGGCCAGCAACGCCAACCGTGGTATTCAAATCTTCGATAATTGTATAGTATGTATCGTCATACACGACATAATCGGCAATTGTGTTCAACGACAGCCCAACACCAACACCGATATACGGACGCAGCGACCCGCCCGCCAAGTATCCAGTATAAGAATCAAGGTTATAATATATATTCAACATCGTTGTATTTGCGGTTATTGCACCACCTTCGACCGCGGTTTGAACCGTCGCGGCACCCGTGTATTCGGCGGTGTAAACATGGTCCGGATAACTTAAGCCCGAATAACGCGTGTATGAAAAGTCCACGCGAATATCATTGTTTAACGCCGAACCAACTGAAACCTGAAGTGGTATAACCGTATCCGTCTGAAAATCTGCGGCCGCGAACGCACCCGGCACGACATAGGCATCTTTTTCGCCCAAATAATCAGCCTTTATCGACCCCATAACACTTGCGGCATATGCAACCGAAAACCCAACATACAAACCACTGTCCGCAAGACGGTCATAATCAGACGGTAAATAGTATTTCCGTCCCGCCGCCGTTGCCGCCGACCCAACCTTTGGTAATGCGCCCGTGACCCTTGTTGCCGGCACCGCAACACCGGAATTCGCAACCAAAACCGTGCCGTTCGCCGTTGGCAACTGAACCGTTCCGGGTTGTGCCGGATACGCGGCCTGGGCCTGCATCTGTTGTTGATATTGTTGTTGGTAAAGTGGAACCTGGGGTGATGGATACGCCGGATATGCCGCAGATGCGACGCGCGATGCACCAAAGCAAAAACCCAACAAAGTGGCGGAAAACCCGAACTTCCTCATACTTTTTCTTTTCCTCTCTTGGGGGTATTATATCACAAAACCGACATTAAAAAAAGCACTTTAATATGAAAACTGTTCTAAAAGATTATTCTTATAGATACCACCTGTTTCGATGACAGAAAAATTATTCCAGAGAGCCGTCACACCGCGGACGCGCGGTGCCCAGGCCGAGCATAGCGAGGACTTGCCCCGCAGGGAATTTTTCATCGCCTTGCGATGAAAAACATAAATGTCTGCGACGCAAGTTTTTGCATTCGCAAAAACTGGACCCCGCGCACCATCACCCACGCAAAACTCTGTTTTGCGCGGGGCCCGATACCGCGGGGTGACGGGGCTCTGGAAATTGTCGCATTATCACGGTAATTTCATCATCAAATTTCATAACGAAAAACGGACCCGATTGGGATCCGTTTCTGCGTTTGGTTTCGGCCGCTTTAGAACATAAAGTTAAACCGAAAACCACTTTCGACCTTTACATTTGTCGTGTTTGCCGACAAACGCGCACCGGTATCATAGGTATCTTCGATATACCACGCAAGTTGTGTTCCCGGCGTGAACTGATACGCAATCGTGAAACTAAGCGCATATTCATCGAAACGATCGTTCATGTCTTTGAAAACATCGACAAAGTTTTGAGCACCAGGCCGAACCGTGTCTGGTAAATCTGTATAAATCCCATCTAAACCGTTTGTCGCATGATGTTTATAATTAAACCCGATACCACCCGAAAGTTCATCGGATATTTGATAAAATACGTTTGCACCGGCGTTGATTTCCCATGTGGATTTAATGTTTACAGACAATTCTCTCGGTAAACCCGGCAATATAACCCTCAGCGCCGATACATCGATTTCATTATTATGGTTACCCCATGTCCGTAAAACCTCTACAAACGCACTTGTGCTAAGGTTCGTCCAACGATAACCAAATTTTGTTCCCAAATGTGCGCCCCAACGGCCGTTTGAATAATTGTCATAATTAAAGACGGGTTTTGGGTGCAACGGGTCAACGACAGTGGACAAATCAACCTTTCCCTTCATTCTTTCCATTCCGCCAAGGTGGAAATCGCCATACATATCCCACACGAAATTTGTTTCATTACCAAATATGCGATATGTCGTTCCCAATCGCCCAAGGTGGAAACCCTTGCGATTTATATCCGGGTCATACGTATATCCCGCAATTAAATGCGCCGCCCAACGGTCGGTTATACCAACACCAAATTCCTGCATCGGGCGCCAGATTGGGAATTCCGTACTGCCGCTATGTCCACGCAAAATCTGATTTTCCGTGGAATCGGTGATTTTATACATCAATCCCAATGTCGTTTTCGAATAAACGTCCAATGCGCCCGGCAAGAACAATGGGTTTTCCATATTTGCCGCCATTGCCGATGTGGCCATGGCCGCCGTTGCCGCCGCAATACCAAGTATTTTTTTCATTTTGATTTTCCTTTCGTTAAAAGTTTTTTTCACCAACCCCCATTATTGGCAAGATTGGTATCATACCCCCGCACCACCCATTATTGGCAACAGTGCCTTATTCGGAATATGACCCGTATATGATTGCCTAAGTTAAAAATAAAGTCAAAGATTTTGTGATGACCCTTGAAATCCGTGGCAAAAAACACTATTATATGGTAAAGGTGTATGAAAAGATTCAAATGGAAACGAACCTAAAAAAACTTATCGCCATGGCCGCCGGCCAAGATCGTGGTTGCTTTGATGAAAATTCTATTTCACCGGATGTTCGGGCTAGGGTTGACGGGGCGCTGGATTCTATATTCCGTGGCAAAAGCATATTGGTTTGGACGCGTGGCGGAAAACTTAGCACCGCATGGGACGCGGCGATGAACGAACTGCGTGATGAAATTTTTGCAATAAAAAATACCGCGCCAATTGTTGAATACCTGCGTGTTGCGGTTTTTGCGTTGCGCGGGCGGTGGCAATCAAAAATGTTGCAAAGCAATGAAAGAAATTCAATTGTTGATGGCGCATCTGATACGGAATTGAACGATTTGAAAACTTATGCAGTGTCACTCATAGAATCGGGAACACGTGTTATAAATGATTTAATATCGGTTGGTGTATCCGGGGGTGCCCAACGCGGAATACAAAACACCATGTCCATGAATATGGAACATGTAAATGTGCGTGAACACGAATATGAACGTGTACGAAAGAGGTAATATATTATGAATAAAATGGGACAAAATCTTTCAGATAAAAGTGTGTCCGGCTTGGCCCGTGCATATATGTATCTATATAAAAAATTGGTTTCTGCGTATCAATCCAATGGTAATTCTGTTGGACAGTCTCAGTTTAACGCCATCTGTGTTATGCGCACGATTTTGAGTGAATTTGGTAAAGATAAAAAAAATCCCGCGGTCAAATTTCTGTCTAAATTATATAACACTCATCGTGGTATTGTTGCGAAAAAGGTTACGGTTTCGCCGAACAAAGATGATGTTGTCGTGACTGTACCTGAAAACAGCAGCCGTGCGGTTGCCCTCGCTATTTCAGAACTAGAAGACGCGATTACTTCGGGTTGGGCACAAACTTTAACAACATTGTGCCGGTTGCCGACTGTGGCAATACCACAGAATCCCGCTAAAAGACCAAATTTTGTTTCGTGGGTTGGTAAAGAAGTAAGCCTAACCGATATTAAACAACTACAAAAAAATCCCGCATATTTTGGAAAACTTTATAATCGTTATGTTATGCGGCAATCGCATCGGTAAAATCACTTATGCTTATATGCCAAAACCAGTGGCACCAATTTATCGAAATCATCCGCGACCCAATCGCGCGGAATTTTTATCGCACCATGCTGGCCCGCGGACATCTTTGGTAAAATGGAATTATCACGCGCATTAATGATTTGTTTAAGTTTGACACGCACACCGCGCACATCATGCGGAATAACAAATGTAATTTCGTCGCCGGCCTTTATTTCATTTCGCAGTTCAAGTGTGATTTCCGAATCATTTTTTGCAACCACAACCCCCGCCGCATGATATTCGGATACCGACCGTGCGGAATCATAGTTGTGCGCGTCGCTTGGCACCGGCCCATCAAAGAACGCCGTTGTATATCCGCGCGATTCCAATACATTTAGCATTTCCATATAGACGGATGGATTAAAATTTTCCGGGTCGCGCGCCCACGCGTCCATCGCCGCACGATATGCGTGAACAACACTGCCCACATAGTATTCGCTGCGATTGCGCCCTTCGATTTTAAGTGAATCCGGCGCGGATTCCAACACATCGGCCAACCGTGGCATCAAACATAAATCTTTGGAATTCATAATATACGCGCCGCGTTCATCTTCGGTAATCGGCATTTCGATACCGCTTTCGCATTCACGCAAAATCACATCATATTTCCACCGGCAAAGTTGCGCGCACGCCCCACGATTCGCCGGTCGCCCCGTGATAAAGTTCGACAACAAACACCGCCCCGAATACGCCATACACATTGCGCCATGTACAAAAATTTCCAACTTTATATCTGGGCAGGCCCGCCGAATAGAAACAAATTCCCGGTGTGAAACTTCGCGTGCAAGCACGCACAGCGATGCGCCCGCCGCCTGCCAGAACTTTACGGACGCGGCGGAACAAATGTTCGCCTGGGTCGAAATATGAATCGGAATGTCGGGGTGGTTTTTACGCACCCATATCAAAACACCCGGGTCGGACACAATCAGCGCATCCGGCGATAAGTATCGAATTATTTCCGACACGCGCGGCATATTTGCATATTCAGAATCGTGCGCAAACAGATTGAACGCCAAATAAACTTTTTTCCCCGCCGCATGCGCAAGTTCGATTCCGGTTTTAACTTCGTCAGTTGAAATTTTCGCCCGCGCCCGCATTGAAAACCCGGGCAGGCCGGCATAGATAGCATCCGCACCATATAAAATCGCGGTCCGAAACGCGTCCAGCGTCCCCGCCGGCGCCAAAAGTTCAGGTAGTTTCATCATAAGTGTAATACTAACCCGCCCCCCGCCATTTGCAAGATTTTTTTGAATTTTTTTCTGTTAACTCACACTTAAAACAAACCAGGTTGATTATTCCAGAACGCAAAGTTCCCCTCTAGAGAGGGGTCCGGCGGAACCGCCGGGGGGTGTGGTGCGTCGCAGACATTATATTTGTCATGGCGGGCTTGGTCCGCCATAGGGTCCTGAAACAAGTCCAGGATGACAAAAAACAAGTTCGATGTCGCATCTTGAAATTTTTTCTTGCTTTACCTGGTGCGATATGTATAATTACATGCGCATTGCCAGTTTAGCTCAGTTGGTAGAGCATCTGATTTGTAATCAGAGGGTCGTTGGTTCAAGTCCGACAACTGGCACCACGAAATTTTTAAGCCCACGCAACAACGCGTGGGTTAAAAAAATTTAGTGAAGTCTCGGCGTAACGCAGTGAAGACGGGCCAGAACAAAAAACTCTTAGTCTTCTAAACTATCAACCAATTCACCAAAACCATTCTTTACTGCGCGTGCTTTGCCATAAAATACTTCTAGAGCTTTTACATGGGCTTCAGTAATAAGGGATTTTAAAGCCAGAATATCAAACACAATTGAAATACATAGTATTATGAGTCCCGCATAATACCCCCCAGAATAATAAGCCCTGTACATTCCGCTATATGTATTTGTTGCTATCAAATATCCTGCTAAAATACCTAGAATAAATGCAATAATCAAATGAACACCCCACGGTACGTGTGAAATTATTTTGGTTTCATTTTTCTTTTTGTCATTTGTCATTTTTTACTCCTTTAATATTTTATAAATGGCTCTTTACACATATTGTGATACGGATATGATAACACATAAGTTCGAAAATTATCGTCATAGCACATGATTCGTTTGTCGCCATACGGAAAGACCATATCATAAATTTCGCTTTCTGTTGGCAACGGTGGTATAAGTTCAGCAGGTGTATTATAACTATAGAAACGACCTATTTCCCCAGTCCACAATTGAGCCTGCATTACCGCCAATATAAGAAGTGTTTTTATCATAAAATTTCTCCAGTGTTTTTTATACCCAAAATTACAAATAGAAACCTAATGTTTTTAAATCATTCAAATATGTTGAGGTTTTACATAAATGTTCTTTGCCCCAAGTTTCTATTTCTTCTTTAACCGTTGCAGCGGCAGAACTTTTACTATATACAGGCTGATACATGGATATTTGCGCCTCATACCCAGAAATACCGGTCGCCGCAACCCAATCTTTATAAAAACCATAAGGGTCATGATTTATTGCCCACATATACCATTGCCCTTGTTCTTTTAACATGGCTACATATTCTTTTTTTAGACTGTTTTTACACAGTGGCATCCCATGTTTAGAAAAATTACGCAAATCGTCTTTAATCTTGTTTGCGCAATTTTCTTTTTCTTCACTGGTTTTTTCAACGAGCTCTTTACACTTTTTTTTGTTTGTTTCATAGTATTCTAGCGCGATTTTAAAATCCGTTTCGGTTTTTATATAACTATTTTGTGGCAAAAACTTTGTGAAATCATAAAAATCAAATTCGGATACATGTTTATTATTTTGCCGATATGAAATACATTCGTCCGAAATATCATTTTTATTTAAACATGTGTAATTTATTTTATTAGTTCGACGATATAAAATACATTCATCAGAAACATTATCTTTGTTTAAACATGTATAATTTATATCTTGTTTTCTTAAAAATTTGTTCCAACAACTTCTTTCTATGGGCTCTTGTCCTCGATGGCCATTAGAAGATTCTTTTCCCCGCCAGCCTCTATATCCAATATATGTATCTAAAACTTGAATTATATCACCGTCGTTGGTTAGTTTGTTAACATAATCAATGCATTGCTCCGGACTAACTCCGCCAAACTGACATGCCGTCAATGACATGGAACTTATTGTGAACAAAATATATTTTTTCATGTTTTCCCTTTTTGTTAAAAAAATCGACCGCCAAAAGATTGACGGTCGGGGAGTTGCTAATCATCTCATTATTGATTTCGCGGGTTTTGGGTTGCCCCTATTGTATAACCACGACTCCCCGACTATTCGGGGAATCCAGCGCAAGTGCGCCGAACAACAATTTGACGATGCTTTCGCACCGAATGAGATGGGCCTAGCACAGCCCCGAACCCAATCTCTTGGATTCATGGAAAACTTTACATGGAAACATGAAAAAAGTCAAAATATAAATAGGCGGATTACTCACAAAAAAAAACGGAATCAAATGATTCTGTTTTTTAATTGTTCCCCTGGCGTTCTTTCTCTCGCTTTTCGACCGCGTTGGCGACATTTTCAATTTGCAACAGTTGATTTTCTAGTGCGCCCCGTTCGGAATTTTTATAACCCGTTTCTTCCGCGCCCGCATTCGCACCATCTTTATTTGAATCATCAACAACACGCGGGTTTATCAGGTTATCGTAAATCCGCTGTGCCTCACGCGAACCCTCTATATCACGCAGCAACAGTTTACTTGTTTGCCCCGGGACAAACCATTCGTCCAATTTTAACGCCGTCACCTGCATCACCGGGCGCGTGCGCGCATCGGTAATCCACGCCGGCACACGTGGCGTGTCTGAAAAATACCAAAGCGCAACCCAATAGAAAACGCCCATCACAACAATGCCGCGGACAATTCCAAAGATTACGCCCAATGTATGGTCAGTGACACTCATCACACTGGCCTGAATCCTGTCACGCAATTTTTGATTAAAGAACCCGACAATTAGCAATATAACAAAAAACACGATGAAATACGACGCGACCAATGTGCCCACGGTTGATTCGGGCAACCCGAACCAACCCTGAAGCAATTTATCAAGCATCGGCGACACGAACCGCGCGGTTATTGCCGCCACCACCCAAGACAACGTTGCGATGGTTTCATAAATTCCGCCACGTATCGTCGCCCACACAGTTGACGCAAGCAACACCCCAACATATGCATAATCAAGTCCGGTCAAATTAAACATCGTGCTTTCCTGTTATTTATTTCTTTTTACGGCAAAGAACGAAAACCAATCCCACAACAAAAATCCCAAGTATTCCGTAATAGAACCAGTTCGCGTTCCATTTAATTAGTTTTTTTTTGCGTCCGCGTTTTCGGTCTTTTCAACAACGCGTTCAACAACCGCCGCCGCGCGGTCCGCATGCGCACTGCGAAACGCGGCCGCATCAGATTCCATTGCTTTCTTGTTATCGGCGGCAATCCCCTTGGCGGCATCGTCCATATCAATTTCTATCGCCGCACGGATTGAATCACCCATGGAATCGCCATAGCCCTGGAAACATTTTTCACCAACGACC
The DNA here is from genome assembly GCA_902787305.1 of uncultured Pseudomonadota bacterium. Lineage (GTDB taxonomy): Bacteria > Pseudomonadota > Alphaproteobacteria > Rs-D84 > Rs-D84 > Enterousia. The sequence continues at coordinate 15,552 of CADAFS010000014.1, read as the reverse complement.
ATCACCGGCACGCCACCCGATTCGTATTCGCACTTTTTAAGTGTCGCCATAAATTCATCACGATTTGCGGCGTCCATAACATTTACCGTTGTCACATTCAGATTCGGATATTCGTAAATCAAATTCTGCGAAATAAATTCCCGCGCATGATGACAGTGCGGACACGTCGGCGAATAGTAAATCGTAATATCCGCGGCCATCGCATTACCAATAAACATCGCACCCGCAAGTGCACCAAACAAAGTTGCTTTTTTCATTTTTTCTCCTTTATTACTTTGCATGGTGATTATAGAAACATCCATTATCATAGCGCAAGTGGTTTTTAATAAAAAACAAACATTTTTTCCTATGGTCACGGCCACGTATTTTTGCAAGAATGCCCACAAAGGAGATAGAAAAATGTTTAACCTTGCCGAATATCCATTACCATTTCGTGAAACAGACCTGGTCCCGTATATGTCCGTTGAAACGGTGCGTACGCATCACGATAAACACATGGGCGCATACATTGCGAATCTAAATAAACTAATCGACGGAACAGAATACGCCGACATGGATTTGCGCGAAATTATTTTGAAATCGCACAGGGATAAAAACGCGACAAAAATTTTTAATAACGCGGCGCAAATTTTTAATCACGAATTCTTTTTCAATTGCCTTGGGCGCGGGAATACTTTGATTCCAGATTTAATATCGGACGCGTTTGGCGGCGTGTCCGAATTCAAAGAAAAATTCAAATCTGTTGCGAACGATGTCTTTGGTTCGGGCTGGGTCTGGGTTGTGCAAAATTCAAATAAAAAATTTGAAATCATATCGACCGCAAATGCGGATACACCAATTGTCCATGGATTAAAACCTGTGCTGGTTTTGGATTTGTGGGAACACGCATATTATTTGGACTATCAAAATCGGCGCACGGAATTTATTGATAATTTCTTGGAATTTTTAATCGATTGGAAATTCGTCCTTGATAATTTGAATGTGGAATAATTTTTACGCGGCAAGTTTCATAAGGCGAACATCATCAAATTCCGCATACCGGTTAAAGATTGACTGTGCCCGCGGGCAAAGCGATAAAATCTTTCGATGTTCCCGGCGCGCAGATTCCACAACGCACCGCACCAGGTTTTTGCATACATCACTGTTTTCAAACGCGCCATCGATTTGCGTGGATTCAATGATTAAACGATTTGCGCCGACATAGACAATATCTATTTCACCGATTATTTTACCGTCACACTTTGCACAGAATCCATTTCCATTTGAAAGTTTTTGGTATTCAATATCTAATGACATATTGCCCCCCTTATACCAAAACTATACCACGCGCGGCGTGCGGTATGAATATGAATGTTTGCCAAAATTCGGGTATGTTTTCCGCGTTTTGATATCTGCACACAGATGTTACGAAATTTTGTGACAAGATTACCGTAATAATGCGATGATTCCCATATCCGCGTCATCCCGGCGAAGGCCGGGATCCAGTGCGAACGAATGTGAGCACTTGCGTCGCAGACATCAAATAAATTGTCATTCTGAACTTGTTTCAGAATCCCCGCGGGGCAATCCGTCGGTGCAAAGCACCGCCGAGATGGACGCCGCTCTTCAGCGGTGTGACGATTCTCCGGAATGATTTATCAAATCCGTGAAAAGTTTTTTTGAATTATCTTTCCGCTTTTCTTTAATGCCGCTGATTCCGCCGGTGACATTTTGGGGCCCAGTGTCGCGACAACACCGTTCGCGCCAACAATGCGTGGCAAAGACATTGCAATCACATGTGCGCCTGTGCCCGCGGCAATCGATACGGTTAAAATCCTGTGTTCGTCGTTTATAATGCACTTTAACAAATCTGCAACCGCGGCGCCGATGCCGTCCCACGTTGCGCCACGCCCGCGAATAATTTCATACGCCGCGTTGCGAACGTGTTCTTCGATACTGGTGCGAATTGCGGCGGTCAGTGGAATTTTTAACTGGCGACAAAAATCTTCCAAACCCAATCCGCCAACGCTAATCGACGACCAATCGATAACACTGCTGTCACCATGTTCGCCAAGAACATACGAATGAATCGATTGTGGCGACACGGCAAGTCCCCGCGCCAATATCGTGCGCAACCGCGCACTGTCCAACATTGTGCCGGTTCCAATTACGCGCGCCGGCGGCAATTCCGAAAGTTCCTGGGCCAACATAACCATCACATCCAACGGGTTTGTCACGATAATTAAAATTACACGTTTTGAATCAACGTTCGCCATCACGCGTGGCACAATATCGCGAATAACCGCGGCATTGTTTTGCAACAAATCAGTCCGTGTTTCGCCGGGCTTTTGATTTTTACCGGCGGCAATAATAACAATGTCCGAACCACGAATTGCGCGATAATTACTGGCCGCGGAAATGTTCACATCAAAACCAAAACTTGCCGCATGACCCAAATCTTCGGCGGCGGCACGCGCCCGCACCGCATCGCGGTCGAACAGAACAATTTCATGCACAAGTCCGGTATTTTTAACCGCCGTCGCAACGGCCGAACCAACGGTCCCCACACCAATAATCGCCACTTTCATCTCTCTACTCCTTTTGGGCAATTATAACATATTTTAGTGGCCGGTGTAAGTGATTAAATAGAAATGTCATACCGGCAAAAGCCGGTATCTCCTTATGCTTGTAGAGAATTATTTCGCAACAAAACCGACGGGATCCGGCCTTTCGGCGGAATGACGTTAGGCCCCCCCGCATCCAAAAAAGATATTGTTAAACTAAAAACATTTACTATGGCAACTGTAAAGTATCATCGGTGGCAATGCGGCAAGGATGGTTGTTGCAAAAAGTTTTCCTTGTTCCGGATTGTCTTTCAAACATTTCTGTAAAGCCGGGTTTTCGTATAATACATTGGCGGTCACTGCAACCGTAAATGTTTCTTTGGCATCTTTACCGGGAATTGTTTCCAATGTTCCGTCGCAACATAATTCTTTACAACGTTTGCGTATATCAGCGGTTGTAAAGATATTTTGCGAACCGGTTTCACTTAAAACCGGGATAAGGTAATTTTTATCACAATTGCCCAATGCGGAATACCCGTCTTTTTGTTTTTCCAATATCATGCCTTCCCAATTAAAATTATATAAATTATGCAGGACAAAGCAATCTGTATCCTTGACCCAACATTTACCTTCGTGAAAATTTTTATCTGTGTCCAAGCATACGCAACTTTTGCCGTCCCATTTTGCAATGTCTTTGTGCTTTTCGCAATCTGCTTGGGCCTCGGCAAGTGTTTTTACTTTTTCCTGTTGCCGTAACAGTTCATTTTTTGCCGACGCGATTTGCCCATCCATTTCATTATTTTTATTTTTTAATGCAATGTTTCCAACAACACCAACCGCGGTAAGCCCAAGTGTTGAAATCCCCGCAACTTTGAATCCGGTGACCTTTTTTGTACATTGCTCTAATGTTGCAAGTTTTTGATTTTTTTCTTTGACCAGTTGGCTTATAAGTGCTTCGTCACTAATGGCATTCGCATTGCCAATCATACCAAGCATCGCAATTATAATATAAGAAAATTTCCGCATGTTTATATCCCTTACTTTGAAATGTGTTTGGCCGCATCCGCCGCCGTGGGTGCGGTGTTTACCTTGGCCTTTAATTCGTTGAATTCCGCCTTTTTATCAGACAAAGTATTCGCCTGTTTTATTGCTGCGATTCCAGTTCCAACGATGCCGATACCACCAATGACCGTGGCGGCAATCCACGATTTGCGTTGCTGTTCACAAAGGACGATATCATTGTCAATTGTTGCAATGTCTTCGCGCAGTGTCGCGATAATTTCGCTGGGGCTCATGCCAGCGGCATTTGTTACATAATTATCAACCGCTTTTGGATTATGATGTTTAACGGCGGCGGTGGCCGCATTACAAACCGTTACCGCAAATAAAATAAATAAAGTTTTTTTCATGATTTTTCTCTTGCTATAAAAATACCGCCTTGGAAAACCAAGCGGTCAGGGTGTTCGTAAATCAAATCCGTAATGATTCCTGTGGCCTTTTTTTATATACGCCCCAGGCACCCCGACCAACAACCGGGGTAAATCAGAATGACGGCACAAAATATCGGAAATTTTGCGGATTGCGACATAATGTGCCGACGGATTTAGGCCTACGACAGCCCAGAGCCAGGTTCCCACCTGATTCAAGTGTAATTATACCAAAAAACAGATTAAATGTAAAGCAACATATGCCTGAACAATAAAAATGCGGGGCATTGCCCCGCGCACTAACCCTCGTCCCACGAAGCCTTGGCGAAGTGGGAACGCCTAACCACTTTTAGTGTGGCATTTTCGCCTCGGTCATTTTGACATGCTTGCGCAATTTCGGGTCGTATTTACGACGACTGACCTTGCCCGTGGCGGTTTTGGTGTTTTTCACCACCGTATAGAAATAACCGGTTTCCTTGTTTTCCAGTTTAATGATTTCTTTGCTACCTTTTTTAGATGCCATTTTATTTGCCTTTTATTTACGTTGCGTCAAATCATAGGTTATTTTTTACTGGAAATCAAGTATTTTTTATCATAACATATTTTGCGCGGGGCCCGTGGCGAAATTGGTAGACGCGCTGGATTTAGGTTCCAGTGGGGAAACCCATGGGGGTTCAAATCCCCCCGGACCCACCACCAAATTTTCAAGCGCGCTTCGCAAGCGTTGAAAATTTGAGTGCCGCGGCGGAGTTCGCAAAGCGAACGTAGACGTGCAGAATTCCAGATAACACGTCTCGCCGTAGCATTGGCGCTTGCGCCACGAAGCTTTAGCGAAGTGGCGAAGGCGGACAGAATCCCAGATAAAAATCTATCGTTTTAATTCCGGCGTTTTTAACACAGGTTTTTTAGCGCGCACTTTTGGGCGTTGCTTTACCGCGAAATTATACACATCGGCCATAAATTTGATGCCATTTTCCTGCAGTTGCTTAAACAGCCCACGCATACCCGCGCGATTTTTTTTACCAAGCACCAATTCCGATGTCGGGGGCAGTGGCGTAAACTTTTTCTTTAACGAATTTTCTATGCCATTTTTCAGTACGTTGCCGGCAATAAAACTCATGAACACGCCAATATCGTTTTGACCTTCCAGTGCCACATAGCGCGCCCTATGATGTTCGCCAATGCTTGGACGGCCGTTTTTAGCGGGATTGAATGCGTTTCTTATAATAAACACATCACCGTCACGACCAGAAAGAAAACAAGGTTGCAACCAATCTGTGCCGATTTCTTTTTCCTTGGATTGTTTGTACCGGACATATTTTTTTACCCAATTGTTTGGGCGATTTGCCAAAAAATCGCGCGCGGTTGTAAAACTAATTATACGAAATTTTGACACCCCCAACGGAATAATGGGCGCATGTGCCACAACCAAAACTTGTGATAAAATCTGATTTATTTCTGTTGGGCTGTATCCCAACTTTTGCATTTTGTCCTGCATTTTTTCTTCTAATTTTTGTGCAACATATGCCCCGTGACAATGCGCGACAATGTTTATTTTTCGGGCGCGCGCCATCGCGACCGTCAATGGCAATCGTGCATTACTATCAGAAATCCGGGGTAAAATCGCCGCATCAAATAATTCATCGATATATTGAGTATCAAAATCCTTGGCTGATATAGAATTGTTGATTATAATTTGGACCAATGCCTTGGAATCTGCGGTGCTAACCCCACGTTCTATTAGGGTTGCTTGTAATTCAAGGGTCATTTTGTTGCGCAATGCCTTGAAATCGCCATCAAACACCAAACTTAATTTATCAAGTTTTTCTTTCGCACTACCGATACTTAACGGCCGTCCGCTGCGTCCGACAACACGCGGTAATACGTCGTTTTTAAGCACCGTTTTGAGATTCTGTTCGGTGATCCACACGGAATTATATGCGCGCGGCGATCCCAAAAAGTTATGGCCATATTTGCTAAAGTTAGATTCTTTTTCAACCGCCATATCACCGGTGTTAACGGTATATTGTGCGGCATAGACCGGGACAGGAACCGATAAGTCCGGCAAAATATCTTGTTCTATAATTTTTGCGTTTCCGTTTGCCGCGCGCCCAGAATTTGTATCATTTCCGCCAAGGTAAAGGACGCAAACCTCATCACCCGGAATATTATTGACCGTTGTTATTCCGTACACGTTGTCTGATGTTTTTGGAACGCGTTGAATCAACCTTGCGTGCGACATTTTGTTCCCCCATTAATACACCGGATAATCGCGCAACGGCCCGTTCGGCCGCGACAGGTCAGATTTAACACCGCACGCACAAAGCACAAACGCACACAATAAAAGTAAAACTATTTTTTTCATTTGTTCACCGTTAAACAACACCTCAATGATACATAAAAACCGGCAAAAAGTCCATTGTTTTATTATTGTTTCATTGAATAAGGTGATAAGAAAACAATATATAATAACAAAAATCAAAAAAATCTCCGTTGTAGATTTTTTTAGATTTTCTCAGGTTGACCACTCGGATTTGTTCGCATACGCTCACCATTCGTAAAGGATAAAAAACAACACCCAAAACGGGTGTTGTTCCTTATCCTTGGCAGCCCAAGACCTTACAAATTTGAACCGGTTTATTGAACAAACTATAAATATCGCGGAATCCCTAATGGATGTTGATTTTGCGCTTTATGCCCGATACAAGCACACACAAACGCAAACCCTACAAAACCAAATAAATATAATCCAGAATGATATTCTAACCGGGGGTGATGTATAGGGGTGATGTAAAGGGTGAGCTAATACCAATGGCATGAGCCATGACTTAATGGCGTGTGGTGTAAAGAAAAGCATTCTTTGATATATCTGCCATTCAAGAACGATATCCATAGGGGGGTGGGGGGGGATGATTGGGTCAATTACTTATTTATAGTTAATTCCATATTTTTTTATTATATTTTTATACCCATCCACAGAACACAAATTTTCTTTGCCGAAGTTTTCAACAAACATCATTACGTTGAATTTTGCAATTCCCGCATCCAACACCGGTTCTGGTATATACGACGCTGCCTGTTCTGGATCTTGTTGCCAATCTGTTATAATTTTCCTTCCTGATGTTTCCCAAAAATCGTGATTTTGTGACCATTTATACCATTTTGCATACTCTTTTAATTCATTTGTGTATTCTTTACCTAATGCCTTTTCACAATTTTCTATACCCTTTTCACTAACCCTATAAATTGGTTTTAGTATTTTTTCACGACAAACTTCTGGTGTGTCTGGATATCTTGGTGTTGGATAGACATCATCACATGCCTTATATTGGTTTTTTACCAATTTATAATACGTCAGAACAGCATTCCATGTTGATTCATCGTGAAACTGAATGTTTTCCGGCAGGAATCGTGCACTGTCTAAATTTGCAAAAAATTCGGCCTCTTCTTTTGGACACTCTTGTTTACAAACACTCCTTTCATGCCATGATTTTCGTGCACATTTTTTATCACAGTATAATGTTGGCTCGGTTCCACTATATAAATCTAGAGTTTTTATTAAATCCTTTGATTGTTCCAAATCTATTTCATCCACGGCATACTTATTTTGTCCGTCAACACAAGCCGATAAAATAAAGCACATAGATACAATTAGTATTTTTTTCATTTTTTACTCATTTGTTTTTTATTCTGCACATGCCGCAACCGCATTTCGCATTTTTGTCATTATGCTGACGGTCATTTGTTGTTTTTCTTTGGTATTCGCCATCCAACCATAACCTGGAAAGAATTGCCCATAACTTTTTAATGCATTAAATTCGGATTTAGACAAATGCGACATATAATTATCAACCACACACAAACATTCTACTTCGCTTTTACCAAATGTTGAACGGCATGAATTTGTTAAATGCGCCAATTTGCTTAAATATAAAACATTATCTTGTTGCCACATGGCGGGACACAAAGCATCGACCCCTGCATTTTCACTGGCCGCGACAAACTTTTCATTAAAGTTCGGGTCTGCACATTGGAAACCACCTAAATCACCGATAACTTTGGCGGCGGCTATAATGGTTTCGTCTGATTTCTGGTTTGAACAGAAATATGCACCCCAAAAACAAAAAGCATCGATATTATTATATCCATCCGAATTAAGCGTTTTAACGAATGTTGGCATATTACCAAGAATACATTTGCAAACATCCTGATGAAAAGTGCGAAAAGTTATCACACTCTTTACCAACGGCGATTGTTGCGTTTTGTTTTCGTTTTGGTCACATGCACACAGCACAACCGCACACAATAAAATCAAAACTATTTTTTTCATCTGTTTACCGTTAAACAACACTTTATGATACATAAAAAACGCCGAAATGTCTATTGTTTTATTATTGCTTCTTTGGATAATGTAATAACAAAAATCAAAAAAATCTCTGTTGTAGATTTTTTTAGATTTTCTCGGGTTGACCACTCGGATTTGTTCGCATACGCTCACCACTCGTAAGACTCAAACTTCGCTATGCTTGTTCTCGTCAACTATCGTGAGGATAAAAAACAACACCCAAAACGGGTGTTGTTCCTTATCCTTGGCAGCCCAAGACCTTACAAATTTGAACCGGTTTATTGAACAAACTATAAATATCAATCCCTAATGGATGTTGATTTTGCGCTTTATGCCCGATACAAGCACACACAAACGCAAACCCTACAAAACCAAATAAATATAATCCAGAACGATATTCTAACCAGGGATAATAACAGTGGTATAGATGGGATATAAAGGTTAAGATAACACCCATAACATGAACCATAACTTAATGGTATATGGTGTAAAAAAAGCATTCTTTGATATATATATCGCACAATTCAAGCACTACCCCCATAGGGGGGTGGGGGGGATAAGTACGGTTATTCTATATAATTGTCTAATTTATCCAATTGGTTTTCATTTAACAAGATAACGTCGCATGCATTGGCCGCCTGACGTGCAGATTTTGTATATCCCGCATTAGTGACAACAACTGCATAATCGCATTTATAAAAATCACGAGCGGTATTGGCCTCTTGCACCGCCTTATTACCAACGGGCTTTGAATACATTTTGCACTGTATAGCAAACTTTACACCGTTCTTATCTGCCAATACGTCCGCGCCTTGATCACCTGAACCTTTTGTTGCATGCGCATTAAACCCTAATTGCTTTAACTGCACTGCGATTTGCTTTTCATAATCCAATGGATTTTTAGATTTTTTCTGTATGACATTTATTTGTGACTTATTGGCAAAAAATTCTACAATATCTTCTATCATGTATTCTAACCTATCTTGTAATTCTTTCTCAATGTCCATAAAGTCCATGCCTTCAACAAAAAACGGACGTTCAAACCACATTTGAAACTGTAAATCATGTTCTGTTTCAATAAAGTCAGATAACTTGAATATTTTGCCGTTTCGTTTGGAAACACCCTCTAAATCGATCAAACAATAACCATCCCATACGATTGATTTAGCATGAATACAAACATCTATAAAATATTTTAATTCTCTTTGCCAATCAGCATCTATTAACTCATCGTAATTTCCTATGTATCTGCCATTCCGATATGCTATTATCAAACTGTCAATGTGTTGCAATGTTGGTATAAATATGTTGTTAATATACTGAATTGGAAATTCCTCTGCTCGTTTCTGTTTGGCTTTTTCTTTCTTTTTCTTTTTCAATAATGCCAAAACAGATATACCGATAAAAATCAGTCCTAAAACAACAAGTTCCATCATTTCCCCCTTTAATACAATAAAATTTTCAATTCCGCATACTCTATGCCATACATATCAAAAAACTTTCGTAAAAGTTCGATTTTTTTGTTTGTATTATTTTTTTCATTTTTAACTCCTGTTTTTTGTTAAATAAAATCGACCGCCAAAAGATTGACGGTCGGGGAGTTGATAAATCACCTTGTTAAGGATTTCGCGGGTTTCGGGTTGCCCCTATTGTATAACCACGACTCCCCGGCCATGCGGGGAAATCAACGGTGCGAAAAACACCGAGATAATAGATTACGATGCTTTCGCACCGAACAAGGTAGGCTTATCACAGCCCCGAACCCAATCTCTTGGATTCATTGAAAACTTTACAGAGAAACATGAAAAAAGTCAAAATATAAATTGTCTGCGCTGGTTTTATATTTGATGTGCGACAATCGCATTGTCATGGGCGACGTCGCGATGTTTTGTTTGTCGGCATAGGGCGTATTCCAAAACCAAGACATCGCATGTCGAGGCAAAATAACACTATTTACGAATCGATTATGTTTTAACGCAACCATGTCAACATACCGGAAAACCGACAAAAACAAAAAAATATGCATCAATGGCTTGACATTTTATCGTTTTTTAATTATAATAAAAATCGTTCAAAACCACGGTCACAAAGGAGTTGCGAGGATTTTAAGATGACAATTTATGATTCGGCTTTTATGATTCGTTAATTGATTTCTTATTAGCCCCCATTCTATCCATTGTGACTATATTATGATCGTGCTCTTTATGAGCATTTTTTTATGATTCGGGTTTATGACGCCCCTTTGTGATTCCCCTTTTACGATTCATACATATGTTATCCTCCACGCGCAATTTTATTGCGTTCATTTTGTCTTTTTTTGTCTGCGGACTTGACTCGACAAGTGAACGAGAGCAACAATCCTGACACAAAATGACTTGTGGCGGGCAAGTGTTGCGAATTTTGCGAAAAAAAAGGAGTAAAAGATGCAAAATTCAAATTATGTAAACATTGAAAAAATATCACAAGAAACCAACGCATTTTTCGATGCGTTCGCAACCAGTGCCAAACAGATTGATTGGTTCAATCTTAATAGGCATATATCCGGCATCGGCGACTTCTTACCGGGCAACATACAACATGTGCTAAAAGAATGGGCAACCCGGGGGCTGATTCATGTGGCCTCCGGACAGGCAATGTCCGTTCGTGATACCGCGATGTTAAGTGTGCTGACCGTGCTAAAAAAGCGCGGTCTTTCTTTATCTGCACTGCGACAAATACGAGACGCATTGAATTTGCCAATGTATGATAACTGTTCGGTGTTAGAATTCGCTACATTACTATGTCGCAATTTAGCATTAGAACAACCGGATGTCGACAAAATGCCATACTTGGTTATTGATGGCGAAAATCGCATTACATTAGCATTGAAACGCGACATGAACAAAATCATTACAGACCCGGATATAAACACATATTCACATATCATACTGAATGCTATGCAGATATTCAATGAATGCGATGTGGTGCTAAAAATCAACGAATCCAGGATGGGTGAATTTGTGGATATACCAACAAACATTGCCAACAAACTATATGACCCTGGGGTTAAAAAACTGAATATCGATAAAACAGCAAACCGCATCCATACAGTATCAGATGGTGGCACAAGCCCAAACTATGGGGAACGCACAATCAAATACCAAAATGGGCGCGAGGTTTTTAATGAGGTCAAATCAACGGAGGTCTTGTATGAATAAAATACGCCATATAAACATGCTGAGAATAACTATCGAACAAATCGAAATTATTACCAGCGCAAATGAACAACTTTGTTTTAGTGACTGGACAAACCAGAGCCAAAACGCAACCAAAAAGGTGTTGCGATGGCTTTATTGTCAATCACTGAGGCAAAGCGCATTTTAGGTTCTACGCACATGCCAATAGAACAATTACAGGAAATCCTGCAACTGATTGAAGAGTATGCGTGGATAATAACTGAACAAATATAAACCAACCCCGGATGTTTCGGCATCCGGGACAAAACTTAAAGGAAAAAACATGAAAAAATATATACCAACCAAAGAAAAACCAATTGAAACATTGTGTCTGTGCCGTGTTTCATCAGACAAACAAGCAAAGAACGAAACCATCATGTCACAAAAACAAGCATGTTTGGATTATGCGAAAAACAACGGATTTATAATTGATAAGTTCTTTTATGAAGACGGGGTATCTGGGTGGAAAACTGACCGCCCGGGGCTTGACATGATGATGGAATATATAACCCAAGAACAGAAAAACAAGCGAATAAGGGTCTTGTTCTTTGATATGTCGCGATTATCGCGCAATTTAGAGGTGTTTAGCCGGTTTGAAAACTTGGTTATAAAATACGATATAGAACTATTAACGGTCGTGGCCGGAAAATCACAGAACAATGCCACAGGTCGTTTTGTGCGCGGAATAGACATACTAAATGCACGACGGTTTAGTGACGAACTATCAGAAAAGACCAGAGCCTCTATGCGCTCTTTAATGACACTTGGTTATTACCCACTAAATCCGCCATTGGGGTTAAAAAGGCAAAAAGATGAACATAACAAGGTTATTTTAGTGCCAGATGAACCAAAGGCCACACTGATACGGCAAGCATTTGAAAAATACGCCAGTGGAGAATTGGCAACCAAACATGCGGTCGCGGATTTCTTGAATTCGCATGATGTGTGGAATGGACGCAGAATAACCGATACAGCCGCAAATGATATCCTGCACAATGTGGTTTATACTGGTGTGTTTGCTTATGACAAATGGGAAATACCACTACAAGAATGGAAAATGGTTAAACTGATACCAATGGATTTGTTTGATGCTGTTCAAACCAGATTAGACAAAGGTGGTTATAAATCATATAACTCCACTATTGCCGATGATTTTCCATTGCGACACGAGGTGTTTTGTGAGCATTGTGGGCATCCATTAACCGGTTATTACGCGAAAAGCGGAACAAGGGGGTGTATGCATCCATATTACAGGTGCCATAACAAAGAATGCGTGTTTCACAAAAAATCCATACGCAGGAACCTTATTGAAGATGCTTTTGTGGAAAAACTGCGCACATTAAAAGCGACAGACAGGTTTCTTGATTTATGCTGTGCCATGATTACAAAGATAGGCAAAATCAAAGAAACCCAGACAAACAATACCAATAATGAAACAAATGCCAAAATAACCAATATAAAGCATCAAATATCGGGGATTACTGCGCTGGTTATGGATGCTATGGCAAGTGGGGATAAAGATTTAGCGAGCATATACCAGGGGCAAATTAAAGAACTAAATGCCAACAAGCAGGCCTTGGAAAAACAATTGGAAAACAACACTGCATCCAATGTCGCTAAAAAATTTCGAACCGCCATTGAAAACGGACGCGAATTTTTCAAACGTCCGGATTTACTATGGTCTCGTGGCACACTTTCACAAAAGCGACGTCTTGTTAGGTTAATTTTTACAGAAAAACCTGTCTATCACCAAGAATCAGGATTTCGAACCGCCTCAACAGTGCAGATTTTCAATGAAAACACCGCCCAAATGGACGGTGACTCTGACTTGGCAGCCCTACTCGGATTTGAACCGGGATTCTCGCCTTGAAAGGGCGGTGTCCTAACCATTAGACGATAGGGCCAAAACGAAAGCACAAAAAAACTGGCGGGATTGACGGGGCTCGAACCCGCGACCTTCTGCGTGACAGGCAGACGCTCTAAACCGGCTGAGCTACAACCCCAATGCCGTGACGGTATAATATAATTCTTTTCCGACAAAATCAAGCATTTTTTTATAAATGTTAATGCACAATTAAAACGGGACACTTAAACTGGTCAAAAAGGACCGGTTTATGGGCAAAAACAAAGAACTTATTGTATATCAATCTATACTTGAACAACAATTAAGCATACGAGCCGCCGCACGTATGCTTAACATACCTAAATCTACCATGTTTAGGCGTATGTGCAAGTTTAAATTAACGGGTAATCTTGTACACGGTAATACGGGACACGCCAATCGTAAATCCAGACCAGACAAACAATATATTATTGAACTTGCTAACACCAAGTACGTTGGCTTTGGGATATCACATATATGCGAACTATTGGAATCCAGAGAAGGTATTACCATAAATAGAGAGACCATACGCAAGTGGCTAAACAGACCAAAGGTTCGCAAAGTACCAAAAAAACGACAGCGCAGGGAACCGTCTCCTAACTTTGGGGACTTATTACAGATAGACTGGTCTTTTGATTATTGGTTCGGTAATACTAAATCTTGTCTTATGCATATAGTGGATGATGCGACCAACATAAAGGTAATATTGGCACACTCACCACAGGCCAAAGGTAGGGTAGAACGTTGGAATGGGATACATCAAAAGCGTTTAATCCCCCTGATGAAGTTGGACGGTGTTCAAGATATGGAAGATGCTAACAAGTATCTTGAGAAGTATGTAGTAGAACACAATAAGAGATATGGTCGTAAGCCGAGTATAGGTGATAGCCATAGGTCATTACCGGAATGGATAAAGGATATAGACGATATATGTTTTATAGTGGTTGAAAGGCACTTAAACAACGATTGGACATTCAGTTATAAGAGTAAGGTGTATCAGGTGCCAAGACAATCGATATATCCGCCTGCAAAAAGCAAAGTACAGGTAAAAATAACCATATCCGGAAAGATGACTGTTTATTACAGAAATTTAGCCTTTAACATACCCTAAAAGGTGTCCCGTTTTAATTGGGTATTAACAGAAGAAACATGTGGTACAATCCAATTTATTTAATCCACTGGTGGGCCGGGGGTAAAGTCGGGGCCACTGGTTGCCGCATTCGTAAAGAAAGTACCACTTACTGTGTCATACATACCGATTACATTATCGCTATTGCGTTTCGCGGGGATAAAATCACGAACAAGCTCACCATTTGCCGTTATTTTTAAATAATACATCTTTATCATGGCGTATCTGGTTTGTGCGTCGGTAACCCCAAACATTGTCAATGGCCGTGTTCCAGTAAATGTTGTTGCTGTTCCGGTCCAATTTATAATCGAACCGTTTACACTTATGCCATTAGTGTCCATATGAACCGTAAAAGGCGTATTACGTGTCCAATAGTTTGAAAATTGTTTACTTAAACCACCAATTAATGCAAAGGAACTCGTATTCGCTGTTATCGATAGCAGATAGGTTCTTTCCGTTTGCCATCCATCACCGATAACAACCCTTGTTGTACCACCTTGTTGCGCTATATTTACAAACTTTACATCAATGGCGGTATTATTGGTTGGATAAATCCCCGTATTAATATACTGTGTTCCGGTTGATTCAATGTATTCAAGACGTGTATAACCTGCGGGTAATATATCATACGCCGTTTGGTCGACGATGGTCCACAGGGTGCAGGCCGGGCTGTTCGCGCATTCAAGTTTTGTTGTTGGGGTTGTTGGTAAATTCGTAAATGTCGCATTTAACGCCGACGCGGTAATAAGTTTATCGCCGTCCGTGTTTGCATCATAACTGCTGATATCCGAATACAGGCCACGTTCACCAATTTCACCATTACCGGTCGCGGTATACGTCATTACCGTTTCACCCGAACCAACATTTGGTTGACCCGCCGCGGGGATTTTTAACTGCTTCGTTTCTATCTTCGTATCAACATATGCCTTTGATGCAACGGTTTTCATATCATCTTCGGCATGCGTAACATTGGTTATCGCAGTAATCACAAATATCAATGCCAATAATATC
>CADAFS010000013.1 GCA_902787305.1 uncultured Pseudomonadota bacterium | reverse complement strand
CAAAGCGATGAAAAACATGAATGTCTGCGACGCAAGTTTTTGCATTCGCAAAAACTGGGCACCGCGCTTCCGCGGTGTGACGGTGTCCTGTGACACCGCACATAGATACCACATCATATGCATTATAATGACTAAATCCGATTCGCATGATTTACTCTCCTTTTTTCCTTTGATTTACTTGCATACAAATTCGCTGATAATAGTGTAACAAAAACCAAGGTTTTTTGACACCTTGTTCGGCAAAAATTCGAAAAATCGTAAGTCATTGATTTTACAGGAAATAAAAATTTTGATTTTTTGAAAAAAAGTGTTGACTAAAAACCTTGGTTTTTTTTCAACACTTTTTCCCACCAAAAACCCACGAATTCCGCGGGTTTGCGTAAAATCACACCCCTCAAAAAACATGGGCAAAAATCGGGCGATTTATGGTGCGAAAAGCCCCCTTACCCCTGGGAAGAAAAACCCCGCACTTGCGGCAGGGTCGATGAGACCGGGCGATAGCGATGGTCAAATCGGGGACGGGTTCATATGCAATCTGGAATTGTTTATGTCACATTTTGAAAATCTTATCGACTTTATGCGGCCTTTTTGGCACTGCGCATAATTTCGATTGGCGGCTTTTTACCAATAACCACATCTTTATCAATAACAATTTCCGCTAAATCTTTTTTATCCGGCGCATAGAACATTGGTTCCAACAAAATCTTTTCCAAAATACTGCGCAATCCACGCGCCCCCGTTTTCCGCGCCAGTGCAAGTTTCGCAATTTCCCGCAATCCGTCATCCTTTATCGTCAATTTCACATCGTCCATGGCAAGCATCGCAGTATATTGCTTTACAATCGCGTTTTTCGGTTCGGTAAGTATTTGCACCAACGCATTTTCATCTAATTCCGAAAGTGTCGCAATAACCGGCAATCGCCCAACCAATTCCGGGATAATTCCAAACTTTACCAAATCTTCGGGTTGCACATCGGACAAATAGTTTTTCGCATCGCGTTCTTTCTTTGACGAAACATCCGCTCCAAACCCAATTCCGGCGCGTTCACACTTGCGATTTGCAATCACGCGATTCAACCCATCGAATGCCCCGCCACAGATAAACAAAATCTTGCTTGTATCCAAACGAACGGTCGCTTCGCCCGGATGCTTGCGCCCCGCCCCACCGGCGGAAACATTCGCAATCGTTCCTTCGACCAATTTCAACAATGCCTGTTGCACACCCTCGCCGGACACATCCCGCGTAAGGGATGGATTTTCAGATTTCCGCGCAATTTTATCAATTTCATCGATATAAACAATTCCGCGTTGCGCCTTGTCCACATCGAAATTCGCATTATGCAATAATTGCGTCAAAACACTTTCGACATCGTCGCCAACATATCCGGCCTCGGTCAGTGTAGTTGCATCGGCAATCGCGAACGGCACGTCCAAAATGCGCGCAAGTGTTTGCGCAAAAAGCGTCTTTCCCGTCCCCGTTGGCCCAATCAGCAAAACATTAGATTTTTGTATTTCAACATTGGACGAAAGCGTGACATTATGCCGTTTATAATGATTATACACCGCGACCGCCAATGTCCGTTTCGCTGTATCTTGGCCGATAATATATTCATTAAGGAAATCATAGATTTGTGACGGCGTTGGCAATTTTGCGGCGTCCCTGGCAACCTCGGTCCGCATGTCGTCCGCCATAATATCATTACACAATGCGATACATTCATCGCAAATGCAGACATTACGACCACTGACCAATTTTTTTACTTCGTAAACCGCCTTGCCACAGAAACTGCAAAACTGTTGTTTTTTTTCCGTTGTTTTCTTTTCGTCCGTCATATTCCGCCCTATTTTTTCCTTGTCAAAATTCCATCAATAAGTCCGAATTTCTTTGCCTCATCGGCGTCCATCCAGTTATCACGTTCCATCGCATCAAAAACCTCTTTTTCCTTGCGACCGGTAAATTCAGACATATGTTTAACGAACACTTTCTTTAACCTTTGCATTTCCTGCATATATATTTCCATATCCGTCACTTTACCTTGGGTTCCCGAAGAAGGTTGATGAATCATAATTTCGGTATTCGGCAAAACAAATCGCTTTCCCTTTTCGCCGGCAGCAAGCAACACCGACCCCATGGACGCAACCAAACCCATACCAATCGTGGAAACAGGCGATTTTATGTATTGCATAGTATCCATAATCGCATAACCGGCATTTACATCACCACCGGGGCTATTGATATAAAGTGAAATATCCGCATTTGGATTTTCCGATTCCAAAAATAACAACTGGGCCACAATCGTATTCGCCATCGCCGTTTCAATTGTACCGGAAACCATAACAATCCTATCCCGCAGCAAACGCGAATAGATATCAAAAGACCGCTCGCCACGCGGGGATTCTTCTATGACCATTGGTATCAAAGACATAACACACACCTTTTATTTCTGATTATTTCTGATTATACCACACAAAAATGCCATTCGCAAACGTGGCGTCCAATTATTTTGCGACAACCACCATCGCGGTTCGCAACACATTATCGCCGAACATATATCCGGCCTGCATTTCTTCAACCACGGTGTTCGACGCAACACCATCGACCGCGGTCACAACCTGAATCGCATTATGCAATGCGGGGTTCAGTATTTCGCCAACCGACTTTATTTTTGTAATTCCAATCTGTTCAAACGCGGATTCCATCGCCCGCGCCATAGATTGAATACCCGCGTCATCGGGCGAATGTTTAAGTGCCGCGTGGATTGCATCCATAACCGGCAAGATTTTTTCCGCAACCGACATCGCCCGCGAACGTGCACGCGCATCCGCATCAATAGCGGCGCGACGACGGGTGTTTTCCAACTCCGCCGCCGTGCGCAGGTATTTATCGTTCAGTTCGGCAATTTGCGCGACCAATTCCGCGGTTTCATCTTTCTTTTCTTCCGCCGGTTTTTCGGGGGCCTTTACATCCTTTACCGACACGGTTTCAACTTTAACTTCTTTTTTATCTTCCATGAATATTTCTCTATTTTTGTTACTTTGCATTTTGTATTATAGTGACAAATTCTTGCGGTTTCAAGGACGCCCCCCCAACCAGCACCCCATCAACATTCCTTATTGCGACAATATCGGCGACATTTGACGCATTTACACTTGCACCATACAAAATCGGCGTTCCCCCAAGTCCCATATACGATAAAGTATCCGCAATCACCTTGTGCGCATCGGCGATTTCTTGCGCGGTTGGCGTTATTCCCGCACCAATCGCCCATCGTGGTTCATACGCGATAATAATATCGTCATGCGCGTCTTCTGGTACTGATTCCTTTACGCCCGCCTCTATAATATCAAAAGTTTTTCCGGCGCGTTTTTCATCCATCGTTTCGCCAACACATATAATAGGCGTTAGTCCATTTTCCAACGCCATCTGCGCCTTTTGCCGAACAATATCGTTCGTTTCGTCATGATACATGCGGCGTTCACTGTGCCCGACAATTACATATTTCGCACCCGCTTCGGCCAACATTGCGCCCGACACTTCACCGGTATAGGCACCTTTTTCATGCGCGCTGATGTCTTGGGCGCCAATTGCAACATTTTCCATCCCCGCCCGCACCATTGTAAAAGGCACACACAAAATCACGCGATTTTCGGTCTTTACCGGCGTAATTGCGCCAATCATTTCGTCCAAAGCCGCGCGCGACCCGTTCATTTTCCAGTTTCCTGCAATAATTTTCATTTTTCATCCTTTTTTCCGTTGATTTTCTTGGTTACATTTTGCTATGTTATCGCAAAAGGTGAAAAAATGCTAGAATATTTACGTAATGCGGCCGATAAACCGTTGGCCAAGGTTTTAATGGGAATTCTAATCTTTTCGTTCGTTGGGTGGGGCGTCGCCGAATGGGTATTTGGTCTTACATCATCCGATACGACACTGGCGCGCGTCGGCGGTGAAAAGATTTCGATTCAGCAATACAATAATATGCGTTCGAACGAATTGGCGAATATGTCCCGCGAAGAACAACGCGAACTTTATTCAAACCCGGTAAAAATGTCGGACTTTCAAAACGGCGTGATAAAAAAAATCGCATCGGTCCAAAGAATTAGCAAACACGCGGATGATTTGGGCTATGTCGTGTCCGACCACCGAATCGCAAATGATATTCGCGCGATTCCGCAATTCCAAGAAAACGGCAAATTTTCAACGGCGGCGTTTGATGTCGTCCTGCAAAATTCGGGACTTACCGAATCGGATGTTGCAAATGATTTGCGTATAAAGGCATTGCACGAAATGGTAAATGTGCCGATGGCGACACAAATCGAAACGCCACGGTTTGCAACCGTTGCGGCGTATAATGCACGCAATACAAAACGCGAAATAAATATGGCGGCTGTAAAGTTTTCCACATTCAAAACGCAAAAACCAACTGACGAAGAATTGCGTGATTTTTACGCCGCGCATCCACATCATGTGGCGGAATCACGCGACATATCATACGTAATTGTTCCGGCGGCGATGGATAAACCGGACGAATATGAAATTGCACTTAAAACCGCGCAAAAAATGGAGGACGATATAATCGGTGGTGAAAAATTGTCCGCGGCGGCAAAAACACATAATGCAAAGTTCGTGCAACACACCGGTGTTTCAACCGAAAAATTGCCAGATGATAAAAATTTAACAGAATCGGTTGTGGCAAATATATTTGAACTTGCGCCCGAAACCGAAAGTGAACTTATCGAAACCAAAACTGGTTTTATAATCGTTCGCGTGGATAAAATTATTCCCGAACATACGGCGGAATTCGATTCGGTGAAAAAGGAAATCGTCGCCGAATGGACAAAATCTGAACAGGAAAAAATGGCATACGTTCGCGCAAATGAATTGTTGGTTGAACTGAACGAAAACGGAAAATTACAGGGTGCAAAAAAACTGACCGTGTCACGCACGGATGGCGCACCAATGCCGGTTTTGGTTGAAACATTTAAAAATAAAATTGGTAATAATTCAATTGTATCCGACACCGATGCGTTTACGCGGATTATAACGCATACCTTGAACGAAAATACCCCGCCAAGATAAATGAAAAGATATACAACCGGTTTGTAAAATAATTCTTCCCCGCCCTGCGGGCACTCCTCTAGCCAAAGAGATTCGACGGAATCGCCGGAGGATATGGGAATTACCCCGTCCCGCTTTTGTATTTATAATTAAAAAATTTGACAAACTAAATTAATACTACCCGTGTCATGGGGCCGAGAGGGACAATAAACAAAAGGTTTTTACGATAAGCGAACTAAATGATATACCTACACCATCACTCTACCAGACCAGTGACGATTTGTTAAATCAACTTGGGTATGTGGAAACCGCAGTTATCAGTGAATTTACCACGGGGATTCTTAAAGATTTAGACAGATTGCAAAACTTAGCCAAAGACAAAGAAAGAGTGGAACGCACAATAAGCCATCTGTCAAACGGGCTAAACGCATTGGCAAAAATAGGAAAGAGCACCCTGAACATTAAATACTTAGGAAAATACGAAAATGGCACAATTCGTCAAAACATCCCAGAACACGAAAAATTTAAGCCCCTGCTTAAATCCGGTATAACAAACAATCCAGAATACGAATTGACCACACCAGATTGCGACAATTACATTTTATGGTGGTTTATGTAGTTTGCAAACTTATCTTAATAAATTTAAGCCCGTACTTACGGAAAAAGAAAAAGGAGCAATGCGTTCACTTTCCGCGCAAACACAAAACATTCGCAAAGAATTGCCAAATTACCTGTCACAAAAACCAAACAATCATCTTGGGATAGAGGAAATAGCAAGAAAATTCAACAACTTCTTTTATAACCCCTCATCTGACATCTATAGTGACTTCTTGCAAAAATACTTTCAACACGATGGAGACATATTTTCGGACTTATCCTACATGCAGAAAGACTCAGTACGCGATTTCAACAGTATTTACGGGTATAAGGAATTTATCGAAGATGGACCCGTTAAGATAATTGACAGCATAATAAATTTAGGTAAAGGAAACGTTGTCACCCCACCATTGGATTTGTACTTTAATTGTGTGCAATCATTTCTGCAACACAGATTAGATCAACCAGACATGCAAAGTGTTGACAAAGATAGGGAGGACATAATTGCTCTATATGGGGAAATGCAGTATTGGACACGACCCGTTTTGCTCGCAAACGCCACAGAATATTTGGCCAACCAGAAGTAACCTAAAAGACCTAAGTTCTCTTAGGTCTTTTAGGTTGGGGTCACAAATACCTTTTCTTGATATCACGCATCATGGAATCGGCGCCGTGGCCGTGGACAACATATGTATTGTCGGGCAAATTGCGCGCAACAAGTTCGGAAATCGTTTTCTTTAATTCATCGGCGTTTCCGCCCGGTAAATCGACGCGTCCCACGCCATCACGAAAAATCGTATCACCACTTAGTAAAATTTTATATTCCGGAAAGTAAAACATAACACAGCCCGCCGAATGCCCCGGCGCCGCGATTATTTCCATATCCATATCACCAAGGATTTTTGTTTTCCCCGCACGCAAATCATGTGGTCGTACAAAATCATCGGCAATTCGTGGCAATTCCCAAAAATCTAAAATCTGATTTCCCCATAAAATCAATGGCACATCCGCCGAATTCAGAAACCACGGCACATTATAAATTTTGGCAAGTTCCGGCGCGGCACTAATATGGTCACTGTGTCCATGGGTTGCGTAAATCGCGCGCAGGTTTAATTTTCGCGTATTCAATAATTTTTCCCACGCATCGCCCCGCCCCCACGCATCAAAAATCACCGCATCCGCGCCCGATGTCACCAACACAGAATTGGTAAATTTGGGTTCCATTTGCAAAACTTCGAATTTATTTTTTTGCAACGTGCGCCTTTTTGGGTTTTGCGGCTTTTTTAGCGGATTTCTTCCCGGAAACAATTTCCATAATTTCGTCCCCGGTCAGTGTTTCACGGTTCAATAATTCATTTGCCAATTTTTCAACGGTCGCCCTATTCTTGGTCAAGATTTTAATTGCGTCTTTATACGCCGCATCGGTCCACGCGCGTATTTCCGCATCAACCATTTCGGCGGTTTTTTCGGATGCGGCCTCCAGCGGCACACGCGCGCCGAACGTTTGCGCCTGGTTCACGGAAACCATACCGATTTTATTCGAAAGCCCCGACATAGTTATCGAACGCCGCGCCAAAGCAGTCGCCGCCGCGATATCCGATTCCGCCCCGGTCGTGATTTTATCCGCACCAAAGAAAATTTCTTCGGCCGCCCGCCCGGCAAGGTCGATTACCAAATTCGCCCTAACCTCGGCCAAACTCATGGACACTTTGTCATCAATCGGTAAATGTTGCACCATACCCAATGCCCGTCCGCGCGGAATAATCGTCGCCTTGTGTATCGGGTCGGCGATGCCGGCGAACGCGGTACTGGCGAATGCATGTCCGGCCTCGTGATAGGCGGTCAGTTTGATATCTTCGGGACGCATCTTGCGAATCTTGCGTGGCCCCATCAGTGATTTATCGCGCGCTTCTTCTATATCTTCATCCGCGACCAGTTTACGTCCCGAACGCACGGCGTGCAATGCGGCCTCGTTCAACAAATTTTCAAGGTCCGCGCCCGAAAAACCGGTTGTTCCGCGCGCAAGATTCCCAAGGTCAACGCCTTCGTGCATTTTGATTTTTTTCGCATGCAGTTTCAAAATTTCTTCGCGTCCCGCCATATCCGGCAAATCAATGTGCACCTGCCTATCGAACCGACCCGGCCGCAACAACGCAGGGTCCAACATATCCGGTCGATTCGTCGCGCCAATCACAATAATTCCGGTTTCATTTGAAAAACCATCCATTTCAATCAGTAATTGATTCAACGTCTGTTCGCGGTCTTGGTCATTGAACGAATTTTGACTGCGCCGTTGACCAATCGCATCGATTTCATCAATGAACAGCAAGCACGGCGCATTCCGCTTTGCCATTTCAAAAATATCTTTGATTTTTGCAACACCCAAACCGACGATGATTCCGGAAAAATCACTGCCCGATGTGGCAAAGAATGGAACATTCGCTTCGCCCGCAATCGCCCGCGCAAGCAATGTTTTACCCGTCCCTGGTTCCCCCGACAGCAACACCCCCCGTGGCACACGCGCACCAACGGCGGCAAACTTTGATTTATCACGCAGGAAATCTACGACCTCACTCAATTCTTGTTTTTCCGAATCGATTCCGGCGACATCCTTGAATGTTGTCTTTGGTTTTCCGGTCACAACCTTGGTCGGGTTTTGTCCAACCAATGCCCGCCCGATTCCCGCACCACCACCACGAAGCCCGCGGAAAATCCACCATATAAACAGCACCCCCATAATAATCGGCACCCACACCCCAAGGTAATCAACCCAACCCTTGGACGTGTCAATCGAAATGGCCGTGCCACGGTCCGCAAATTTTTCAAGCATTTCAGGGCTATACGCAATGGTCGCACGATATTCCGTTCCATCGCGCATTTTCCCCGTTGCCATATCGCCACGAACATTCATCGTCTGAATTTCATCCGCGCGCCGCAACACATCGGAAAAAGACAGTTCCACCGGTTCGGACCGCACCACACCGTTCGAATTATTTTCCGACATAAACGAATTTACAACCACCGCCAAGAATAACGCGACAAATATGCCAAAGAAAATCGTTGAAATTCCAAAGCGGGACCTATTTGAATTTTTGAATATATTTTTTTCCATGTTTTTTCCTAAAGCTTGTTTTTTCGCCTTCGGGAACGACCAAGATTTGACCGCGCAACCGTCGCACCGTACAATGCCCCAGTGTGAATTTACAATCCGCACGCAACATTTCCGTGGCACGCAACAACGAATCCAACCGTGGTAAATACCTGTCCCCCCCAATTCGGCGAATGATTGTTCCGATAAACTTTAGCCTAATATCATCGCCCAGGTCAAATAGAAAAGTTTCATCAAACACTGCACGGTTTCCACGCACCACACGCCGCACCAGTGCGCCAAGGTTTAATTCGCGTTCGCCCCGCACACGCCCAAGGTTTTCTATTGCGGTCAAAATGCGTTCATCGGAAATCCCAAGTTTTTCAGACAACAAATGCCGATTTTGCCGAATGCACACGCGCGTATAGTGCGGGTCATCGTTCATTTCATCAGAAAAATACCTAATGCCACGCGAATCGCAAAACGCACGCAGTTCCCGCCGAAACATCGACAAAAGCGGCCGAATAATTTTAATCCCGTTCATTAAACCTTCGCCCCGCATCGCCGCCAGGCCGTAAACCCCGCTGCCCCGCCCAAGGTTCATCAAAAAAGTTTCGATTTGGTCGTCCGCCTGGTGCGCGGTGGCGATAAATTCAATTCCATTTTCGTGGCAAAAATCAGTCATCATTTTATACCGCGCAAGGCGCGCCGCGTCTTCGACCCCGGTTTCCGGTTTTTCCCCGTTCCAATAAAAAACATGACACGGCACATTTAGTTTTTTGCACAAATCCCTAACATATTGTGTTTCGGTTTCCGCGGCGGCACGCAGGCCGTGATTCACATGCAAACACACAATATCCCCAGGCATAATTTCCGCCATCCAATACAGCAACGCAACCGAATCGACCCCACCACTAACGGCGACGGCGATTTTATGGCCGGCATATTTTCTCATAAAATTTACAAAATTTTTGTTCATAACCGTTATATTCTATGCTATAATCCCGAAAAATAAAGGAAAAAAAGATATGGAACATAAAATCAAAACTGTTGCGGTTTATTGCAGTCATACATTTGGATTATACCCCGAATTTATGCACGATGCCGATTTGATGGGCGAACTTATTGCAAAAAACGGCCTTAACATGGTATTTGGTGGCGGTAATGTCGGACTAATGGGCACGGTGGCCAGTGCCGCACTTAAAAACGGCGCACACGTGACCGGCATTTCAACCAAACACGTTATCGCACTCCAAGAACCTGTCCATAAACACATAAAGGTCGAAATTGTCGGTGGCGTGAACGAACGGAAACAAAAAATGTTTGAATTGGCCGATGCATTTATCATACTGCCCGGCGGCATTGGAACATTGAACGAAGTGACGGATATTTTAACCATGCAACAAATTGGCGAAACATCCAAACCGATATTCTTTTTGAATACTTGCCGATTTTGGGCATCGTTCCATAATTTGATTGTCGATATGTTAAACAATAAATTTATTGAAACATTGGACGATTACAAGGTCAATATCTGTGGCACACCAAACGAACTTATGGACGCGGTTTTGAATTACAAGGATTCAAAGTAATTCCACCACCTTGTCCCGCGACGTGGCGCCACGAACAATTTTAATTTGTGATTTCGGTACACCAAAATAATCAGCCAGTGCGCGAATAACCGCATCGTTCGCCGCGCCATCAACCGGTGCGGCGGTTATATGCACACGAATCGTCCCATCCGCATCGGTGGTAATTTTATTCTGTCGCGCACGCGGAATCACACGCAGTTTTACTTTTTGCATAACATACACTTCATAATATCCAAACACGCATCTGTTTTTTCACCCGCAAGCAAATGCAAATGAAAATGGAACACGCTTTGGTTAAAGAGCGGCGCATCCAATCCCGCATTTGCAAAGACATTAAACGCCCCACTTACCCCAATCGCATCCGCGGTTTTGACAAAGCAATCCCAAAAACCCGCTTGTTCCACCGCGGATGCACGCCGCGCAAAATCAAGGATATTTTCATATTCGCCCTTTGGCACAACCAACACATGCTTTTCACACATCGGGTTCACATCATAAAAAGACATCGCATATTCGTTTTCGACAACTTTTTTCGACGGTATTTCCCCACGAATTATTTTTGCAAAGACATTATTTGAATCATACATTTTTAACCCCTTTTTCATTACCGAACAATTTTATCATAACCAAAGGATTCTGCAATTAAAAACTCTTGAACTAAATTCACATTTTTTAATAAAAACATCTTGTCAAAGGGTGGTTTTGCCATAAATTTTTTGATTTTTAGAATTTGTGCAAAGGCGCGGAATTCGTGGGGTTGCGGCGGATAAAAAAGGTGTCAAAAAACCAAGGTTTTTAGTCAACACTTTTTTTCAAAAAATCAAAATTTTTATTTGTATTTGTATGCAGAAAATCAAAGGAAAAAGGAGAGTAAATCATGCGAATCGGAAATTTATTGTTGGTCGGAATTATTATGGTTGGTACCGCATATGCGGACGATGCGGCACGGAAAAAGACGGTAACATCACAATATTACGTTGACACGGCGGTTGAAACGAAACAACCGGTCGTTAGCGCGGAAACCGGAAACTATGTAATAACGTACCCGAACAGTGCGGGCACAGACACGGAACATAACGAAGCGGGCGAAATCAACAAACGTCACATATCAACGACCCTAACGGTTGGGAACAATGGTGGTGACGGGATAAATGCGGCGGCGACGGACATACCGACGGTTGGCGCGGTGAACACGGGATTAAATGGGAAACAAAATAAACTATCCGGGACGGCGGGAAAACTTGTGACATACGGTGGCGCATCGGGCGAGGTGGGCAGTGCGGATGTTTACAACGAAAGCGGATCATATTCGACCCAAACGAATGCGTTGGTTCGTGCGTCGCATGTGAACAGTGCGGTTGCGAACGGATTTGCGGGGTTACTAACATGCAACAGTTGGGAACCAGGCCACACAAACGATGCGGATTATTGTTTGACATATTCTGTGAACACGGATGTGTTATCCGGAACATATGTTCCGCATAACTAACGCGTTTTTTCCCCTTTCCCCGGGTCCCGAAAAATGCGCGGCATTTTTTGGGTGGTTCCACGGAAAGGGGTCCGGCGGGACCGCCGGGGGGGTATGGGTGGTCCCCTTCGCTGGCGAAGGGGTGCCCAGTGGAACTGGGCGGGGTAGTGGTGGCCGCAGGCCAATATGGAATTACCCCGTCACACTTCGTGTGCCACCCCTTCTTAGGAAGAAGGGGACCCCCGCGGGGTTGCAGAGAGGTGGTTCTCCTCCATTGGAGGAGTCCGGCGAAGCCGGGAGGTGGTTAGAGGGTTCGTTGTTATTTCGTATTCTCTAACCACCCCGTCCGCTTTCGCTGTCGCTACAGCGAGACACCCCTCCACAGGAGGGGAACCGGATTGCGACGGGACGGATGGGATACCGCGTCAAGCGCGGTATGACGATAGAAAAAAGGAAAGGAAAATGAAACGTATATCGATACTCGCGGGCATGGTAGTAATTGCAACGGGTGCATACGGCGCGAATCCGGAAACAAAAGATATCGCGACCAGTCAGTATTATGTTGAAGAACAGTTATCGAATCGTCAAGATATGGTTCCGGCAAAAACGGGCGACAAAGCGGTGACCCCCACGGGAACGCGTGGGACAATCGGCGAACGTGAAATTAAAACGGATTTGGGTAATGAAACAACGAACCAATCGGACACGGGGCTAACGACGATTGAAACGGTGAACACGGCACTGGGTAATAAACAGGCGACATTGTATAAGCAACCAACGGTAAATGTTGTGACGTATACGGGCACGAACATCGATCCAAACGGAAATACTGGTGTTGGTGTTGCGACCACAACACCGATATACGATGAAACGACGAATACGTATGGGAATGGCCTGGTCCGGGCGGGAACTTTGAATACGGCGGTTGCGAATGCGGTGAACGACGCATTGACCCAGGTAGATGAAACCGGCAACGCATCGAACAGTGGGGCGCTGTGGCGAATAAATGATTTAAATACGGTATTACCGATAACAATGTATGCCGTGGCCAGTGATACACCAACATCATATTGTTGGAAACGCGTTCGAACGGATAGCACCCATACGGACGCACGAAGCGGTTGTTCAACGACATTATATGATGATTTTGCGCGTGGTGATTGGGGCGTTGTAATGCCACGTGAAACGGGGATAACATATAACGGGACATGCACGGGGAATTCATGCAACAAGGAAATCCGTGGTATCAGTGCATGCACGGACCAAACGTTTAGTGGATATGCATATGGTGTAATGGCACCGGCCAGTTTAAGTGCGACGTTACAAACGGCGTATGAAAACGGTCAAAGTGGTGCAACACCATCGGGAAAATTTTGTTATTGCCGCGCCACCGAACCACATATTGGCACGACCACTGCGGCTTCGCCCTGGGTGTTCGCCTACACGAACAGCTCGGCGTCCAACTGTGCGCTCTACTGCGCGTCCGACTGCGCGTCCTCCGTTCGGCTCAGCGCGCGTTTCCGCGGTGCGGTTTTCGGTGGGGTCGCGCCCTGATGTCACGTAATGCAACAAGTGGCAACGCCCTACCCCGGTGGTGAATTAAAAAATTATTTTTTGTATGAATTGGTGGTGTATAGTGGCAATGCCACAGAAATTACTGATTTTGTTGTTCGGTCGCGCCCGCGCGTTTGCGTTCGACGAATGTAATGCGGCCCTTGGCCAAATCGTATGGCGTCATTTCAACGCGAACACGTTCGCCCACGTTGACCCAGATGCGCGCCTTGCGCATTTTGCCACAAACAGTTGCCAAAATTTCATGGTCGTTATCAAGCCGCACGCGAAACATTGTGTTCGGTAATTTTTCGGTAACGGTTCCTTCGAAAACGACGACATCATCTTTTGCCATATATTTATCCCTTTGATAAAACGGTATCAATTTTATGCCACGGCGTTTCAAAAATCAAGAATTTTTTATTTGCGAATGGGCCGATGTTCTGATAAAATTATACATAAGTATTGTAGGAAGGAAAAGTCATGAACATCAAAATACTATCCGTTATTTTGGCGGTTTTGCCGTGCGTTGGTTTTGCCGCGACACGTGATAATTCGGAAAAGTCTGCGGATGGCGCGGGGCGGTTTGGAATTCGTGCGCCGTCGCTTTCTATTGGGCCGGCGGTAAAAGCCAAGAATATAAATACTGCGCCTAAGCCTGTGGCGAATACAACAAGTGCAACGGCCGCGACAAATGAAACGCCGGCGGAAACCGCGGCGGAGGCGAAGGAAGAACCGGTCGCGAGTGAATCTGCAGAGGCGATAGTCAGTGCAAATGTTGGGCCTGATGAATGTCGTGCGGCTTATCGTGAATGTATGGATGACTTTTGCTTGCTGGACGAATCCGAAGGTGGGCGGTGTTCTTGTTCCAACAACATAAAGCAATCGAAAAGTTTGATTCAAGAGATTCAGGAAATCGAACTTGCCGCGGAAAAACAATTTACCGAAGGTGTTGAACGCGAACGCCTGGGTGCCAAGGCAAAATTTGTGCGGTTCGGTGAAAGTGAGCAGGCGCAAAAATCTTCGCGGCGCACCGGAATCGATTTGGTTGCGTGGATAAACGGTGGTTCTTCGGCGGCAAGTTTGGACGCGGACGATGATATCGGCGATAACCTTTACGATATGGCGGCGGATTCGTGCAGTTTCATTTTGGATATGTGTGAAAAGCCACGTGCGGAAATGGAAGAAAAACTTTATCAACGCGAAGTTATCAAAGATTGCAAGAATTTTAGCACATACCTTGCGGAACAAAAACGTGCGGCGGAATCAAACCGGCGGACGGCGGATGCCGCGGTGCGGTCGGCGACATTGGATATGCTGTCCACCACGAACAAATACAATCGCGGTGAATGTTTGTTGGCATATCGTGCATGCATCGCGGACAAGGGCGGTTGCGGCGTGAATTTCGAAAATTGTTTGGATGCAAAGTTGCTTGAACGTCGTGCAAACGCGTGTGAAAACGTTTTGGACCAATGTATGGCGGTGAAAACATTTGTGTTGGATGATTGGCGGGACGAAGCGAAAATGTTGCTTGCCGATGCGGCGGTGTATACGGATAAAAATATGCGCCTTACGTGTAATGCGAAGATTCGTGCGTGTTTGGAAGATGGGTGTTCAATCAATACGGATTCCGGATGTTTGACCAATGTAAATGTTGCGGCGGGTGTGTGTCCGATTATAGATGAATGCAATGAAAAAATTCCGGGAATCAAACAAAGTTGGAACGATAAACTTGCGGCGTTGCGGACGGATTTTTGCCAAAATGATGTCGATAGATGTTTGCGTGACAAGTGTGGTGAAAATTTCACGGCCCCACAATGTGTTGGCAAAAGTTCGGCGGAAATTGTTGAACTGTGCCCAAAGAAAATGTTTAATTCGTGCAAGAACGAAAAGTTTTACGATGTAATCGTAAGTTCTGTTTTGTTGCAGATGAATTATCAAATGGTGCAGGGTTGTATCAATTACTATGATGATATGTTGGGGCGCGTGTGCGGAACAGATATGAATTGCCTGCCGAAAAGTGATATTGTTGAAACGTTGAAAAATGTTCCGGCAGACGAGGCTGAATTACGTGCTCAAGTTAGGGCGGAAAGTAAAGCGGCCGTCACGGAGTTCTTTAAGCAGTTTGAGAAAGAGGCAACTGTTGCAGCATGCAAAAGTGCACAACAGCCAGCGGGTCGGTCAAGTTTGAAAGATAGCGTGTTTACAACGGCAAAAATGGTCGCAGAAAATGGCGCGGAAAATCGTTATTTGGCGGATTTGGAATCAAAACTTATGCAGATTAAACGGGCTAAGGGTGTTGGTGCATCGCGTGATTGGTGTCTTTCCACGTATCAGGTTGAGAAAAAACCGAAAAGTACAAATAATCAGGATATGTCGTATTCGTATATCAAGAGTGTTTCGTTTGAACCGTCATTGTGTAATTGTCATGTATGTCGTATGCAACGCGTATGTGCAGTTGGTGGGCAAAGTGAATGGGAATCAGCGTTGATGGCGGGCGCGGGCGGTGTTGCCGAGGGGGCATCCATGGGGACAATGGTGAACGTCGGATGGGGAACTGCAATTGGAGGTGCACTTTTCGGGCTTGCAAAAGGTTTTGCCGGTTACCAATCCGGTGGCAAGGATACATTCTGCCAGGAAATAGAATCTTGTGAAGATATTGAGGCAAGCGGTGTTGATGGTGGTTGCCATGGAGAGAATTTATAATGAAAAAATTTACCGTTCTATCATTGTTGTTTATTGTGCCGATTGTTGCGGTGGCGGCGACGGCGAAAAAACAATCGGCAATTCAAAACGGAACAAATGTTCGCGCACGTGTTGCGGCGACCGGTGTTTATTCGCAACAATGCTATGACGAATACTATGGTTGCATGGATCAGTTTTGCATATCTGAAAACATAAATGGTGGCAGTTGTTTATGCAGTAACAATAATGAAAAATACGAATCCGAATTAGAAGAAATAAACGAAATCTTGGCCGAAGCCGACCGAATCAAAACCGTAGAGGTTGAAAGAATAAAACTTGGGGCGGATGCGGATATCGTCTTTACCGGCGAACGCAAATATGATGCGAACGGAAATGTGATACAATTTTCAACGGTGCAGAAAAAAGACGCTGCACAGAAGGTAAATAAAAAGCAGGAAGCATTAAAACTGTTTGAAGTCAATTTGTTTGAAGATGACGAAGACGATGATGATGTGATGCATAAAACCGGTGCCGCGCTGTTTGCCGCCGCCGATGAAACGTGTCGTGCGCAGTTGGGAAATTCGTGTGCCAAAGATATAAAATTATTAAAACAAATTTATCAACGGCAAATTGAATCTGACTGTCGCGGGTTTGCAAACGCAATCGCGCAACAGCGTACGGCGGCGGTTGCCGCAATGAATTCGGCGGAATCCGATGTTCGTAATGCGTTAAAAGAAAGTTTCGATTCTGCCAATAAGTTTAACCAAGGCGAATGTATGGTTGAACTTAAAAACTGTATGCTGGGTGCGGATGCGTGCGGTGATGATTGGGCGAATTGTGTTTCGATAATTGCAAATGAAAATATGCAAAATAAATCCGCGACCAGTACCGCAAACACAAAAGTTAAAACTACTATTAAATATAACATAACACCGTCGGTGTTGGAACGGCTTGAATCAAAGCGGACAATTTGCGAACGCGTGCTGGATCAATGTATGGCGGTGCGAGATAATGTTTGGACGGCGTTTTTACGTGAGGTCGCGCCGAACCTTAAACTTGCGGAATTGCGGGCGGAATCGAATTTTCGGCAATCGTGTTTATCAGATATAACGCAATGTTTACACAAGGCATGCAAGGATGATATTGCGGGCAAAGGTACGGCGACAATGGATTCATGTTTGTCGCGGCCCGATATGGCGCGGTCATTTTGCAAGGTGCAAATTGACCCGTGTGAACGTATGGAACCTTTGATTTGGGGATATGTGGTTGATAAACTTGCCGCGATGCGCGTTGATGCATGCACGGCGGAGGTTAAAGATTGCATTTATTCGCCCGACCGGTGTGGACCCGATTTTATGAACTGTATCGGTATGGATTGGGAATTTGTGCATGGACTTTGTCCGCTTGATAAATTGGTTGTGTGCAAAAAGAATAACCCAAATTTCAAAATGGAAGATATCGATTCAATGATAATGGGGCTTTATCTTAATATGGATAACAAGTCATTGGATAACTGTCAGAAATTGGTCGAAGATAAAATGATGGAAATTTGTGGTTCGACAACCGATTGCAACAAATTTGCAACGGATGATACAATTGGTACGGGTTCTTTGCGCAGTGTCAAGGATGGTAATATCTATCGCATTACTGGGATGATTTCGTTTGGTGCGATAAAGGTTGGAAATGGTACAACAACGGACGGTGGTGAAAAACTTGATTGGGGCAAAATTGGTGTTGCGGATTACATGACGAATGCAAGGGATGAAAATAATAATTCCGCGGATATTAAAGGTAGAAATGATATTTTGACAACGATTGAAATGGAATTGACCGATATTTCTGAAAATGTAAATCGCGTGATTGATATGATTGCATCCGATCCAAAAATTCAATACTGTGTGACGGGACGTGACTTGACGGAAATCGTTGGACCAAATAAAGCGCGTGATACGGCGCCGCGTTTCCCAAATTTGCTGAACCAGGTTAAGATGCAGATTGCACTTGCGGCCTTGCGCCAGGCACAGACGAATTACCAGGCAAAGTATAATGAATACCTTGCCAAGGCAACCAAAGATGCATCGGCGGATATTGCACAATATATGTGTCAAATGTTGCCGATGACGGGAGGGGCACCGGTTGGTGGAACGGCAACGGAAAATGTGTCGCTTGCGCCGCCGTATGCGATAAGTTATGAAGTTGCCGCGGGGTTGAATAATGCTTTGTTGACCCAGGGCGGTCGCGGTTCGTCAGCGACAACGGGGACGGTTAAGGGTGGAAATTCGAATAGCCCGAAACAAAACGCATTTGTTGCAACAACTGGTGCAATTTTGTCGGGTGGTGTATCGTTAGGGGTTGATGCCTTGTCGGGTGTTGGTGGAAAGTCTTCGTATGAAATTCCAGGGGGAACGCGTGAAATGTGGGCGACATTTAATCGTGATACGCGCACGTGTCGGCTTTGTTCTTCGACCGTGACACGTGATTGTGTTCATACGTATAAACGTGGATTTTTGGGTATAGGGCATAAGGATGAAACAAATTGCACTGAATCTGAACCGATTGAAAAGTGCGATGATATTCAAATGTAGCAAAAGGAAAAAATATGGAACCGGTGGAAAATGTAGAAGTTATTGATGGTGTTTTTGGTGATGCGGTTGGTGCGTTGCAAACCGTGCCGGAAAAAGTACAGGCCAGTGCCGAAGAATTAAAAAGTTTGATTTCATCATTGACCGGGATGGCGGTGGATTTTGGTTTGAAATTGCTGGCGGCGTTGCTGGTTTTAATGGGTGGTATGTGGATTGCAAAGCGTATTGCACGCGGGTTCAAGCGGATGCTGGAACGGCGCAAAGCGGACCCATCGTTGGTGTCGTTTTTGGGTTCGTTTATGAATATACTTTTGCGGATATTTGTAATCATTATATCGCTTGCGACCGTAGGGGTTCAAATGACATCGATTGTTGCGGTTTTGGGTGCCGCGTCGTTGGCAATTGGTATGGCGTTATCCGGGACAATGCAGAATTTTGCCGGTGGAATTATTATCATGTTCCTTAAACCGTTCAAGGTTGGGGATATTATTTCAACGTCCGATGGCAAAACCGGCACGGTTAAAAAGATTATGATTTTCACAACCGAAATTCATACATTTGATAACCAGGTTGTATTACTGCCCAACGGGGCGTTATCCAATAGCCAGATAACAAACCTTTCGGGCAATGAAACACGGCGCGCGGAAATCACGGTTGCGATTTCTTATGGCGACAGTGTTGATGTTGCGCGCAAAGAAATTTTGGCGATAATCAAGGCGGACAAACGTGTTTTGAAAGACCCCGCGCCAAAAATTTTTGTTTCTGATTTGGGTGACAGTGCGGTTGTTTTGACTGTGTGGTATTGGACACCCGCCGCGGATATGGTCCCCAGTCGTGGCGATATGTTGGAATTGATTTATAACAAATTGCCGAAAAAGAAAATACACTTCCCGTTTCCACAAATGGATGTGCATGTGAAGAAATAGTGGGAAGTGTTAGTGGTAGTGATTAGTGCGGGCGCGTTCGCGCCCGTGGTTTTTTACCGGTTAGTATTTTGTGTATCTTGAACTTTTTTTGCAATAATTATACTGTACCCGTTTACCTCAAGCGGTTTCCCTTCATAACGTGATAAATCATGTATTTCTAACGCGTTGGGCAATGCCACGTTCTTGTCTAATACTGCTTGGCCAAATGTGGTATGGTTCGTAATATCGTGCAAACAATCGTACAAGCATTGTTCTGCACACTTAGATATTGAACCATATGCTTTACGAAACACGGAAGGTCCAATTGCACCGTCACAAAACATAGCACAACACCATCCATTTGGTCCAAGAACTTTTTCTGGTATCCCATATCTACCATAAATGCCAGGTGTCTTTGAGACAATTACCTGTATTTTTTCTACGAATGTTCCATTACGATTTATGGATTCAAACATGTCAAATAACTCAAGTGTCCTCGTTATTTTCCATGATTTCGTATCATAAGAAATGCGGCTGCTGTCGATTGTGATAATACAATTGTTGTCACTCATTTTGTGTCCTTTATATACGTTTTATCTGATAACATTCTCAACGGTTCCCCATTCATATGGGTATAAATACTATTTTTTGTGTAAAAAACAAGGAAAAAGATTAAATAGTTGGATAATGTCTATAAACTCTGTTAATGTAGCCACCAAAAACATTAAAGATGCGAAGGGTGGCGTGCCCAGCAGGACTCGAACCTGCAACCTATTGCTTAGAAGGCAATTGCTCTATCCAATTGAGCCATGGGCACACGACATGGAATATTATAACTGTTTTTTTCCAAAAAACAAGGGCGCAATTTCGCACCCCTGTTTCGTGGTTATTGTTTCTGTGCGGGGACGAGCAATATAATTTATTGCACTGGTGGTCCGGCGGTAAAGTCGGGATCACTGCTTGCGGCATTCGTAAAGAATTGTTTGCTTACGGTATCATACATACCAACGACATTATCACTGTTGCGCTGTGCTGGGATAAAATCACGAACGATGTTATCATCGTTATAGATTTTATAATAATAAACTTGTGCTTTTAGGTAGTTTGATGTATTATTCCGACCAAAAATATATACAGTATTTGAAGTATTTATCGTGCCTCTATTGACAGTCTTAATAATATTATTTATATGTAAAGAATTTCCGTTCAATTTATATGTGTATGTGGTTCCTGGATCAGTAGAAATATCAGCCAAATCTTGTGCGGCAGTTCCAGATGCAAACAGCAGTTTACTGTTTGTGCTACTTTTTGCCAGATAAAAATTTGTCTGCAGAGTTGCAGTTCCTAAATAACCAATTATTCCTTGTGTATCATCTACATAAGTGTATTTTAATTTAATTTCAAAATTTGTATTTGTTACGGGTGATATGGGTGCAGGCCGGACTGTTCGCGCATTCAAGTTTTGTTGTTGGGGTTGTTGGTAAATTCGTAAATGTCGCATTTAACGCCGACGCGGTAATAAGTTTATTGCCATCGGCGTTTGCATCATAACTGCTGATATCCGAATACAGGCCCCGTTCACCAATTTGACCGTTTCCGGTCGCGGTATACGTCATTACCGTTTCACCCGCGCCAACGCCGGTTTTGGTTGAAACGTTTAAAAATAAAATTGGTAATAATTCAATTGTGTCCGACACCGATGCGTTTTACGTTGTAAATATCGCGGATGAAAAATTGCCGACGACGCGGATTATAACGCATACCTTGAACGAAAATACCCCGCCAAGATAAATGAAAAGATATACAACCGGTTTGTAAAATAATTCTTCCCCGCCCTGCGGGGATTTTTAATTTGCTATAACACGATAATTATGATAAAATCTTGATTGAATCAGATGGGAATCTGGTTCGGGGCTATCGAAAGCCTTGGTACTCTCGGTGCATTGCATCGTAATCCGACTTTGTTTAATACACTGGTTGTGATTTTCATGTTTTGCACCGTCTTGATATTTTCCCCGACCGCGTGGTTCGGGGTGCTGTTGGGGTATAAAACAGGGATAAAAACCGAAGCCCAACGGAATCAATAGAGTACTGATTTTCGAACACCCCGACCGTTCCATTTGGTAACGGTTTTTTTTAGGCGACATAACAAACTTTGTCATTGCGGCCCCCAAACCGCAATAGGGTATTACGAAAGCCCTATTCCGGACAAAGTCCGGAATGACAATAAAACAAAAAAAGGAGAGCAAAAATGAACCCCAAAACACTTTTAATCACAACCGTTGTTGGCATTGCAACAACTGCGGCATTTGGTGCGGCGTCACTGCGCGCGCCGCAAATTGGCGGAACCTCAACGGTCGCCGCACCCACGGCAACAACGAATACCGCACGTGCGGGCACACTGCGCACACAAACGATGAAAACATCATCCATTTCCAGTCCATCGGTCACAACAATACAATCCATCGCAACACCGGTTTCAACCGAAACAACGGACGCGCGTCTTGCATTACTAAAAGGTATCAAGGGTTTTAACCCCGGTAAAATCAAAGATACCACCGCCGCACAACAAGAATTAAATGCGATTGATTCGCGTATCGAAGAATTACAATCAAAACTTGACCGCGCCGAAAATGCGGCCGATCAAACAGCAAAATTGACAGATGTTTATACCAAAGAACAAGTCGAAGCCAAAATTGATGAAAAAATTTCCGCCATTGGCACATCAACCGGCACAAAAGAAACCTATAGTAAAGAAGAAGTGAATGAGTTATTGTCTGAAATAAGTAGCAAACTACCACAAGTTGATGAGAGGGGCAACATCAACATACCCGCATCCAATGGAAAAAGTCAAATACGACTTTTACCGTATTATCTTTATGCCACGCACACGCACGCTCTCCTTGGGCACAGCATGACATACAAATTATACACCCCACATGATTTTGGAACAACGAATTGGTATCCAAATTTAGCCCAAGAATATACTAATGGATGGATAAGCGATATATGTGCACCGTATCAATCAGAACCTGACTTCTTGGCATGCGGATTTTGGAATGCCAGCGGCGTTGGTAAAACAATGACAGAATTTAATGTTGCACGCTGCACCAAGGGGTTCGGTCTATTTTGGACAAACCATATTGGTGACGTTGAATCCAGTAAATATGTAACATATGAAAACCTAAGTGAATCACAGGTTCGCGAACATTTTTGTGGAACCCTGACTAGTGATTTATGTTGGATATCAAATTATGAAACAAAACCATCAATGGGCAATTGCACACCAAAGTATTTCTATGTAAATATGAGTAATTCTGTGCCACCGTATTATTTGTACCATACGCAAACAACCTTTGGGGAATTGTACCAAAACAATTTTTACAGATTGACACAGCCGGGTTCCGTAAGTTCTGTGCCAGAAACTTGGATAACCGATATCTGTTCGCCAAATCAATCAAATGAAAATGTTGTTGGGTGCGGACTATGGGAAACCCATGGTAATCCAATGGAAGAATTTTCTGTAAGTATTTGCTATAAAGGATTTTATGAAACCTCCCCCGCTGTGCCAGGTACAAATGGTGCAACAGAATATCATTATATGACATTTGAAAACCTAACCGAATCCGAAGCACGAACTCGTCTTTGTGATGGATTGCCCGTGGAATCATGTTGGATATCATCATATGCTAACGGTACTGGTAATTGGGGTGATAGTTGTGCTCCGACATATATCACTTTACAAAAAATAATCCCAGCAGAGTATTGGTTATCAGGTATATCATATGATTCTTTAAATCCGCGCACAGAACATTGGTACACGTACAGCGGAAACCCATCGAATCAATTGTTCAATACATGGGAAAATGAAATTTGCCAATTATATACTAATGAATTCGATTGTTGCATGAATAGTCATAGTAACGGCAATTTCTGGATAGAAATCCTGCATAATGGTTATAAATTGACCAATTTAACAACAACTACAAATAATGGCAGGATGGTATTAAAGCAGCGAATATCATCATATCAGTATAACGACACACAATCCCTTAGGGCTGCGGTTTGTGGTAATGCATCTATTGACGATTGCTGGGTAGAAGAAGGAATACCAGGTTTAGGTTCAACTACAATATGCGGGCATTCAGCATATCTTGGCCATGTTTATTGGGCTATAACCCCAAGTCAATCACAAAGCGATATATAAACAAACCGCCCGCGACAGCGGGCGGTTCGATTACACCTGTCCCACGAAGCCCTTGGCAAAGTGGGAACACTTACACTATCATAACTTCTTCATTGCCGAAACGTCGATTTCAACCATGGATGCGCCGTTCTTGTCAACTTCGCCCCATATTTCAACATAATCAGATGGCGCGACGTTCATGCCGTTCCAATCCATTTCATCTATTTCAACATTGATTGTTCCAGTGTTATCTTGGAAAACATACGAATTTTCCCCATTTTGACGCAGCAAGTATCCGCGAACAATAACCGGCGAATTGTCGGAAAGCCCGCGAACCTGTTCAATGGT
This sequence comes from uncultured Pseudomonadota bacterium, assembly GCA_902787305.1. GTDB lineage: Bacteria > Pseudomonadota > Alphaproteobacteria > Rs-D84 > Rs-D84 > Enterousia. The sequence goes on along the minus strand of CADAFS010000013.1, from coordinate 26,013 downwards.
CATAACTTCGGTCATCGTATTGTTATTTGCATTATTATGCGCCATATTTCCAGAACCCGCAAATGCAGCCGTGGATGCGACAACACCCAATACCGCCACAACGGATAACTTTTTACATTCCTTGCTTTTCTTTTTCATTTTTTCTTTCCTTTGTTTGGTTTTTGTTATGTGCTTTTAACACACCGAAATTATACCCTAAAAAGGCAAAGAAATACTCAGGAATGGTTTCAAAGGAATTTATGCAAATCGCCCCCGTGCACATTCAGCCACCGCCGCGCACGTTCAACCCCGAAACCGTAAAGCACACGAACCTGGGCCCAAAAAGCCGCCGAATGATCCATATGCATTGTATGCGCCAATTCATGCATCACAACATATCGCATAACATCAAACGGCGCAAACGCCAACCGCCACGAAAAGGAAATCGTTCCCGTTGTTGACCGCGACCCCCAACGCGACGACGTATCACGCAGGCAAATTTTCTTTGGCCAAAATTCACGCGGTGTTTGATGAATCAATTCTTTGATATGCCTTAACAATTCGGTTTTAATGAACATGCGCACACGGTTTTCAATCAATTTTTCATCACCGCCAACAAACAGTGTCCGCGTTCCATCATCATTCAAAACAAACTTATTTCCGCGCATGGCGCAATCATAAATGACCCGCACCCGCATATCCAAAAAGTCAAACATATCGCCCGATTTCAAATGTTCCTTGCGCGGGGCGTTTACAAAGAACCGTTCCAACCACCGTCGCTTTTGTTCCACAAATTTCATTACCGTTGAATTCGCCGAAATCACCGGCCGCGTTACATCAATCCGCCGCGCATCCCCCGCGCGTGGCCGCAATGTTATATTCCGCACGCCCCGACGCACGGTTATGACAACCGGTATCTTTTCCCCAGATGAAGTTATAAATTCAAATTCAGACATGCTTTATTTTTGTGCGAATCGCCCGCGCGATTTTTTCCGCATCAAACCCACACACACGATACACCATGTCTGCCGCCCCTGACAAGCCAAAATCATCGATTCCAACAACAATATCTGCAAATTCAAACCAAGGCGCGGTGGCGGATGCCTCTATGGCAACAACGGTGCCGACCAAGATTTTATCCCTATATTTTTCATCCATCGCCCGGAAATGCGCAACCGACGGCATACTTACCACCCGAACCGCACTACCCAAAATCCGCGCAACATTTATGGCAAGCGGAACCTCCGCCCCCGTTGCAACAATCGTCATCTTTACCCGCGCCGCGCCCGATTCATAAACGACATAGCCCCCGCACTTTATTTCCCCAAGGATTGCATCGCCCACCGGCGCAATCGCCTGGCGCGAAAGGACAATGCACGACGGACGGTTCGTTTCCGATAACGCCGTTTGCCATGCCCATGCAACCTCTGCCATATTACATGGCCGAAAAACATTCATATTCGGAATTAAACGCAGACCCGCTAACTGTTCAACCGGTTGATGCGTCGGCCCGTCCGGACCAACCGCGACACTATCATGCGTTAAAACATAGATTACCGGCAAACCCGAAATCGCGCTAAGACGCATCGCACCACGCATATAGTCACTGAATACTAAAAACGTTGAACCCGCCGCGCGCACACCCGCGTATGCCATACCGTTCATAATTGCCGCCATCGCATGTTCGCGCACGCCATAGTTTATATATCGCCCGAAAAAATTGTCCGCCGTAATTTCACGCACGCCCGCAACGCGCATATTCGTACTTTGGCCCAAATCCGCACTGCCAATAATAATATCCGCGCCCCGTTTCATAATCGCCGCCAAATATTCACCGGACATTTCGCGCGTTGATACCGCGGATGTTTTCTGCTGTAACGAAACCGCCGGCACATTTGCATATTTTATTTTTTCTGTTCTTTTATGTGTGCGCGCAAATTTGCGCCACAAATCGCGCCCAGTCGCCGAATCCAAATGTTTTATCAGATTTGTGATTTCGGCTTCATCAATTGCAAACCCATGCGCACGCGCCGTTCCCGAAACACTTGCGCCCTGCCCCAACATCGTATCGCAACAAACAAACAGCGGCCCCGTCGCCGGCGCGCTTATCGCGTCATAAAGTTCATTCATATCTGTGCCGTCCGCCGCGCGCACTGTCCATCCCGCCGCCCGCATCCGCATCGACACATTTTTATCCACCTGCGCCACACCATCAATACTTATCCCGTTATTATCCCAAAGCAAAACAAGGTTATCCAATTTATACCGCCCGGCAAAACCAATTGCTTCCTGGGCCACGCCCTCCATCAAATCGCCATCGGAACAAAGGCAATACACACGGCCGCCGGTCTTGTTGTGCTTTGCGGCAATCGCCATACCGACCGCGTTCGCAACCCCCTGGCCCAGGGGGCCCGTCGTCGCACAAACCCCATCTATTCCAAATTCCGGATGCCCCGGCAACCCACCAATTTGCCGAAAAGATTTCAAATCGCCAATGTTATACCCCGCAAGTTTCAACACCGCATATAATAATGCCGAACCATGTCCCGCCGATAAAACAAACCTGTCGCGCACAGGATTTAGGAACACCGCATAAATCATTGTGACAATGTCCGCCGCGCCAAGCACAATTCCAACATGCCCGCTTTTGGCCGCGGCAATCGCCCGCAACGCATCCGCGCGCAGAGCATTTGACATTTCGTGTAAATTCTTGGAATCTATTTTCATTTTATGATATTATATCACAAACAAAGGATGAAATAAAATGCTAAAAATTTGGACAGACGGCAGTTGTTTGGGTAACCCAGGCCCCGGCGGATGGGCATTTGTTGCAACCGACGGAAAAAACCGTGCCGAACGCAGTGGTGGCGAAAAGGGCACAACAAATAATCGTATGGAACTAACCGCGGTTATACGCGCAATATCCGCGGCACGCAAACACGATGAAATTGAAATTCACACCGACAGCCAATATGTAAAAAACGGGACTTCGGTTTGGATGAAAAATTGGAAGAAAAATAATTGGCGCACCGCCGACCGTAAGCCCGTAAAAAACCAAGACCTGTGGCAACAGTTGGACGAATTGGTGTCCGCCGTAAAAGTTCATTGGGTTTGGGTACGCGGACATAACGGTGAAGAATTAAATGAACGCTGTGACGAACTTGCACGCGGCGCGGCCGAAAAATTGAAATGAAACTTGAATCCGCCGGTCTTTTAATATCACTGCGCCCGTTTAACGAACGTGATGCGGTCGCACATATATTTACGCGCGAACACGGTGTCGTCGCCGGAATGTTGCGCGGTGCGGTGGTTGCCAAAACGAACAAGCCACTTGTCGGACAAATCGGCAACGCCACATGGGGCGCGCGACTTGATTCCGCACTGGGCGTGTTTCATTGGGAAAGTGAAAAAAATTTAACCGCCCCAATTATGATAAATTTCGAACGAATTAAATTTGTAAATTGCATTTTTGATTTGATAAAAACATTACTGCCCGAACGCGAATCATACTGCGCACTTTACGATTCGACGATAGTGTTTTTAACAAATTTGCCAAACACAAATTCCCCGACCGATGATTATTTAGATTGGGAAAAAACATTATTACGCGAACTTGGGTTTGCACTTGATTTGACAAAATGTTCGGGTTGCGGGTGCGCAAAAAATTTGACACACCTTTCGCCAAAAACCGGGCGCGCGGTGTGTACCGAATGCGCCGCGCCATATAAAAACCGGCTTTTTCAATTACCTTTGACACTTGACACAACACTTCAATTTCTTGAAAAAATATGCGCGGAATTGGGAACAAAAATTCCGAACACGCGGTTGACTTTGACACACGAAAAAAAATCTTAAATTTTCCTTGCATGCCACGGAAAAAATTTCTAAGATACAACCGTTCAACAAGCAAAGGAGAAAACTATGTTTTGGACAATCCTCGTTCTGGTTATCGGAATTGCGCTCTTTTTGTTTGGCGGTATGTTCGCCAAGCAGGATGGCAAAAAATCTGAATCCAGTCCTATGATAATCAAAAAACTGATCAAATTGGTATCTATCCTTTTGATCGCTGGCTGTGTCTGCCGTTTGTACACACCGTACTACCTGACACATACAAACCCAATGATCTTGCAAGAAATGGTATCCGCAATGCAGGAACAACAGAACGCCGAAAAGAACAAGGCGATTCGCAAATATGTCCGTTCGAATTTAAAGGACATGATTGGCGATGCACCAATTTGGGGTAATGAAGATGCCAAGAAAACTATTTTCTTGTGGTCTGATTATTCTTGCCCATATTGCCGTCGTGTTCATGGCGAATTGGCCCGTGTGATGGAAAGCCGTGACGATGTTCGCGTTGTCTTGAAAAACTTTTCTATCCATGGCGAATTGTCTGACGCACCGGCCAAGGCTGTTATTGCCGCAAAATTACAGGGCAACGACAAAGCCGCCGCGTTGGATAAATTGTTGATGGACAAAGAATATTACACCCAAGATGATATGAAAGATCGTTCAAAACTTGGTGACAAAATCAAAAAGAATGTCATGAAATTGGCGGCCGAAGCCGGTCTGGATACCGCACAATTGGAAAAAGACATGAATGGCGAAGTTGTCGCACGTGAATTGAAAAATGTTCGTGATTTGGCACAACGTTTTGAAATCAGCGGCACACCGTATTTGGTTATCGGCGAAGAAGCATTTCCGGGCGCGATACCATACGATCAGATTATCAAGGCATTGGATAAATAATTATTCCGATACACAAAAATCCCCACGAAATTCGTGGGGATTTTTTTTGTTTCGATTCATTTACAATTATTTCCCAATACCATACATTCTCATTAACAATCGCTGTAACCACATTGGCATTTTGGCACTACTTAAAACGAGTATATTTTGCAATACACTATGCGACATATAGTATTCCATCTGGGATCGTACATCATTCCACAATTCATTAAACCCTTTGTACTCTTCTGTACCTTTATAAACATTAAAAGGATTTCCACTACCACTTGACGACCAATAGTATACCATAAAATAAGGTCCATGTTTTTCCACTTTCTTAAATGATACATGGTCCAGCGCGTCTTTGTAATCAACTTGCACAACATCCGCTGGAATAACCATTTCTATTTCACCGGACAATTCTTTTAACATTTTTGGTATTATATATCGCCTATTTTTACATAAATATTCCAAAATCGTGGCCGGCCGATTTTCCAAAGCAACATCCGTAGGATATTTACATACCGGCTCAATTTTTTCCGTCATTTTCATCAATCCTTTTGTTTACACGGACACTACACACCAAAACAACCAATTGTCAATAAAAAAACACATAATTAAACCGGGGTACAAAAAATTCCAGACTCGCGTCACCTGTAGATGTTACTAAATTCGATTACGAAAATCGTTTTGCAAGATAGGTTGTTCAGCGTTTTTGTCATGGCGGGCTTGGTCCGCCATAGGGTCTATAAACCTATGACGAATAGCGCGAAATTATTACGAAATATTCGTCACAACTGTTTAGCCCTATTGCGGAACTAAATCCGCAATGACAATTCTTTTTTTTAAAGCGTTTTTACCCAAAACACGAACTGTTTTTGTCATCAAAATTGGTAACATCTACAACAATGACAAAAGACTTGTATGCTCTCTGCCGGCCCAACAAGATACCGCCTTTCGGCGGTATGACTGTTCTATCTCTATAAATAATTCCCTGTGGGGTGTTTGTATAACCAAAATCGGAATTATTTTTCTTCCGCCGGTTCTGATTTTTCAGATTCCGCGGATACTTCTGTTTCTTTAACTTCCGCTTCGTCTTTTGGTTCTTCTTTGGTTTCAGTTTCTTCTTCAACCTTTTTGGTTCCAAATGTCAAAACCTTGCCGGCGACCAACGCTTCGATTTCATCGTTTGTACGCGCGACATAAACCTTAATCGGAACAATCACATCAGGATGCAGTGCGATTTTCGTGTCAAACGCACCAATCGATTTAATCGGCGCGCCCAACATAACCTGGGCCGAAGAAATTTCAACATTCGCAACTTCTTTAAGTGTCCGCGCGATATCACGACTTGACACTGAACCATACAATTGACCGGTATCGCCCGCCTGGCGTATCATGTACATCTTGGCGTTTTTAACCGCATCAACCTTGGATTCCGCCGCCTTGCGTGCATTTTCATGGCGCGCCTGAAGTTCCGCCTTTTGCGCTTCGAACAACGCGACATTTTCACGCGACCAACGCAACGCCTTGTTATTTGGCAACAAATAATTCCGCGCGTAACCGGTTTTAACCTCTACCGTGTCGCCGATTGTCCCAAGACCCGTAATTTTTTCTGTTAAAATAATTTTCATTTTATCTGTCCTTTTGTTGAAAGTTAGGGTTATACCCAAATATCTTTACCCGATGTTATTGCGCACAAACGGCAGCAAACCCAAATGACGCGCACGTTTAATCGCCTGTGCCAATAAACGTTGGTCTTTCTGGGAAACGCCACTAATGCGACTTGGCACGATTTTACCACGTTCGGTGATATAGTGTCCCAACATTTTAACATCTTTATAGTCAATAACCTTGCCCTTTAATGGGTTGGCCTTTTTACGATAAATTGCTGCACGAACTGCCATTATTCTGCCTCCTCGGTATTCTTTTTCATCATGATTGACGGGCCGTCCGCCAATTTTTCAACCCGCACATTCAGGAAACGGATAACATCTTCGTCGATACGACTGCGCCGTTCAAGTTCGGCAATCGATTTACCCGGCATTTCCACGTTCATCATAACATAGTGCGCCTTGCGATTTTTACGAATAACATAGGCCAAATTTTTCAATCCCCAAAATTCTGTGGATTTTACTTCGCCGCCCAGTTCTTTGATAATTTCCGCATATTTGTCCGCTTTTTCTTTGACCTGCGGTTCGGTCAAATCCTGGCGAAAAACCAGAACACTTTCATAGTAAGCCATTTTATTTCCTTTGGTTTATATCAGCCGTCGCCCCCATGGCCACAGCAGGAACAAGCGCAATTATTACAATTTTTTCCAAAAAAGCAAGTAAAAACGTAAACGAACAAAAAACAGGAATAATCTCTATTGACACGCCATAAAAAAATTTTCTAACATAAAACCGTAACGGGGGAAAAATATGAACAGTTTTCATAAGAATCTTAACCGCATGGCGATTTTTACGGCGTTTGTGCTGTGCCTGTGCATCATCTTTTATCGGCTATTTTTCACGATTGCGATTGCGAACATATACCTTAATGGCATAATTATCGGCACAACGCTTTTCGGCATAATCATCTGTTTTATCAAGGTTTTTGCCCTTGTCCCCGAACACAAATGGCTGCGCGAATATATGCGCGGGGTGCGCAATCCGAAACTGCCCCCGCGGCTGTTGCGGTCTATTGCGCTGTTGCTGCACCACCGCAAGAATCAACTTATGGCGGACGGATTGCGTGGCGTTATGGATACGATTCAGATTAAAATGGACAACGACCGCGAATCGGTGCAATACACCGTGAACACATTGGTATTTTTGGGGCTGCTTGGTACATTTTGGGGTCTGATTCTTACGGTCGGCGGCTTTGCGGATTTAATCGCCAACCTAAACTTTAACGACGATGCGGTTTTGGAAACGATGCAGGCCGGACTTTCGCAACCACTGGGCGGCATGGCAACCGCATTTACCAGTTCGCTGCTTGGCCTGGGCGGAAGTTTGATTGTCGGATTTTTAGCATTGCAATTACAACTTGCACAAAATGCGATTATACATTCACTCGAAGAATTCCTATCGGCACGGACGAACATATTCCGCACGAATTTAACGGAATCCGCCCTGCCCCAAATCGAATCGTTGCTTGGGCATATCAACAACAACATCGAAAACATAAACCAAAAATTCGAACCAACGGCTGCATAGCAGAGAGCGCGAGGGAGAAATAAAAATGTTCAGATTAAATTTTCGCAATAAACCAAACACATGGCCGGCATTCGTCGATTTATTTTCAAACCTGGTCATCATATTGATTTTCTTGCTGATTGTGTTTGTGTTCCTTTGGACCACGACCAGTGTTTTTAACAAAAAGGCCGGTGTGCAAACGATTGCGGATTTGAAAAAAATCAACGCGTCCCAGGTTGCACAAATAAACCAAATGAACGCCGACAACGAAGAAGCGATGCGTCTGCTGATTCAGGCACGCGCCGAATTGCTATCGAACCAAGACGAAATCGACAGCCAAAATTTATCGATGATTGACATAATCAACGCGTATGAAAACGAAGTGTCCAAGGTAAAGGCCAGTGACGATGCCGCCCAACGCGAAGTTGCCAACTTACGCGAACAATTGGCCCAGGCGAACGCCATCAAAGACCAACTTGCCGAATTGGAAAAACAACGCCGCGAATTACAAGAACAAATGCAAAAACAGGTAAATGTGCAGCAAGAATTAATCGGCCTCCAGGAATCCGAAATGAATTCCCAGGCAGCGAAATTGAGCGCCCTTGAATCCGAAATGGCAAAATACACGGCGGAACTTGAACGGCTAAACGCGGCACTGGGCGCGGCGGACAGCGAACTGCTTGCGCAACAGGCGAAATATGTCGAAATGTCGAACAACCTGAACAAGGCCCTTGCGGACAAGGTTGCGGAATTGCAAGACATGCGGGAATATCAATCTGAATTTTATCGCGCGGTAAAAATTGCACTTGGCAACACAGAATCCGTCACGGCGGACGGCGACCGGTTCATTGTGCAAAGTGACATTTTATTCAAAACTGGTTCATACAGATTGTCGGACGCGGGCAAAAAGCAACTTAAAATCATATCCAATGTCATCAAAGAAATGGAAACAAAAATCCCGTCTGAAATCGAATGGATAATTCGCGTTGACGGCCACACAGATAATAAACCCGTCGTCCCCGGCAACCGCGCATATTCGAACAACATGGAACTTTCATTACTGCGCGCGACGGCGGTGGTGAATGAACTGGTGCACGATGGTGTGGCGCGTAAACGCCTTGTACCGTCCGGATTTGGCGACATGTATCCGTTCGCCCCGAACACCGATAAAGCGAACATGCAGAAAAACCGCCGCATTGAATTAAAACTCACGAACAAATAGTGTTAGTGTAAGTGGCTAGTGGTTAGTGCGGGCGCACACGCGCCCGTCATCCCGGTGAAGGCCGGGACCCAGTTTACGGCAATGCCGTAAACTTGCCCCGCAGGGAATGCGACGATCGCAACCGCGTCGTCGCACATTTATTTACCGTCTGCGACGCAAGTTTTTGCATCCGCAAAAACTGGACACCGCGCGCCCGCGGGGTGACACACCCACACTAACACCAAGCCAGGGCAAAAGCCCTGGCGCAGTCGCGCCGTAGCCTTGGGCGAAGGCGGATAACACTCACCGCTTGCACTCACCACTATTTTATGATAAAATATATCGGGCAGAGAGATGAAATTCTATTCAAACCTTTTATGTGGTGCGGTTTTTGCGGCGGTTATTTTACCGGCGATGGCGAATGTTGCGACGACGGCGGGATCTAACCTGACGGCGTACAACGGCACCGGCGCCATGAATAATAACCAGTGGAACAGTCTAATGAACGGCCGCGCCGGCATGGCACAGAATACGGCCGAAGCGAATTTTGGAAACTGTAACGCGATTGTTTTGCGTTGCGCCTCACCAAAGTGCGCATCGGGCGGCTGCACGGACATGAACGTCGCGGCGGCAATCGTTGCGGGCTGTGTCAATTCGAACCAAAATTGCAAGCAATACGGCGACGACCTGGTCCAATACATCACGGCCCAGGTTGTGGCGCAATCGACCGCCAAAGTGCAACAGCAACAAAACGCCGTCGCCATTGCCCAAGCCGAAGCCCAAGCCCAGGCCGCGGCATCGGCCGCCGCCGCCGAACAAAACAACGCGCAAATGCAACAAATGGCGGCACAAATGGCGCAAATGCAACAACAAATGGCGGAATCCATGACCGCGATGCAGGAACAAATGGCGGCCACGGCGGAATCGCAAAACGCGCAAATTCAAAACGCACTGGAATCGCGCGCGGCGGAATCACCAACATACGCGGGCGCGCCAACGGCACCAATTGAAACCGGCGCGGTGATTGCGGGACTCGAAGGCCTTGGGGTTGCGGAACAATTGGCGGCGAAAAACGGAATCAGTACGGATATCTTGGTCCGCGAACAAATTGGCGGCCAAATCGAAACCGCAATCGAAGACGCAACACTTAAAATGAAGGAATTAAAACAGCAACTGGACGCAATCATCGAATACGCCGGTTGCGACCCGTCGGTGACAAAATGCACCGGCCCAAAGCGCGTAAAAAAATTCAAAGACATGGCAAACGAATTCTTTGACCCGTATGAAGGTGTTCTTGAAAGTATGTATGACGCACTTGTCACCGCAATTACGGTCGGCATCGATGTTAGTGATGTTGTAATGCTACTAAGTGATTCGTGCAATATGTGGGGGAAATTCCTTTGCGACCCTTGCTCTTTACCAAAAGCAAAAAAAGATGGACAAGCAGAAGATCCATCTACCGGTGAAATTTGTTTCTGTAATAACTATAATGATAAAACAAATGAATACACAAATTGCTATTATCGCGTAAAAACAAGTTCCACAGGCGATGGCCGGGTTACCAGTAAGCAACAACACTGTCGGATGGTTGATCAAATAGGGAATAAAGAAAGCGTTTGGCATGAATGGATTGATCCAAATTCTGGCATAGGTGGTGCAACCCAGGTCGCTTGTGCTACGGATATTATTGCCGACATATCCATATTTGGTAGTATCCTAAAACGCAAAAATACAAAGGTGGACATTGAAACATTGCGTGACCTTATAAACCAAGATTCATGCACATGCGGTGTTAACAAAGACGGTTCTTTTGATGTATTGGAAGATTGCTGTGCAAGACGTTGCAATGTTGATCCACACAATGACAAAGATAGAATGACACAATTAAAAACAGCCGTTGATACAAAAAAGTGGCCAACAAAAAATTGGTGCTTTGCCGACGAAAAAGATTTCAGAAAATTAGATAACGGCGGTTCATCGAATAGTGAAATAGAAAACACACAAATTAAAAACCAACCATACAAAACCCTAAAGAACACAATAGCCAACAATGAATCTTTGAACAATACAATAACCGCTGCAATGGATTGTATACAATACAACAATAACGAAACGGAGTGTAGAAAACACTCCGGATGCACATGGGATGCCCCAAACAAACAAAGACCAAATAATAAAGGTTGTATCGCAACAAATAATTCATCGACAGGGCTTAGCAACCTTTCTCAGGAAATATTAAAATGGTCAAATGGAATATAGAATGAAAATTTTTAATACTTTGTTTTTTGCAATTCTTTGTGTGTTGCCGGTCGCCGTGCATGCGACCGAAGAATGCACATTTTTTTCACCGGCATTGGCATTGTGCAGTGTGCATGCATACAATGTTGGCGACAGACAAAATCCAACCGACGTTGGTCGCGCAACTGATATCGAAGATGTTATCGCACTTAAATCCACATTTATGGTGCAACAGTTAAAACAACAATATGATAGATTGAACGCGGTTATCAAACGTTTCAAAACCCAACTGAACAAGGCGGTTTTAACCAGTAAAATCGAAGTCCTTACCGGCAACACATCTTCATCATCAAATTCATCATCGGGTGGTTCAACATACAGTGCCACCGTCCTTGCCGGCGCCGAAGATTGCGGGTCACTAAGCAAGGCCGACACATATGACTGCTTGTTACGAAATCTTAACAGAATAAACCAAGCCGCCGAGAAAGATGCACAAAATGCTTACAAACAATTAGACAAAGACATTGCCGTCATAAATGGTTTTCAGATGTGCAGCACAACAAACAACAACAACCAAATAATTCCAAGTGATTGCAAACAAGATTCAAGATATAAACAGGGTTGCGGTTCTTTACGTGCAAACCAAAAAGTAATTAGGGAATGTACAGACCAGTTGCGCTTTATAATACAGACGGCAAAGTCAAACTATGAAGACAGCCGTAACCAATCCCGTCGTGGTTGGTAATTCCAGAGAATAAAAGTTCCCCTCCATCGGGTCCCGCGCAAAACAGAGTTTTGCGTGGGTGATTTTCGGAGGGGTGCCCAGTGGAACTGGGCGGGGTGGGGGTAAAAAAAAGAAAAAATATATAACCCCCACCTCGTCGCCGTTCGGCGCCACTCCTCCGGGGGAGGAGAACTTACCACCCCCACCATTTTCAAGTAATTCCAGAGTGCAAAGTTCTCCTCCGTTGGAGGAGTACGGTGTGGAACACCGGGAGGTGGTCGGAGCATTCGTTATTATTCCGTATTCTCTAACCACCCCGCCCGTCACCGAGGGCGGTGCCGTGGCACCCCTCCACAGGAGGGGAACTTACACTAACACTCCCGCAGCACTTCTATCCCCGGTAATTCGCGGCCTTCGATAAATTCAAGGAACGCGCCGCCGCCGGTTGAAACATACGTTATGTCACCCATCACGCCGCACGCGTCCAAGGCCGCGACCGTATCACCACCACCGACGATACTTTCCAATTTCCCACTGCGCGTATTATCGGCAATCGCGCGCGCAATTGCAAACGAACCAAACGACCACGTCGGCATCCACTCCGCCATGCCAACCGTCCCGTTCCAAATCACCGTTGCGGCGTTCCCTATTTCCACCGCGTCGCGCTCTGCGGTTTTCGGACCACCGTCAATAATCACATCGTCCGGCGCGATATCCGCGATATCTTTATCGGTGCGCGGCGCGTTCGGTTCAAAGACCGGCCCAACACCCTTGTCCAGTGGCACCAAAAACCGACAATTATTTTCGCGCGCGTATTCCATAATGGCAAGTGCGTTTTCTTTCTGGTCCGGTTCATACAGCGAATTTCCAACCGCCCCGCCCAGTGCATAATTAAACGTCGTCCCCAACGCCCCACCAACAATTATCGTGTCCGACAATTTCGCCAGTGCGCGCAACACGCCGATTTTCGTTGAAACCTTGGACCCTGCAACAATGGAAAGAACGGGATGTTTCGGGTTTTCCATCACGCGCGTTAAATTTTCAATTTCACTTTGCAATAACAACCCCGCATAGGACGGCAAAAATTTCGTCACGCCAACGGTACTGGCATGCGCGCGATGCGAAACCGCGAACGCATCGTTCACAAAGACATCGAACCCGTGCGCCAATTTTTCGGCGAACGCCGGGTCATTTTCTTCTTCGCCCGCATAGAACCGCACATTTTCAAGCAGCACCACATCGCCGTCATGCATTTCCGCCATAAAATCGCGATTCAGGCAATCATCAACAAACGGCAATTTCATATAATCCGCGACCCCACGCAACGAATACTTTGCGTCCGGCGCGCCCTTTGGCCGCCCAAGGTGGGAACAAATCGCCACGCGCGCGCCCGCATTACGCAACGCATCTATCGTGGCTTGGCTGCGCTCTATACGGAACCCTTCGGTAATTTTACCATCAACAATTTGCACATTAAAATCATCGCGCAGCAACACATATTTCCCGCGCAAATCCAGCCCATCAATTGTTCTAAGTTTCATTTCCTTTCCTTTTTTTGTTCGTAATTTATCGTGCCCCTCTTCTCCGTACCGTTGTATTCACTAAGTCTGGATATTCAAGATCTAAATCAGGAACAATCCCAAATGAACACGGTTTACCACTGGGGCGATATCGACGTCTTGGTCTACTCCGTAAAGCACATACGACCCTAACCGCATCTGCATTATATGCAAGCATATCATAACCCGCATACACGGGCAATTTTTGTTCCACGCCGTCAAAACCACCATCGGCATCCCCCATCAAATTATAAACACAAATATCATAACCCTGCACCAATTTTGCAATAAATTTTTCATCCTTGGCTTTATATTCAGGATAATGATTAAACCAAACATTTTCCAATAACATGGCATCACCATCTCTCATACCCGCCAAGAAATCTTTGCTCAGGCAATCGGGTACAAACCCATACGGCGCTTTACTTTCCCCAGGAAAACGTTCTACCAAATATCTGAACGTCATGCCACATCCCTTATGTTCTGGAAACAACCTATCCATATCACTATCCGACGGATACGTTGCACAAATTGCGACCCGCGCACCCGCATCACACAATCGTTTTACAGTATCCCCCCCCTCAACATGAGCATTGCAAACGTAGTATTTCTTATGATCGACCTCGGAATACTTTATTCCTAATAAACAGACAGATGGCAGATATACCGGATTAAAACGAACCTCATCCAGCAACAACACATACTTCCCACGTAATTCTAATCCGTCAAGTTTTTTCATTTTTTATCCTTTTTACTACATTGATAAGAATTGTATACAATTCATACTAAAAGTCAAGATTTTTCGGAGGTTCTAGCATTTTTGTCATGGCGGGCATCGGGCCCCAAAAAATGCAAAGCATTTTTTGGGTGATTCTGGTCCGCCATAGGGTTATTTATTGCCATTCCGGGCTTGACCCGGAACCCTATTGCGGCCTACGCCGCAATGACAATTCTAGGTGCTTTGAATTGCTTGCTGAAATCATTTCTTGGCCATGGCATCGGCATTCCTAACCGGTTCGAACGTCCGACGATGGAGAGCAACCTGATGAAACTTTAAAACTTTTATATTCCGTTTCAATTGTACATTAATACAAAAACCGCCCAGCAAACACAAGGCGAATAAAACTGTAAAAATTCGTAAAGATATTACCGACCGCCACTTTCTTTAAAACGTTGGGTTGCCATATCAAACGTAACCATATCGTCATGCCTTTCGCAAGTACCCCGATCTGCTTGCTCCTGTTGTCTTTGTCTTTCAATCCATTTCGTATCATTCCCATGTTTAAGATACATTTCAACAAAGGTTCCAACTTCACCATGTTCAACTAATTCATGCAGTTCATTTTCATACTGCTCGGAATTTGGGACAAGCCCACGTATACATTTCAGATACCATTCTACAGCTTTTTTTTCTACGTTCCCTTTCGCTCTTTTATGCGGATCACTTTTTGCGGTATATCTTAACATCGGATGACGACGTTCCACAAATTTCGGACTGGGCATTCAACACTCCTTTTTATCTAAACCTGCAAAGAATATATCAAAAAAAACCAAAAAGTCAATACTTATCGCCGGTTTGAACGATTTTCCTAACCGGTCCGAACGTTCGGCGATGGTGTTTGGTCACACCATATTTTTCGATTGCCGTCAAATGTTCCGTCGTCGGGTATCCGGCATTTCTTTCCCAACCATATTCGGGGAATTGGACCGACAGGTCCCGCATAATCTTATCACGCGTTTCCTTGGCGACTATCGATGCCGCCGCAATGGAAAGCGATTTCGCATCGCCCCGAACAACCGCCCGCCCCTGCACACCCGCCGGCACACGATTCCCGTCAATTAAACACATATCCGGCGTTTGCCCCAACCCCGCCACCGCCCTTTCCATCGCACGCATCGATGCCCAAAGTATATTTAACTCATCAATTTCCGCCGCGCTACACTGGCCGGTTGCCCAAATTGTATTCTTTGTTATCCAATCATAGGCGACCGCCCTTTGCGCCGCGGACATTTTTTTTGAATCCCTTATTACCACCGGAATTTCAATTTCGCGGTTCGGGAAAATAACCGCCGCCGCAACCACGGGACCACAGAGCGGACCGCGTCCGGCCTCGTCGCATCCGGCAATAAAGTTTGCACCTATTTCATTTTCAATGGAAAAATCCGCAACCACAACCATGTCACACCACTATATCGAATACGGAATATCGTCAATGTCACTGCGAACATATTCATCTTCACTGCTGTACAACGGCCACTGCGCATCCGCCAAAACTTTTAGTGTCGTAAGTGGCTGATTCAAACGTGCACGATAAAGCCACAAATTCGCCATCACGCGCTTTATATAGCCACGCGTTTCATACGCCGGAAAACTTTCGATATACAGCAACGGGTCATCGGTTGAAAAAGACTTTTCAAATTTCACAACCGACCCCATACCCGCATTATACGCCGCAAGCATTTTGATTATATTATTGTTCACATTTGGATGCGTCAGCAAATCAACAATATGCTGTTGCCCAAGGAACATATTGTGTTCCGGGTTCGACATATCAATATCGGACATCTTAACCCTATTCGCACGCGCCACCAATTTCGCCGTCCCAGGCATAATTTGCATCACCCCCTTGGCACCCGCGCCCGATTTAACACCGGCCCTAAAACCACTTTCTTGTTTAATGATGGCAAGCAATAACGCCCTGTCGATTGACCAACCGCCCATAGGTTCCCAATCAGGCAACGGATATTGCGTGGTATAAATCACATCTTCATCAATTTCCAAAATACCCCGATCACGAATAATGCCCGACGACAAAATCGACACACGCGAAAGCCCATACGCCGTCGCGACCGAATTTATTGCATGCAATGCGCGATCCGACACATTAACATTCATCATATATTTCAGATATTCTTCGGCGCGTTCTTTACGATTTACCTGTAATAACGCAAGCGCGATTTTTCCATACTTGTCGCGCCGCAATTCTTCAACATCATCATCGGTAAATTCTTGTTCAAAGAATTCGTATTCTGGCACATCGCCCAACATTGTCGCGGCCAACGCCCCATAGAAAGCCATCGGATGCGCGGCGGCAATACGCCAATACTTTTTCGCATCCGCCCGGTCATCATTCAAATCTGCGGCACGGCCGGCCCAAAATGCGGCCTCGGTCTTGCGGGCATTATTTATCTGTGGCAATTCAAGAATTTCCGCAAAATACTTTTCACTTTCCTTATAATTTTCTTCTTTGAATTGCAACAACCCCATCGTCCAAAGACCGAATTCCGAATCCGCATCCGCCGCAATTGTTCCCCATTTTTTGGCCAACGCAAATTCACCGTTCGTGTAATAAACAAACGCAAGTCGCCCCGCAAGACGCCCATAATCAGACGCCGCCAATTTTTTCCGAAAACCTTTTTCTTCCAATATATTACGCGCGGTCTTGGTCGAACCACTGCGAATTGCCTTTCTGAATTTTGTAATTTTTTTATCGGTCGCACCGGAATAATTTTTTTCCGTCCATGTTTCCGATTGCGCATTTTCAACGGATTGATTCCCCGACAGCATCGCCGGCACAACGGCCTTTTTCACCCGCGCCTTTTTGCGCGCCGCCAATTTTTCGACACGCACCGCACCCGGCATATCGGCGTATTTATCCATCCACGATTTTGCTTCGGCGCCTTTGGTGGTATATGTTTTGGAAAAAAATTTTTGATATAAAACCTCACTCATCAAAATTGGGTCGGCAACTTGGCGCCACAATTTTTCCGCCGCAGAAAATTTTTCAGAATCTTGCAAAGTAAAAATTTGCGAATACAAACTTTCATCCGCATCCGACAACACATCAATTTCGGTTTTTGCAAACGCCCCCACCGCGCACAGCACCGAAAAGATGAAAACAAAAATTTTTTTCATGAAAATTCCCCCCACCAATCAAAACAATGTTGTCTTTGGCAATTTGCAAACGATTGTTTCGTCGGTCACCTCTGGTATAGTATCAATAATTTTCTTAAAATCCGAAACCCGTGAAAACTTGCGATACACGGACACAAAGCGCACAAATGCAATCGGGTCCAAATTCAACAAAGAATCTGAAACCATTTCGCCGATTTGGCTGCTTGTCACCATATCGTCGGCCATTTCGGTTTCAAGCCTCCGCTGAATCGACGCAACCAGGCGTTCAATCTGTTCATCACCAACATCACGATTATGACACGCAAGTTTTATACTGCGCCGCAATTTATCCCTATCGAACGGTTCGGTTTTACCACTATTTTTTTTCACAACCAAATCACGCATCTGCACGCGTTCCACGGTTGAAAACTTCGCCCCACATTGATTACACACACGGCGGCGGCGAATTGTTCCACTTTCCATATCCGGCCGCGAATCCGCGACCCGACTATCGGCATAATTACAGTATGGACATCTCATACCGCATAATGTAGCAATCTGTTGCGATTGTGTAAAGCAATTTTTATTTCAAAAAAAATGCATTTTTTATAAAAATCAAGACCTTTTTTTCATAAATGCACCAATCCGGCAAAATTTTTTACCCCAAAAATGTGGTATAATTAGTCACGGACGAGAGATTCAATGAACAAATACCTTAACCAAATTTTAATTGGCGATTGCGTGGAAATTATGCGCGAAATTCCAGACGCTTCGGTTGATGCGGTATTTGCAGATCCACCATATAATTTGCAACTTGGGCAAAAAACACTTTATCGCCCCGAAGATCAAACCGCCGCGCGCGCGGTGCGCGACACGTGGGACGCGTTTGAATCGCCCGCCGACTATAACAAATTCACGCGCGAATGGATGGCGGAATGCAAACGTATTTTGCGTCCGGACGGCGCAATGTGGACAATCGGGTCATATCATAATATCTTTCAGGTTGGCGCAATTATGCAAGAATTGGGGTTTTGGATTTTGAACGATGTCGTGTGGGTTAAAACAAATCCAATGCCGAACTTTCGTGGCACGCGATTTACGAACGCACATGAAACATTGATTTGGGCAACACCAACCAAGACCGGCAAATACACATTTAATTACGAAACGATGAAGAAATTAAACGGTGGCAAACAAATGCGTTCCGATTGGGACATGAACATTTGCCTTGGCGAAGAACGCCTTAAAGACGAAAACGGAAAAAGTTTACACAATACGCAAAAGCCAATGGATTTATTGCGCCGTGTAATTTTGGCATCAACAAAACCGGGCGACATAATTTTGGACCCATTTATGGGTTCGGGGACAACCGCCGCCGCCGCGCGGGAACTTGGACGAAAATTCATCGGCATCGAACGCGAAGAATCATATGTCACCGCCGCACGCGAACGCGTGGCACGCGTCACACCAATCGACCTTTCGGATATAGAGGTTTCAAAACCCAAACGCGACGAAATCCGTGTTGCGTTCCGCGAACTTATTGACGGCGGATTGCTCTATGTCGGCCAAACGTTGGTCAGTCCGCGTGGCGAACGCGTCATGATTGCGAACGACGGAAACCTGGTGCACAGTTTATACGGCAAGGCATCAATCCACGTCATGGCGGCGCGCATTCAACACTGTCAAAGTTATAATGGTTGGGATTATTGGTCGGCGCAAAAGCGCGACGGAACACTTGTTTCAATCGACGAATTACGCAAATACATCCGCAACATAAAATCCGGAATCAAGAAAGCCGCATAGTGTTAGTGTAAGTGGATATTGGTTAGTAGATTCTGGAATAATCACACAATTATGAACTGATTCCAGAGCTCACTAACCACTATCACTAACTAAAACACATATCTTGCGCGGACACGACCGGTTTGTGATGTATAATCTTCGCGCAATTCGATATCATAGTTCAATGCCAAACTGAAATCATTGTACTTCATGGCAATTCCCGCGCCAAATTCCACGCCCATACGCGACAAACGATTCCCGTTCAAAACATATGAATTTATGCCCGGCATATTAATCGTCGCGACATTTTCATCAGATATCACATCAAATTTCGCAGCACCACGCAATTCCGGACGCAACGTGAACCCGCGGGACACGCGATAATCGAACGCATATTTTGCACCCAACATACCGGTCAAATAATCCACATCATCCAATTTGCTTTTTATATCCAGTGAATTTTTATATTCGTCTGCACTGATATGCATATATCGCACACCCATTTCCGGCGTAATTCCACCGGCGAAATCATAACCGGTCATAATCGCACCACCAAACGCATTAACATCATAATCTGATTCCACCAATGTTCCAAGCACATCGGATTTTTCCACATAATCAGACATCGTATAATTCAACATCGCATTCATATACCACGCCGTCGGTTTATATTGTCCATAAACAAAGACCGTATTACTGCCGACATCGGTATCACGCACGGTCCCCGAAAAATCCGACCGCGCATACGAATACCCGGCACCCAACATAAAACCACGGCCAAGTTTAGTATCTATACCAACGGTGACACCACGTGTATATCCATTAAACGCATCATTTTGCTTTGATTTATTATACATGCCTTCGGCCCAAACGCCACCGCGTGTGGCCACATCGCCACCACTGCGCCCAACCGACGATTGCACAATCGCCATACGCCCCGCCGCCAATTTCGCAATGGCGGTTTGCACCGATGTACTAACCGATTGCACCACAGATTCCATTTCAGGATGAATCGCATGATGTGCATGTTCCACGGCATTTCTATTTTTTACCGCCAATTGTTCTTGCAACGACATTCCCAAATCATTCAAAACATCCGAAGAAGAATCCATAAGGTTCAATATCGTCCTTGCCGCATCAATTGACACTTCGTTATCATTTGCAATCTGTTCCGCGGTCTTGCGCGCCGCCGTTATAGTTGAATTATTATCAATCCATTCAAGGTGATAAATCGGACTATCAAATGTTATATTCCCTTCGAATATGGTATGTCCAGAAAAAGACGATTCACCAAATATCTTGTACGTTCCGACATCACCCAATGTCAGTGCAATTGTACCATCGCCACTAAAATCCCCGACATTTATACGATATTCATCATCGACATTTGAAATCATGGCAACAATTGTTCCACCGTTCATATTAATGGCACCTTGCGATATACTTGCGTTTCCGATATTTAGAAATTTTCCATTTGCCAAAACAATTGTCCCTGCGCCCGTAATTCCACCGTCCAATGTCACATTACCATTAAAATTGATTGTCCCATTATTATAGATATCGTTCGCCGTTCCATTGGAATAACCGGTAATTGCCCCAGTATCTTCATCAAATGTAAACGTTGCCCCCGATTTATTTCCACTAAATGTCACATTGCCGTTAAAAGTCATATCACCGGTGTTGTAAATCGCACCTCCATTACCCCCCGCGATATTATTTTGGAAATTCGTATCGCCATTAAATGTAAATGTCGATTGACCCAAAAGCGGCATATTTGAAATCGCGCCACCATTCAAAACCGCCTGATTAGAATTAAACCCTGTTGTTCCCGTGATTGATATATTGCCAACATCTGTTTCGGCTTCGGCCCGTGCATGAATCGCGCCACCGTGCATTGCCGAAGTATTCGATTCAAAGACATTTATCGCCCCGGCTTTACCAATCGTTATATTTGACGGCGTTGTATTACCCCTATTTTGAATTGCGCCACCACCGAACTTTACCAGCTTTTCTTCTATCGTTGTTGTTGAATAAGAATAATTATTTGTAAACAAATTCATGTCACCAATAATATCCAAAATTCCACCTTGCAACGCGATTGCCCCACCATAAGAACTGCCATTATTTCTATTGGAATTACTATTTCCGTCAAATGTTATTGTATTAGCATAAAGTTGTGTTCTACCACCCGCATACAGCGCCCCCGCACTTCCGTTTTCTCCGTCCTGATTACCAACTGCATGATTATTGGTAAATGTTATAGATTGAACAGGCTGTATTTGAATTTCACCCTCTTCATCAAAATACGCCCCCAACAATAAAGTCCCACTGTTCGAAAAACCCGCACCCGCGCCCGCAACATTATTTTTTACCAATATGTTGCCACCGACAACTGTCACCGTCCCCATGTTATCAAACCCCGAATTATTATCCGCATGGTCTTCTGCATTACCATTAGATTGCATCTCTAGGCCACCATTAAACACCATGGTTCCACTATTAATTACCATATTACCGTTTTGTTGGGCCGTATTTCCCGAAAAAATCACCCCTTGGTTGAACACAATCATATCGTTGGCGGAATTTAGCACCGCCCCACCCTGAACAGACGCCGTATTATTCAAAAACTTTACCACTTCATTAAAAGTAATCGTTGCGGTTTCAAGTCCCGAATGTCCCGAACTATCGTTATTAATTGCGCCACCAAACATCGCATTATAACCATTTTCTGACTCTAATGTTCCATCAAAAATTGTAATTCCATTGAATGTTATATCACCTTCATTGTAAATTGCACCACCACCGGAATATTCACCTTCCATTACATAATTTCCATTAAATTCCGTTGAACCATTCACAACGATAGTATTTAGATTCATTATTGCGCCACCATGTTTGGCCGAACTGTTTCCATTAAACAAAACATCTGTCAAAGACAACGTCCCCGAATTATTTATCGCGCCACCATAAATTTCGGATGAATTTATCCCAGTATAATTCTTATTCGACACACTGGCATCACCCTCAAGCAGAACAAGCCTTACCGTTTCATCAACAATTTCTGAATCATCCGACATCGCCGGCATAATTGCCAAAACAGAAGAAAAAGAAACCCCAAATAAAAAATTTTTTAACACCATATCTTTCCTTTCTTTTAACACAGTTATTCTAAACCATATTCTATAAAAAGCAAATTTATTTAACTTTATTTCTACAATGCTAACGATCAAAACAATTCACACCCAACCCAAGTACTCATGTCTCGGTTATACACAATGCGCAAACACGCAAAATAAATTACTGGTAAACCAACAACAGATTATAACAAAACGGCATCACATTATGTTTATTGAATCCACATCAATTTTTGTTTTTTTGAACCAACCTTTGTCTACTTCACCATAAATTTGGACAATTGTCTCTGGCGTAACCACGACACCATTCCAATCTTCATTGTCTATTTCAACAATAATTTCACCAGTTTCATCAACAAAAGTATACCTTTCATCTCCCAAACTGTTAACAATTTTACCCTGCATAAAAACATCAGTATCATCACGTAATTCCGATACATCTTTCACTGTTGTTATTTGTACTACATTTGGTCCCACAAAACCACCCTTTACATTTTGATCTGCAATTCCACGCCCAACCAAAGCAAAGGCTGTAACAAAAAATAGAAGTGTTCTTTTCATAGTTTATACCTTTATTTGCACCTATTATACCACGAAAGTTCGAAACAAGCAATTTTTTGCTTTTTTGATTTTTTTCCCCCCAGAATTCAGCAACGATATTGAAAAAACAACAAACCGCCCTGAAACGGGCGGTTGGAAATTGTGGTTGTGCTATCTGTGCAATTCGCAAGCTGAATTGTTGGAGGCCAGACAAAATATCAATAACATAAAGCACAATCTATAAATCAGATTTTTCCACCAATGGTTTCCATATATCCAATAATTTATTTTTATCTGTTTTTGACTCAAAAATTTCAAAAGATTTTTCTATAATTTCAAGTTGATGTTCAGACCAACAAAAATCTGACATATTTTTATCAAACCATTGTGTCAGGGGTACAGCATCTGGGGTACCTAGAACATCCATATTTTCAAAATTTGCGGACGCCCAATCAGATACCATTTCATACAGGCGCACATCTGGTATTTCCCGCACCTGTTTATAATGTTCTATATGGTGAGCTGAATGATCATGATGCAACAATTTCGCCTCATGACATAATTCAAATTGTTGTGGCAAAAGATGAACATTTTTATGATACTTGCCATAGAATATATATGCATACCCTGTGCGCATCGGTTCAACAATTTTATCTCTATCATGTTCCGGGAAATGATACCCTAAAAGACCCGCAAAATAGTTCACAGATTCCACATGGCATTTGATACGTGTTTCAAAAAAATCAAAAATTTCATTTAAATCTATATTCATTTTTATCTCCTTTGATTCTACCATAAAAGTTCGAAATTGTCAAAAAATTGCAATTTTGCAAAACCAAACTTTCGAACTTGGTGAAAATATTAGAAAACAAAATAAAATCCGCTCTGAAACGAACGGTTGTACATCTTGGTTGGGGCAACTTGGATTCGCTCGGTCGGCTTTGCCGACACCGCGCGCAACCCGTAACGATTTGCGGGCGCGGTGCTTCGCAAATCTACTTGGTTTCGAACCTTTTGCAACGTTCGTTGCAAATGATTCAACCATCCGACCCAGAACCAAAAATTAAAACACCCATTCGGGTGTTTGAATTTCTTGGTTGGGGCAACTGGATTCGAACCAATACTAGCGGAGTCAGAGTCCGATGTTCTACCATTAAACTATGCCCCAAGGCGCCTTGGATTATATACCCCCGCTTTTCCTTTTGCAATCTTTTTTTCATGCATCTGTCCCGCAATTATCCCACGTGGTGCATTCGTTCCTATGGATTAAACATGGCGTATCTTGATACAATTCAAACATAAAAAACCCAAAAGGAAACAAACATGAAAACCAAAATCACTATTTCTTTTCTTGCCATTGCCATCGCAACAATACAAAGCGCAAACGCATGCACAGGCATCACACTAACCGCGGCGGACAAGTCTTTCGTCCTTGCGCGGACCGTCGATTGGTCGGGTTCGGAAATGGACAACCTGTACGTCATCAGTCCGCGGGACCACACCGAACAATCATTACTGCCCGACGGGTCAAAGGATGGCATGAAATTCACATCTAAATACGGATTTGTCGGCCTTGGCATGCAAAGGCCCGAATTCATCGTTGACGGCACGAACGAGGCCGGACTTTCCGCCGCCCTATTCTATTTCCCGGACTATGGCAAATATGTGCCGTATTCATCAGCCGATAACGCAAACACCCTTGCGGATTTTCAGGTTGTATCATGGATACTGTCGAACTTTTCAAGCATTGACGAAGTAAAATCCGCAATGGACACCGTAAACGTCGTAAACATTGACCCCACCGCATCAACCGTTCATTGGCGCATCGCCGAAGCATCTGGGCGCGTGGTCGTCATGGAAATTATCGATGGCATACCAACATTTTATGAAAACCCATTGGGCACAATTGCGAATTCGCCAGAATTCACATGGCACATAACGAACCTTGATAACTATATCAATTTGCAATCGGGCACGGTCGCACCAACGGTCTTTGGCCCAATCAAGTTGCAATCCATAAGTCACGGGACGGGGCTGTTGGGCCTGCCCGGGGACTTTTCATCGCCGTCACGCTTTGTCCGCGCATCGTTTTTCAAGAATTATTCAATAACGCAACCCGATGCGGCCGCCACGATTAAACAGGCGTTTCATATCCTTAACAACTTTGATGTTCCGTTTGGCACGACCCAGGCGGCAAAGTCGGAAACTTTCGACATGCCGTCCGCAACCCAGTGGACAATCGCAACCGATATTACGAATCGGAAAATTTACTATCACACAATGTATAACCGCACAATTCGTCGTATCGACATGAACACAATTGATTTTGAAACCGTGCCGTTCCAATCACATCCATTGGACACGGCGCGCGCCGAAACGGTCTTTGACGTGGCAATTGACACGGAATAACCCCGCCCCACTTTTTCGCCGTCACACCGCAAAAGTGGGATGTCCCACCGCCCGAAATTACCCACAAAAATGTTGCGCATTTTTGTGGGGCCTGTATATCAAAGACAATATAAATGGTTTGTTTAATTTGCCGGTGGGCCGGGGGTAAAGTCGGGGCCACTGGTTGCCGCATTCGTAAAGAAGTTGCCACTTACAGTATCATACATACCAATATCATTGGTAGGGTTTTTCAACCTTAAATCTTCTACACCGACCAACACCACCACCAACAGTTGGTGTTCCGCTAGAACTAGAAGCCTGTTCAAATGCAAAAAGTTTTACGGTAAAAGGAGTCTCAAAAGTAGTTGCTGGGAACGAACCTTGCGAAACACCATCAATATAAAACCCATCCGCAGACATCTTATAAACACCCCATTGGCCAATTGTTATATTGTTTGTTGCGAGGCGGTCAGCGTTACCAAATTGCGCAAATGTCTTGGTTGCGGAAGAAGCATAGCCACTATTAGAACCTAACGAAAACGACCGCTTAGGTGACGAAGTATATCTTGAGCCAAACATACGCCCAGATGTCGCTATATTGGACGCAGTGTGATAGTTATACTCAACTTCAACAGTATTGTCTTGCGTGAGTTTTAATCCCGTGTCGAT
>CADAFS010000012.1 GCA_902787305.1 uncultured Pseudomonadota bacterium | reverse complement strand
TAAACTTATTACCGCGTCGGCGTTAAATGCGACATTTACGAATTTACCAACAACCCCAACAACAAAACTTGAATGCGCGAACAGCCCAGCCTGCACCCTGTGGACTATCGTCGACCAAACCGCGTATGCATATAAATTGCCCGATGGATATATACAACGGCAGTATATCTATATGATGGCCGGGTCGTATTTGCTAACAGACATTGTGCCGACATACGATAGTCGTGTTGAAATGGACTTTCAAACAACAACCATGCCATCAGGTTCGGTGTATTTATTAGGCGGAAGAACCGAAACTTTTGGCGGTTTATTCTTTGTTAAAACTTCTGTTAAAACTTCTGCTGGTGTGTTTATGGTTGATGCTTTTGGTAATACATCTGACGAAAGATATTTTTCAAGTGTAACAGCCCAGAACAATACACGCTATAAATTCACATACAACAATCAAGTTGCAACACTTGAATCCGGTGGCACAACATTATTTACAAACACTTCTACTAGTACATTGGCAAATGGTGCGGCTTTGGTTATCAACGGCTTGAACTCTGATGGAACAATTTCAGGCGGTCAAGCAGGTATCTATTTGTATTCATTAAAAGTATGGAACGGACAAGGCGAATTGGTAATGGACTTGGTGCCAGTAATACAGCAAGGCACAGTTCCAGTTGTAGGTTTTTATGATACGGTTAGCGGAACATTTAAGACACCAACAGCAGGCACATTTGCCGCAGGCCCAGAGGTAAATTAAACCAATTATTCAAACATAACCTTTTACGGGCGGGAATCAATCAAACGGATTATCCGCCTTTTTATATTCAATAATTATCGGCAAATGTTCCCAGTGCAATGCGTTCGCAATTCCGCGGCGCAGGTATCGCGTGTATGATTCCGGAATATCGGACGCGCCACCAACATTTATCGTAATGCGCATCGGGTGCCGGCCGGTTTGTGATGCAAATTTTATCTTCATCGGGCGTTTAAGGCGCGACATCGGCGGTTGACGCGATTCAACCAATTCGCCGATGATTTTATTTATCAAACTTGTTGGTGCAGTTGCGGTGGAAATGTCCCATTGTTGATAAATTCGTTTGAACATATTTTGTACACCCGTTCCCTTTTCCGCCGAAATGGCAAGCATCATCGGTTTTATAATCTGATGAAAAGAATTCGTGAAATGGTGTTTAAGTTTCAACAGTTTTTCATCGCGTTCGTCCACCGGCACCAAATCCCACTTGTTTAACGCCACACACAAAATTTTCCCCGCATCATAAACGCGCGCCGCAATCCCCAGTGCCTGGTTTTCAATGTCGCGCGTTGCGTCAACAACCAAAATCACAACATCGGATTTTTCAATTGCGTCCAGCGATTTTAACGCCGACAAAGTTTCCACATCATCGCGGACATTGGACTTTCGCCGAAGTCCCGCCGTATCCATCAATAAAATGTCGCGTCCATAAAATCGCGCCGGAATTTTCACCGTGTCGCGTGTGACGCCGGGTTCGTCCTTTACAATTTGGCGATTTTC
This sequence comes from uncultured Pseudomonadota bacterium, assembly GCA_902787305.1. GTDB lineage: Bacteria > Pseudomonadota > Alphaproteobacteria > Rs-D84 > Rs-D84 > Enterousia. The sequence continues at coordinate 55,437 of CADAFS010000012.1, read as the reverse complement.
GCCGAGCACCCGATTTACCAATGTCGATTTTCCAACATTTGGTTGACCCAAGATTGCAATTTTAACGCGCGTATCCGCGGCCGGTGTATCGTTGGTATTTTCCACCGGTGCCACACGATTTATAAATTCAAAGATTTCATCGAATCCACGTTTGTGTTCCGCCGAAATCAAAACCGGTTCCCCAAACCCAAGTTTATAAAATTCATGAATATCGCCAATCCGCCGCCCTGATTCGGTTTTGTTGATAAGCAGTAATATCGGCGCCCGCGTTTTTCGCCGAACGGCACGCGCCCAGTTCAAATCTTCGGGCAATAACCCGGTGCGCCCGTCAACCACAAACAAAATCGCATCCGCGCCCGATATCGCATCAATCGCCATATTCGTTGAATCGGCGGCAATACCCGTGCGCGCGTTTTCAAGCCCCGCCGTATCGCACAGCATGCAATCATCGCGCCCAAGCATTTTCCCACAAATCGTGTCGCGCGTGACACCCGGCCGGTCATGCACCAGCGCATCACGCGTTCCGGTCAATGCGTTAAACAAAGTTGACTTGCCGGTGTTTGGCCGTCCGGCGATGGCAATTTTTTTCATGTCTTTTTCCATTGATTTTTTCTAATTATAAAGCAAAAATATAAATAATCAAATAAAGGAAAGGGGGTGCACGATGAAGAAAATCAAAAATTGGTTTCGGGGAATAAAAGATGTTATTGTAAATCCGCGTCGATTCTTTTCGAAAATTGTTGCCGACGGCGATATCGAAGAATCTATGTTAAAGGCGTTTATATACGGGTTGCTTGGTGGCCTTGCGGTTTTGGCTATAAAACTTATTGGCGGCGCAACGATAACGATAAATTCGGTATTCACGGCGGTTGTTATTGTTCCGGTAATCGCGGTTGCGTTGCTGTTTGTTGGGGGCGGGCTTTTGATGTTGGTGTCGGAAATGACGGGTGGTGAACGCGATTGGGAAATCGCGATAAAGGGTTTGGCATCGATATTCTTTATATACCCGGTGATATTGGTTTTGAACGCGGTCGCATTTAATTGCCTGTCGATGTGGGTAATAAGCATAATCGGCGATTTGTATGTTTTGTTTTTGTTCTATAACATCGCGCTGTATTGTATGCGCGGTCGGCGTGCGGCGGTCATTGTGGTTGTTGGTATATTTGCGATATTTATGCTAACGGTTTATTTAACAAACTATCGTATCGGTTGGTTTTTGTTAAAGAACACCAGTGCCGCCCTTTCGTGTTTGATATAGGTATTTTTCTATTGGCTACCTTATCTAATCTAATCACCAGCATCTATTGTGTCACACTTCGGTCATGACGATTGGGCTACTTTTTACTTGTATTTTCGTTGAAAAATGGCAATATTCACACATAAAAAACAAAAGAGGCACCTATGTTCGCAACGCATTTTTTAACCAAGGAAAAATTCGAAAGTTATGATGATTATCTGCAAAACGGAACACCAATTGTCCCGGAAAACTTTAATTTTGCATACGATGTGATTGATGTTATCGCGCGCGAAACCCCGGACAAGGTGGCAATTATTTGGGTTGACGATTCGGGCGACAAAAAAACATTTACATTTGCGGATTTGTCGCGTATGTCAAAATCTGTGGCAAATTATTTGACATCACGGGGCCTGACCCGGGGCGACACGGTGTTGCTTTTTCTGCGTCGCCGGTGGGAATACTGGATTTTAATGATGGCGATGCACCGCGCCGGCATTATCCCGATTCCGTCAACGAATCAGTTAAAGGCCGAAGATATCAAATACCGAATCGATACGGCCGAAAGCAAGGCAATCATTGCCTTTGACGACGGACACATTATCCCGGAAATAAAATCTGCGATTGGCGATTCGGATGTGATGCTTATATCAAATGACGAAGTTGCCGATTCGATAAACACTATGCCGGCGGAATTTGAACGCGTACCAAATGAAAACACCGACACAATGGTCATTTATTTTACCAGTGGCACAACCGACCTGCCGAAAATGGTGGCGCACAATTATGCATATCCGTTGGGACATATCAACACCGCGGTATTTTGGCAAAGACTTACCGACGGGGATATTCATTTTACCCTTTCCGAATCGGGTTGGGCAAAATGTTCATGGGGAAAAATGTACGGCCAATGGCTTGCGGGCGCAACAGTCTTTATTTTCGACGTTAGTGGTATTTTCAACGCGCATGACCTTTGGTCCGCGATGGCGGAAAACGGCGTGACATCTTTTTGTGCGCCACCGACGGTATATAAAATGCTAATCCACGCGGACGCATCAAAATACGACCTTTCGAAATTGGTAAAGGCCGACGTCGCGGGCGAAGCATTAAATCCAGAGGTTTATGAACGTTTCCTTGACATGACCGGAATCGAATTACACGAAGGTTTCGGTCAAACGGAAACAACCGTGCAACTTTTCACAAACCAATGGATAAAACCAAAACCGGGCAGCATGGGCATGCCCGCCGCCGGTTGGAATATAAAATTATTGGACGAAGACGGTCGCCCCATCACCGAAGATGGCAAGGTTGGTGAAATATGCATATCACTTGCAAACGGCCGCCCGGTTGGCATGTTCCAAAAATATCACAAAAACGAAAAACTAACGAACGCCGCTTTTCGTGATGGGTATTACCACACGGGCGACGTTGCATATCGCGATTCGGACGGGTATTATTGGTTTGTTGGCCGTAATGATGATTTGATTAAATCATCCGGATACCGCATTAGCCCGTTTGAGGTTGAAAGTGTCCTGCTTGAACACCCCGCGGTCCGCGAAGTTGCCGTCACCGGCATTCCCGACCCATCACGCGGCATGGCGGTCAAGGCAACAATCGTTTTGAACAAGTATTTCCAAGGCACGGACGTCCTTGTGCGTCAATTGCAAGACCATGTCCGCAATCGCACCGCGGCGTATAAATACCCACGCGTGATTGAATTCGTGGACAGTTTACCTATGACCATATCCGGCAAAATCCGCCGCGCCCTGATTCGCACCCTGGACAGCGCAAAGAAAACCATCGGCCTTGGCAAGGAAGACGAGAAATAAATAACCAGTATTAGTGTAAGTGATTAGTATAAGTCCGTCACGACCACGGCACGGTCATGTCGCGCCCCATATCATCAAATTGATGTGATTACAAAAAACAACACTTTCATCTTTTTTTCGCATCTAATTTATGATATAATTCAAAACATGAGAAAAAGAATTTTTATTTTACCATTACTGTTGTGTGCGGTCGCAATCGGCGGGGCGCGCGCATCTGAGAGCGAATATGAATGGGACGATGCGACAATAACATACGACCCGGCCGCTGATGCTGTCGCCACTGGTGGCACCGCAATTTATAGCGACGAACAAACAACCGTCTATATCGACACACCTGATTCGGGCAATGCCGGCACATCGGTTGTGGAACAAACGTCCGATACCGGGCGCGTTGAAATCGATCGCGGCAACGGGTATTCAATTGTTGCAACCAACACCGATGGCCAACAAAGTGTTCAAATAAATCACGGTGACCTTAGGGTAAACGCGCCACGTGGCAAAACGAATCGCGCCGCGGGTTATTCTGCGGCAAACTTGACACCGATGCGCAATGCAAAATTGCTTTCGATAAAGCCGGCACCGATTGACAATCGCCCGCCGGTTTGGGACGGCACGAACGGAAACTATCAACCGACGGCGCATGTTAAAACCGTTGATTGGCGCAACGGCGTTCCGATTTGGGACGATTCGATTTCTGATTACCGGACCAAGGATTTTCGCGATTGGATGTTAAAGCGTTTGCCGGAACTTTATATTCGCGATTCAGACGACACGGAATTGGTGACACTTTATAACGAAACGGTTGAAGATATCAACGCGACCAACGCGCGTATTGAAGAATTACTTGGTAATAAAGAAACCACATCGGTCACCACAACCGACATTCAAACATGCGACCGCGCACCGGATATCGCGATGACAACGACATTCCGCACGCCTTGCAACGAACGCTATACGGCCCAGGATTTAACGATTCCGGTTCAAAACGCGTTTGGCGCCGGCGTTATTGGCATTGATGACGGTTGCCCATTTGAAACGGAAACCGAATGCAACATTTGGCGGCGCAAACCCGTTATTCGTGAAACTGTTTCCCCGCGCAGTCCGCAAATCCGCGCCATAAATATGTCGGAAATTATTTTCACCGTGAACCAAACCGGTGATTTGGATGCGAATTCTGTGGCGGCGGCACCGTTATTGGAACGCTATAAAATGTTGATGCGTTCGGCGGCGGCGTGTTGCACCGAAGGTATGAAGTATTCGTTAAAACAGGCCGGCGCATCGGACGGGTTGATTTATAAATTTTTGGCGGACGATGCGAATTTCTATAACATCGGCGGTCGTTGTTTAATGATGTCGGACGCGGAAATCGATGAAAAGTATTCCGGCACCGCAACGGCGGCAACAATCGCGGACGTCCGCAACGGATGCCTGTGCCGCGGACGGCAATGGTTTACCGCGATGCTGGCGCCATTTGTAGATTTGTGGAATATGAGTCCGGAATTCGAAGCATCACCGTTTTATTGGACATACATTGATGGACTGCAACGCGAAGTGACGGTTGCAATCAATGACGATGTTCAAAATGTTTTGGATCAAATCGCCACCTGTCCATGATAAGTGTTAGTGTAAGTCCCGCCTACGCCAAGGCTACGGCGAGGCAGGGGTTAGTGATTAGTGTTTTTTATATTTTTATAATTATAAAATTATTCCAGAGAGCAGAGTTCCCCTCCTGTGGAGGGGTGCCTAGTGGAACTGGGCGGGGTGGTTAGAAAATATGAAATAAATAACGAATACTCTAACCACCTCCCCCTTCGGGTACTCCTCCAATGGAGGAGAACTCGCCCCGCGCAGAAAAGATTATTTCATTACGCAAGAGTTGCTATCATCACTATAATAAAATTCTATATAACCATTCCGTCTCAATGGTTCAAGAACATTCGAAGCATCCACACACTGTTGCGGTGTTAAACCTTTACAAACACTCTTATTCCAATCATAACGCCCATCCAACGATAACTCACACACATGCCCCAAAACATACGTCCAACTATCTTTTGCATATTCATTAAACTCTTCCACTGTCCGATAAATGGCATTCCATGCCCCTGGGGCCTCAAAAACAATGTAAGAATTGTTCATGACACATTTATAATATTTTCCTCCAAAAAATTGAAGATTACATTTATTATAACCATAACCATGATGAAGCAAATAAGCTTTTAAAAGGTAATTTAATTCACCATCGAAATATAATGACACATCTTTAAATGTGCGATTACAATACGCTTTAACAATCTCTGGGTCATCTGATTCACATGGATTTTCTTCAACGCAAGCCCCAGCCCCGTCCGCAGTTTCAACCCAAACATCTCCAAAATCTTCACACATTGCACGGCGCTGTTCTACGGTTGGTGCGGCATTAGCAGTTCCACACACCGCCAGTGCGGCAGTTATAGATAATAAAGTTTTTTTCATTTTTTCTCCTTTTGTTTTTTGTTGCTTCTCAATTAACATTCACATCCATACTTGGCGGCTTTTTCTTTATCACGCTCGCACGCACGCGCGCATTCATAATCTACTTTTTGCTCTTTCGTTCTTGTATCCACCTGAACACCACCCGCAGAACCGCCGCTATACCCACCACCGTTTTTGGATTGTTCGATTTTTTTGATTTCGTTATGCAACGCAATGTTTCCAACAACCCCAACGCCCGTCGCCCCAAGTGTTGCAACACCGGCAATTTTGAATTTACGCGTGTTTTCTTCGCATGCATCTAATTCCGCCTGTAATGCGTCACGACGTTGTTGCAATTCGCGAATTTGTATATCGATATAGTCCGTTTCTGCATGCACCGCACAGCACGCAAACATTCCAATCAAAATTACAATTTTATTTTTCATTTTGTTTTGCGTTCGCTTTTTCTTTTTTTAGGTTATTTAATTTTACGCCCTGCACTATTGCCGCGGTGCCGGTTGCAACGGTTCCCGCCGCACCAATCCAAGTCGCGGTTTTCCAATTTTTATTCTTTCGTTTACATTCGGAAAGTTTGATTTCAAGTTCACTTATTTCCCGTTTTAATTTCGAAAGTTCCATTTGCCGCGCCATATCATCGGGCACATTCGCATCGTCCGCCCGCACCACCAACGGCGAAAACAGAATTAGAAAAATAAAAATATAACGTTTCATATTCCCCCTCATAACCCCGCTTTTTTTCTCCGTCATCCCGGCGAAAGCCGGGATCTCGCCGTCACAGTTGAAACCACCAGATTCCGGCCTACGCCGGAATGACGGCAAAAAACCACTAATAAAAAAACCACTTAAACTACTCTAAGTGGTTGGAGGTTCAGAACTATTAACTCATAGAAAAATAGCGCGGATGTATTCGATATATTCACCGCCCTCCAACCACTTTTGGTTGGAGGTTTTTTTCGTCGACCATAGACGCTATGAATTAGAGGTTCTGACGCCTCAACATGGCAACCCGCCACGTCATACGCATTTTATCACATATTTAACTTTATTCAAAATAAAAAATTAAGTTCTCCTCCTGCGGAGGAGTACGGCGTGAAACGCCGGGAGGTGGTCTTTATCTTTTTATGAATTATTCGGAATACCACACCCCGGCGGGTGCTACCCGCCACCCCTCTCTTCGTTGTGCCGTTGGCACAACAGAGGGGAACTTTGCTCCGCAAAAACGGGCGCTCTCGCGCCCGTACTAACCACTAATCACTAACACTTACACTTGTTATCCTACATCCGCATTGGCATAAGGATAAACAACGCGTCCGTGTCTTTGTTCGTGGACTTGATAATCGTTGGCGAAAGTGGATCCTGCATTTCCATTTGGAATTTTTCACCTTCGACCTGGCCCGCAACATCCATAAGGAATTTCACATTAAACGTCACCGTGAACGATGCATCGCCATTATATTCGACATCTAATTCCTGGGTCGCGGTTCCGGCATCCGGACTTGATGCGTTGACGACCAATTTGTTCATTGAAAAAGTCAACTGCACCGATTTCGTCTTGTCAACACTGGCCACCGAAACCAAATCGACGGCGTTAAGGAATTGCTTGCGGTCCATAATCGCGATTTTATCGTTGCCCTTTGGAATAACGACGCGATAATTCGGATATTGCGCATCAACAAGTTTACTTGTCAAAATCGCCGCCCCGATTGTAAAGCGCGCCTTGGTATCCGAAAGTTCGACATTTACATCGTCAACCGTTGCATCTTCTAATAACTTTGACAATTCGCCAATCACGCGCCGCGGCAAAATCACAGACGGCATTTCCGCAGACCCCGCCGGCGCCGGCATCGCACACAAGGCCATACGCTGGGCATCTGTCGCAACCGCGGTCAATTTGTTCGAACCGTCGTCATTTGCAATATGGAAATAAATACCGCCCAAATGATAACGCACATCATCGGTCGGAATAGCGAACTTTGTTTGGTTAATAAGATGCGCCAAATCCCCAGTTGTCATTTGAAACTTGGTTGTTAAATTACTGCCCGCCATGGCCGGGAAATTTTCCGCCGGCAATGTCGGCAAATGGAACACGGCGCGACCACTGGACACCACCAATGAATCACCCGATTGCTTGAACGAAATTTCGGCATCGTCCGGCAATTTGCGCACAATGTCATACAGCATCTGAACCGGCACGGTTATCTTACCGCCCAATGTCACATCCGCCGCAACATGTTCAATCAATTCCAAATCAACATTTGTCGCAGACAACACCAAATCGTCCGAAACATCCAACTTTACATTCATCAAAATCGGCAAAGTCGCGCGCTTTTCCACAATCGATTGCATGTGCCCCAGTGCACGAATCAAAACCTGACGAAACACAGAAAATTCCATTTCACACTCCTGTTTGTTATTCCTGTTTCTACATTCCTGGGGGTTATTGTATCAAAAAATGCCGATTCGGTGCAAGGGTAAAAGAAACACACCCGCATATTGACAAAAATTATTATTTTGCGGATTTATTCAAAACACTGTTTGCCAAATCTTCGGCCGATTCGCGCATCCATTCGGGATCATCACGATATACGGGTGCGCCCTTTTCCAACGCGGTTTCACATGGATGATTATCCGCCAACCAATTTTCCAACAAATCCCCGGCAAGCAACCCAACACCTGCGCCCGCAACAAGTCCCAATCCACCCGTAATCGGTGCAAGCAACAGCCCAAGCCCCGTTGCCGAAAGCGCCTTGCCCGCGACGGCGGCGCCACTTATTTGAATATCTGGTTCCGCCATATTTCCGGTTATGGTTATTGTGTTCACAACACTGCCGGTAATTGACAACTTTATCCCGCGCACCGGCACGGTCGTAAGTGAAAGATTCAATGTTTCATCACCCAAATTTATGTCACCCCCAAGGCGGATATTTATCGCATTTGTTTCAATGGCAACACTGTTTTTCACATCCGCCACACCATCGCGCAGCATCAGATTCGCCACCGCGCCGGTTATGGTCATTTGATTATACTTTTTATCGGACGTAAACATATCTTGGATACTGTGCCGCAAAGTGGTAAGGAAATCTGCACCATACATATACGAAACCAATTCGGAATGCGCATAACCCTGCGCGGTTGAATACACACGAACCGGCCCCGTTATTGTATGCATTATGCCCGACATATCAAAACCATCGGCACGCACATATGTTTCAAAACTAAGTGGCAAATCAGATATAAAATTATTTATATTTATTTGCTTTAATATCTGACCCACCGTAATACCACCGCCCTTTCCGCCCATTTCTAAATACAAATGCCCATCCGGTTCAACCGTTCCATCAATCGCGGCCTTGATATTCCCGTTTGCAAACACAGTATTCGCATCAACGCGAACACGTCCATCGCGTGCAGTAAATTTTACCTTGAATTTATCAAGCGACAAATTGCGATATACAACAAATTTTCCCAAATCAACATTTATCGACAATTGATTATCATACATATACTTTCCAAACAACGGCATGTCATGAAAGACATTTAATTCACGATTCACCGGGCGCGACCCACCATATAATTCCGGGAACAATTCTTTCAAATTTATTTTCTTTGATGACAAATTCAAAGTTATATCATGTTTTTTCTTTGCCCAATTTATACTGCCTGAAAATTGTATATCACTGCCCCGCACAGAAATCGATGATTTCCGCAATGTGAATTTTTTTTCGTCCAACCCACCCGAAATATCAACATGCATATCCGGCATATTTGGAAAATCAAGATTCAGCAATTTTCCAATCGGACGAATATCCGGGATATCACCTTTGATAACAAAATCTATTGGAATCTTACTTGTCCCCTCTAATGCGACATTTGCCGTCAACGCATCACCATCTGATGAAAACGCAAAATTCACAGGATAAACTTTCCGTTCCGCATTATATTTATCAAGCGAAATAATAAACGGCACCAAATTAGAATCATCCAACTTTATCCACCCACGATATTCACGCGTATCCGTCGCCGCAACATAACGTATATTTACACCCGGAACTTTATATTTTGTTCCCGCAATATCAACAACCAATTTATCAACATTTAACCCACCAAGTCCCGGGTCAACAAACGGATATTCCGGGATTTCATTTTCGGCCTCTACGGCGGAATCCGGCGTATAGGACGATTTATCATCCGGCCCAACTTTCGGCAAAATCAATTCGCCTTTGGAATTTTTATCAATATAAACATGCGCATCATTTACACGAACGCGTTGAATTGTCGGGCGATTTGAAAACAGCGAAATTAAATCAAGATTCACCTCTATGGTTTCGGCCTCTAATAAATTTTTATGCTTTGCACCGGCAACATTTGGAACGGTGACATTCCGCATCGTCACACGCGGTCGCAAAGATAATTTCCACGAAACATCGCCCATAATTTCGATTTGCAATCCCGTCGACGTCCGCAACACTTCAAGTAAATTTTTCCGCAAAACATTCATATCCATTTTCGACAGCGCCGCAACAACCGCAACAATCAACACCGCAAAGAATAAAAATATCGCACGTGCAAAAACAAAAAATTTTCTTTTTTTCTTTGTCATATTTTTACCCTATGGTAATTCAAATTCCAACAACTTCATAACCGCCGTCATAAAATCGGGCACCGGCGCGCGAAAGGTCACCATTCTCCCGGTGGACGGATGTTGAAATGTAATTTTATACGCGAACAAAAATAAATTATTTGTTGCAAACATAGATTCCAAACCGTCCGGCATTTTTTTGTTTCGCCCATAAAGGTCATCGCCAACAATTGGCGCATTCAACACAAACGCACTATGCAGACGCAATTGATGTGTGCGCCCGGTCTTTGGCGAAAACGCGACCCAGGTCAACGCCCCACCGACACGCGACAACACACGATATTCCGTAATCGCATGAACGGGACGCGCGCCCGTTCCATTTTCACGTTCCGGCCCGTCAAACACACGGCCCTTTAATAAATAATCATCAATAATACCATGTGAATTTTTCACATCACCATTTAGCAACGCGACATATTCCTTTTTCGCACTTTTACTCTGAAAGGCACGTGACAGTACTTGTGCCGCCTTTTGATTTTTTGCAACAACCAATAAACCACTGGTTTCCCTGTCCAACCGATGCACAAGTGAAATTTTATAATACGGAAAGAGCGCCGCCGCCATTTTATCGATTGATTTTCTAATACCACTTCCTCCTTGGACGGCAAGACCGGCGGGTTTATTAAAAACAACAATATCATCATCGTTATAAATTATCGCATGCCGCAATTTTTCCAAATCTGACAAAGAAAACTGTTCACCGGATTCGGTCTTTTTCGGCACTTCGGCAAATTTACGAATTGTTGGCGGAATACGAATAACATCGCCGGCATGCAGAACTTCTGTTCCCTTGCAACGCGCCGAATTTACGCGCAATTGCCCCCCACGACAAAGCCGATAAAATTCACGATGCGGCATTGATGGAAAATTTCGTCCGAACCACCGCAAAAGCCTTGTTCCATCTTCCACCGCCGAAACAGTCACGGAATCCGCCATCAGAATCATTCACCATATGTTATTTTGACGACATTTTTGCCGTCTTCCATGCGGCAATTTCCACTTGCCCCACTCTGTTTACCATCGGTCGCCAAATACCCAACCGAATCAGACCATGCCTTGGTTATAAAATATTCGCAATCATTACGGGACAAACCATTTATCGTCACAACAAATTGCCGATAGTTTGCTGGGTCAACCGCCAACTCATACGTTCCACCATACGGATTTTTCGGTGACATACCGATTGCACCAAATATCGTCGTGTTATCTATGTGCGAAAAATCATCATACTCACCAAGTAATTGGCGCACGCCGGTCACCATTTGCAACACTTCTTCGTTTACCGTATTGCGTTTTTGCGTCCGCATCGCGGTGGATATAAGCCCGATTGCGCCAACCGTCAACACCCCCATGATGGCAAGCACCCCCAACATTTCAATCATTGAACGTCCAGATTCCATTTTCATTTTTCAATCCTTTATTTGCTATTTAATTTCTTTTATTTTATCATAAAAGATATGAATATTCAATTCTGTGATTTAATAAAAAATGCGCCAAATTCCCCCGGCATTTACCGCATGTATGATGCGGACGGGAATTTGCTTTATGTTGGCAAGGCCAAAAATCTATCGAATCGGTTGCATCAATATGTCGATATTTCAAAACTGGAATTGCATAAACAGGTTATGCGCACACTTGTCGCGCGCGTCGAATGGGAAATCACACCTACGGAATCAGATGCACTTATACTTGAAGAAAAAACGATAAAAACCGAAAAACCAAAATATAACATTATGCTAACCGATGGGAAAATGTATCCCATGTTGGCACTTACCAATCACAAATACCCACGTTTATTAAAATTCCGCGGAAAAATATCCCAGCGTCGTGATGTATACGGTCCATATCCGTCGGTTCACGCACTAAACGACACAATAAAAATGATTCAAAAGGTTTGTCGTATTCGAACATGCACGGATACATTTATGAAAAATCGCGCACGACCATGCCTGCTTTATCAAATTGGCCGATGCAGCGCACCATGCACACAAAATGTTCCAGACTATGATGAAAATGTAAAACTTGCACGACGGATTTTGACGGGCGACAGTGAACCAATCATAAATGAATTATCAACACAAATGAAAATATGTTCGGAAAAAATGGATTTTGAAAACGCTGCAATTTTACGCGATAAAATTTCCGCAATGACAAAAACATCAATTCGCGGTATACGCACGAATCCGGCGTATAGAGCAAATTCAGAAACCGATTGGAACAACACCATAATCGAAATGGAAAAATGGATTGGTAAAAAAATAACCTATGCCGGCGTGTTTGATAATTCACATTTGTTTGGAACAAATCCCGTTGGTGCGATGATAACATTTGGACACGACGGTTTTATAAAATCTGGGTATCGCCATTTCAAATTACGCGACCGCGCACGCGCCGGAAACGATATTGCAATGATGGCGGAATTTGTGGAACGCGCCGTCCAAAACAGTCCTGAAATCGATTTAATAATTGTTGATGGCGGTCGTGCCCAGTGGAACATCGCGCACCAAACCGCACCGAACATCCCAATTCTTGGCGTGACAAAGGGCGAAGTCCGAAATGGTGATGAACACTTTATAATGCCGGACGGCACGGAATATCGCGACATGCCAAAAGATTCAAAGTTATTTTTATTATTGCGCCGTGTCCGTGACGAAGCGCACCATTTCGTCATAACATATCATCGCACCACCCGCGCCAAGGCAATGACCGGTTCGTGTCTTGATGAAATCGAAGGCATTGGTCCAACGAGAAAAAAATTATTATTGAATCATTTTGGTTCTGTGCGTGCAATTATGGACGCGGACATTCAAACATTAAAACGCGTTCCGGGACTTGGGGCGACGGCGGCAAAAAAAATATACGAACATTTTCACTAGATATGTGCTATAATACAAAGACCAAAAACAAAAGGAGAACAAAATGAAATTTTTCGTGAACTTTTTATCGGCTTTTAGAATTTTTGCATCGTTCGCAATTATCGGCACATTGATGTCGGGCATGTATATGACGACACTTATATTATTTTTAATCGCGGCACTTACCGATTTCTTTGACGGATACCTTGCACGCAAATATGATGTATGCACGAAACTTGGTGGTGTTATGGATCATATCGGCGACAAGTTATTGGTTGTGAACACATTTGTATTATTATGTATCATGATGCCGGTTTGGTTTACGGTAATTCCAATCATAATAATGATTGCGCGCGAATTGTACATCAGTGGCTTGCGCGAATTTTTGGGTACTCAAAAGATTCCTATGCCCGTTCCACACGCACGTTTTTCAATGGGAAAAATAAAAACCGCGATGCAGATGATTTCGATAACCGCGTTCCTTGCACTGTTCGCATTGGGTGCATCCATAACCGGCACATCAGACGGCACCGCATTGGTTTACGCAATTTACGCATTACCAAACATTGGTATATTTGCGCTTTGGTTTGCATTGGTGGCAAGTCTTTGGTCCGCTGTTTCATACACGCGCGATTTTGCACAAAAACTAAAGAAAATAAAATAAGAAAAAACGCGCCGATTTTTCGGCGCATTTTTTGCCCTATACGCCGGTTTCCGGCGTATAGACAGATTTAAAACCAACCTTTTTTCGCAGTTTTTGTATCGGCAAATTCGGTTAAAATCTTCTTTTGCTTTTCGGTAAGTTTTGTTGGAATTACAACACCGATACTGATATATAAATCACCAAATGATGACCCGCGCCCCGTCGGCATACCATGTCCGCGCACACGTAATTTTTCGCCAACTTGCGTTCCCGCCGGCACCTTGACCGACAATTTTTTATCATTGATTGTTTCAATTTCTATTTCGTCACCAAGCGCAAGTGTTGTAAACGGCAAATCGACATGCATAATCAAATTTGCACCGTCGCGTTCAAAGCGGTTATCCGGCTTCACACGCACATCCAGGTAAAAATCGCCCGCGGGACCACCGTTCACGCCGGCTTCGCCCTGGCCCGCCAATCTTAGTCGCGCGCCGTCTTCGATTCCCGCCGGAATTTTCACATCAATCGTTCGGTTTTTATGCACCGCACCCGTCCCATCGCATTCAGAACATTTTTTATCAATTTTATGTCCAAGTCCATTGCATTCCGGACACGGTGTTTGCATTGCAAAGAACCCACGTTGCATATTCACATATCCCGTTCCATGACAACGCGGACAAACGGGCGCCGGCTTTCCGTCCGTCGTTCCATATCCATTACATTTTTCACATTTTACATTACTTGCAAATTTCACAGTATGCGTTTTTCCGAAATACGCATCGCGCAAACTTATCACCACTTCGTCCAGCAAGTCACGCCCGCGCACCTGGGTGCTTTGACCACCGCGCGCAGCCCCATCAAAACCACCAAATCCAAAACCACGCATCGCTTCGCGCAAGATATCTTCCATACCCGCGCCACCGCCCATATCAAAGTGGAACGCCCCGTTTCCAAACGGATTTCCACCCATACCGGCCGACGCACCATTTCCACCCGCGAACGCCGCATCACCATACCGGTCATACGCCGCACGCTTTTGCGGGTCTTTTAGTATATCAAAGGCGTTATTTACTTCTTTGAATTTTTCTTCGGCGGTTTTATCCCCCGGATTTTTATCAGGATGATACTTTAAAACCAATTTATGATATGCCTTTTTAATATCGGCATCCGACGCATCGCGCGCGACACCCAAAACTTCATAAGGATTTTTATTCATTTTTATACGTCCGTATTTCTATTTAAACAAAATATAGTCCGCGTTTTAATAAAATCAAGCCCCTAAAATTCTTATTTATGGGCTTGCACCGAACAAAATTATGGTATAATAATATGGCTATGACAGAACAAAACTCACATTCTTATGATGCATCGGATATCCAGGTACTGGAAGGATTGGAACCCGTCCGTCTGCGCCCGGGGATGTATATTGGTGGCACGGACGAAAAAGCGTGGCACCATTTGCCGATTGAAATTATGGACAATTCGATTGACGAAGCCGTCGCCGGCTTTGCCAAGAAAATTACCGTCCGTTTGATTGATTCAAAAACAATTGAAATTACCGACGATGGTCGCGGAATCCCGGTTGCCGAACATCCAAAGTTCCCCGGCAAATCCGCACTAGAGGTTATACTTACCACGCTGCATTCGGGCGGCAAGTTTAATAATAATGTTTATAAAACCAGTGGCGGCCTGCACGGCGTGGGCAGTGCGGTTGTCAACGCACTATCGTCCGAAATGGTTGTGACGATTGCACGTGACGGGTACGAATGGCACCAATCTTTTTCCCGTGGCAAACCAACAACCAAAATGACACGCGGGAATCCATCAAAATCGCACGGCACACGTATCCGCTTTACCATTGATGACGAAATTTTTGGCGAATCGGCGGTTTTCAAACCGATAAAGATTTACCGTATGGCGCGGGCCAAGGCGTTCCTTTCACGCGGGGTGAAAATTGATTGGCACTGTGCGCCCGAATTACTTACCGCCGACATGGAAATTCCGGCCGACACGACATTTTACTATCCGAATGGTGTCGCAGATTTCTTGGATGAAAAGACCCGTGACAAGCCAAAGATTTTACCGAAACTTTTTTCCGGCACCGTTGATTTTCCGGACGATTCCGGCCGTGTGGAATGGGCGCTAACCTTTTTAACCGACGAAAATGGTGCGGCATCGGACGATGGATTTTTCGCATCATATTGCAACACCATCGCAACAATTGACGGCGGCACACACGAAACCGGGTTCAAATCTGCAATCACCCGCGGGATAAAGGCGTATGGGGAAAAAGTAAATAACAAATCTGCGGCGAATATAATAGGCGAAGATGTGTTTGATTCGGTCGCGGCGATTGTTTCCGTGTTCTATAAAACACCGCAATTTTTAGGCCAGACCAAGGAAAAACTTTCAAACCCCGAAATTGCAAAATATACGGAAAACGCGCTGCGTGACCCATGGGAAATGTTTTTGGCATCCGACCCGAAAACCGCGAACACATTACTCGAATTTATTGTCAACCTTGCCAACGCGCGCATCCGCGTAAAACAGGTCAAAGAGGTTGCACGTAAAACCCCGACCAAACGCATTCGTATGCCGGCGAAACTTGCCGATTGTTCCAAGCATGGCGTCGCCGGAACAGAGTTATTTATTGTAGAGGGCGAATCGGCGGGCGGAACTGCAAAACAGGCACGCGACCGGGCAACCCAGGCGATTATGCCACTGCGTGGCAAGGTGTTAAATGTCGTATCAAATTCGGATGAAAAGTTTGGCAACAATCGCGAACTAAATGATTTAATCGATATTATCGGTGCCGGCACCGCCAAAAATTGGGACGATGCAAAATTGCGTTATGATAAAATAATCATCATGACCGATGCCGATGTCGACGGAAGCCATATTGCATCATTGTTGATGACATTCTTTTACCAATTTATGCCACAATTGATATACGGTGGACATTTGTATTTGTCTTGTCCGCCATTGTATAAATTGACGCACGGCACCGAATCATTCTATATCGATTCCGACGAAGAACTTGAAAAACTAACATCTGGGAAATATAAAAATAAAAAGGTTGAAATATCACGGTTTAAGGGACTCGGGGAAATGATGCCAAATCAGTTAAAGGAAACAACAATGTCGCCGAAAACGCGCCGTCTGGTCCGGGTTGATTTACCCCCGCGCACGGACGAAGGCGCCGAAGACACGGAAAAAACCCGCACGATTGTTTCGGAACTTATGGGTAAAAAACCGGAATTCCGCTTCCGCTTTATCACCGAACACGCCCAATTCGTCAAAGATTTATTTGTATAATATATTGACACCACATTTTTTTGCGTTATACTTTCACCCGTTTGCGAACAAAAAACAAAAGGGGACAGTATGTACGAAACAATTTCAAAACACACATACAGAATCGATGTAAAAAAATTAGAAACGACACCAATTGTTGAAACAAATGCAGGTTATGTCGAATTGCCTACAACAATAGATAAACAAGAAATCACAACCCTATTCAAGGCTGATGAAGTAAGACTAATGTTAAAACAATATAGTGTGCTATATCCTATGATACAAAAACAAGCAGAAACAATAATAGAATTTGTTGACTCAAAAGGTGAAGCAATATTAACCATATTTCCAAATACAAACATAGACTTTCATAAAGGACAAATTCATTCATTGAATATAAGCAGATCTGATAAATACACCATATTTAATACACTTGAACAGCGCAAAAAACAACTAACCGGGTTAGAAGGCGTACTTCGTGATTATCAAAGAAGATAAAAAAATCCCGAACAATTCGGGATTTTTTTCTATCGCATACCAACGGTGAAATCATCACCATATTCGGCAACGGTCTGGCCACCGATGGCACAATATAAATCTTCAAAACCTTTCTTTAATTGATTCTTTTTAACAAGTTTACTGGTCACGATTCCGCCAACGGTCCCCAAAACAACCCCGGCAATCGAATCGGACACCAACCGCGCGGTATTAAAGTTCCCGTTTTCATCCCGCCACACGGAAAGCCCTAACTGGCGCCGCAAACCATCAAGTTTCGAATACTGCAAATCAATTGAATTTTCTTGATATGAAACATCAACCCCAATTTCGGTATTTATAACCTGAACTGACGTCACAACATCGCCCGCAATTATCAACAAACCATAAACCTCATCCAACAACTGTTCAACCTCGCCCGCCGTCAATGTTTTACCCGGATGACAAAGTTCCTTTGCTTTTTTCACACCGGCCAAGGCCTTTTCAATTTTATCTTTATCCTTTGGATGACTGCTAAGTGCATCCGTCAATTCTTTTTCATACGCTGACAATTTTTCAACAAACTTTGTCGGACATTCCGCAAGCCGCCAAATAACATAAACATTTACCGAACGATAAACAGGATTATCAACGGTCGTGGAATATGTCTTAGCATTTTCATCACCAGTCACATATTTTTTCCAGGCCAAATCACCACCAAGTACATCGGCAGCATAATCAGCACGACGTTTCGCCAAATCACGATTCAAATCAGAATTTCCACTCCTATTCTGTTGGTCTGCGGACCCGATAAAAACAAGTTCTTCTATATCCCCCGCCACTTTCTGCACATCCGCATATATTTTTTTGTATTCGGCTTCACACCCATTATGCAACCCTATGCTGGTACTACTGCCTGTATCAAAAAACAATTGAATTTTCGCATTTTGCCCCTTTAATGTAATACCATCGGTTCCGTCTCGCTTAACTTCCCTATCAACCTTGGCACAAATATAATTGCCTACTTTATAATCCTTTGGCGTTGCCATCGCACCCAAACTTATTCCAAATAAAACCATAAAAAACACAAGAAGTTTTTTCATTCTCTCGCTCCTTACTTTTCCCTATATTCTATCACAAAAAGTCCGAAAGACAAAACGATTATTTATATTCATCAATCATTTGCGAAAGTTGTGCGGACAACACCAAATCGCCCGCCTTTAATTTTTCAATTCTATCAATTCCATACATAACGGTTGCATGGTCACGCCCACCAACATATTGCCCGATTTCACTAAGTGACAATCCGGTTGCATTTTTAAGCACGACCATCATCATTTGCCGTGCCAAAACCAACGCACGCGCACGTCCCGTTCCACAAACCGCGTCATATGACACACCCAACTTTTCACACATGGATTTCACAATTGCAATTGGCGAATGTGATTTTTTAAGTGTATCCGCCAAAATGCGTTCCGCGACATTTTCATCAATTGCTTCACCCATGATTTCACGGTACGCACTTATTTTATTTAACACACCCGCAATCACATGACCATCGGAAAGTATGCGCCCGGCAATCATATTTGCGACCGCCGAATCAACACCCGCGCGTTCAAACATTTTTGCACGAACCGCGCGCGATGGTGCCACGACATCCGCAACCAATCCCGATGCCAAAAGTGATTGCGCCCGATGATCAAAACCGGTTAAATTACTTGGCGCCGCATCCGCAACCAAAACGATATTTTTACCCGCCCCGCGCAAATCAATAATCAATTGCAAGAATTCATCACATGTCGCGCGTTTACCAGATAAAACCTGAACATCATCCATAATAAATGTATCACAATTGCGACAGTAATCTTTGAACGCGAAAATTGTGCGGTCATGCAACGCGCGCGCAAATTCCGAAACAAATTGCGCCCCCGACATCATAATCGTGCGCCCACGCGCCGCAGAATTTATGCACCGTGCAAGCAAAGATTTCCCACAGCCCGCCCCCCCGTAAATAAACAGCGGTGAAAACGTTGCCGTTCCCGCCGCCATTTTTTTACACGCCGACACAACAAACGAATTTTCTTCGGACAAAACAAATGAATCAAAATCGCCGGCATCATTTGTTGTGGCCGGCGCAGTATATGTTTGCGAATTATTGTCGTTCGCGGTTTTGACCATACGCGGTGCAACATTTGCAACCGAAATACGCACCGTCAAACCATACGTGGCCGCAACCGCATTTAATATATTTGAATATGTTGTTCTAACAAAATCCGCGGTAAATTGATTTGGCGCATTAAACACCAATTCAGAATCCGACACGGTTATACCCAACGGCGCAATCCACGAAGTAAAACAGGCCGCATCCATTTTGGTCGCAATACATTCGCGTATTGCATCCACCGAAACCTGTTTGTTAAGAATTGCCACCTGCATGCCGTTTCTCCTTTCCTTCCTTTCAAAGAGTTTCCTGCAAAGTCCCAATGCGAAGTATGCAAAAGCCACCCGCATAAAAACGCCAAACCCAATCACCCAATTTTATTTGACGCCTTTTTTATGTTCCCTACACTCTACTCTCTCGCTGATAACATTTATTTATAAACCAACCTTTCTACGCAAAACAATTTATAAAATTGATTTTCATTTGCAACCAAATCTTCGCCAATTTTATGAAATTTATTTTTTGACACGATTCGTTTTTACCCCTGATTTCCGCGCTTTGTATATACACTGTATAGACACAACTTTTCCTATAAACGAACGTATCCATTATCTTGTTTTTCAATCAAACCCTGCAATTCCAAAATTACGAGTTCGCGTTTAATTTCCGAAATATTTTTTCCGACAATTTCTGCCAATACAGATTCAGAGAGTGGAACGGTTCCAATTTTATCCAAAATTTCATTTTCAGATTCGGATTTTTTCAGATTTTTTTCTTTTGCTTTATCATCGGCAAAAAAATCTGATACGCCTTGGCACAAAATCGCTGCGCCCGACCGAATCAGTGAATTTGGTCCTGCGGCGCGGGAATCGGCGGGATGTGACGGCACCGCATAAACCGTACGCCCATATTCGCGGGCAAATTCGGCGGTTTTCATACTGCCCGATTTCAAATCTGCTTCGGATAATATAAGTTTTTCACCAATTCCGGCAATGATTCGATTTCGTTGCACAAAATTTGTTCCCTTTGGCACAAAACCGATTGGCATATCACTGACCACCGCACCGCGTTCCAAAATTTCGTAATAAAGCGATTCGTTTTCAAGCGGCCAAATATAATCCACCCCACCCGCCAGCACAGCAATGGTATTCGCCCCCCCACGCGCACGCAGTGCCCCAACATGCGCCGCCGAATCTGTTCCAATTGCCATGCCCGACACAACACATATATTATGTTCCGCGAATGCGGTCGCCATATTCGCCATAAATTCCATTCCGGCCGCCGTTGCATGCCGCGTTCCAACCATCGCAACCGATTCGTGACGCAGTGTTTCGATATTTCCCCGCACGGTTAAAATCGGCGGATGATTTTTCACGCGCCGCAACGCGTTCGGATAATATTCATCCGTATCAAAGATAAACTTTATATCCATACGCGTCGCCGCATCAATTTCGCGCATAACCGCATCACGCAATTCCACCGGCGGACACAGCGATTCAATCACCGCATCCACCGACCCGAATCGGCGCAGCAATTTTTCATACGCAACCGGTCCAATCCCCGGCGACCGCAGAATTAAAAGATGTCCAAACAATTCGTCCATATCGCACATACTATACATTTTGTCACAAATCACAAGAAAAAACACCCGATTGGGTGTTTTACATATTTATATGCGTTATACATTATTGTATGGCAAGCAACTGGTCATAGTCGAATTCGTCGCACTTGCTGTATGTGCCACCTGTTTTCGATTTATAATCGTCACATGCCTCTTTGAACTTACGCAATTCGGCCATAAAACTATCATAACGTGAATCTTTTTTGTTTTTCATCGTCAACAATTGTGAACGCAACAATTGCGTTTGGTCCAATTTCTTATTTTTCTGTCCTTCGACCTTGCCACCAATAAGTTTATTTCCAAACAGTTCCATCGCCCCAACACCAACCGCGGCACCACCAACCGCACCACCAACGGTCGCCCATGTCCGGCCCGATTTTTTCGCATCCAAAATACGTTGGCGCAACATTTCTTCATCGACCCATGAACCACAGTTTATATTATACCCCCATTGGAAATATCGACTTGGGATATCAGACATATTCACGCGCCCATCCGCAGATTTCAAATCAACTTTTACAAAGCAAACATTGTTTTCGGGATTTTCCAAATCTTCCTGCATTGTGGCATAACTGTTCGTGTTGCTGTATTTCGATGCCCAAACAAAGGTGTTCCCTATTCCGATATTATTGTTCAAACACGCGGCACGTTCCGCATCACGATTATCCTTTTCCGCATCCGCCGCCGGATAAGACGGTTTTACATCGTCATCTTTAATACTCGGCGAACGGGGTTCCGTACTAATCGACACATCCGGCATAGTAATTTGATTTTTCGATGCAACAATCGCCCGGCCCTGCGCGGGTGCAAGACGACTTGCAACCATGCTGGTTGCGCCGACACGCGGGTCACGCAAATCCGCCATTGCCATACATGGCACGACCAAAAGCGAAACGAATAACAAAGTTTTCATTTGCAAAATCTCCCTCTTAACACCCGCCATTATACCACAAATTTGGTCAAAAATAAAGCGCAAATAGTTTTATTTCTTCCATTTCCATGTAATTTTTGATTCGGTGCCACCAACCAGACGCCCAATGTTTTCCAAATGCCGATACAGGCAAAGCGCCGCCATCGCCAAAAAAGCAAACCCAACACCCGCCGAAATCGCGAACCCCAACACTGGTGCAAGGCAAAATACTATGATTGCCCCCAGTGACGAATACCCAAACCCCAACGCCACAATCAACCATTCAATTCCGCAAATAATAAACATCAACGGATTGACGGCCAAAAAAATTCCAAACAGACACGACACGCCCTTGCCCCCATGAAAACGCAGCCAAACCGGGAAACAATGCCCAACCATCGCCGCAAAACCGCACCACGCGCCAAACGCCACATCGCCAATATAATTTCCGATTAAAACCGCCAAAAACGCCTTGGCCATATCCAACACCCATACACTGATGGCAAGTCGCAATCCCCCCGCCCGCAGCGCATTTGTGGCACCGGTATTACCACTGCCAACACGGCGCAAATCGCCGTAACCGAACAACCGCGCCAACAATAAACCACACGGCACAGATCCCAATACATAGGCCACCAAAACACCAACAACATATAACATTGTTATTTTTCCTTGATTTTATCTTTGTTTACTATAAAATATACCAGAAAACCAAAATAAATAAAAGGAAAATAAAGTGGCAAACCACAAATCATCTAAAAAAAGAGTATTGGTAACTGCAAAGAAAAACGCGGTAAATACCGCCCGGCGCAGTGCCGTTAAAACCGAAACCAAAAAGGCCATTCGTGCCATCGCATCTGGGGACAAGGCCGTCGCGGTCACCGCGGTGCGCAGTGCCGAAAGCAAAATGATGAAGGCCGCCGGCAAAACAATGCCGAAAAAACGCGCATCGCGCAAGGTTTCGCGTTTAACACGCGCCGCCGCAAAATTGGCCTAATGCTTTCCATTCGCTGACAAATAATTGCTGGACGGCACAAAGTGCCAACCTTTATGGCCCCCATTTTTTACAAAAAATGGGGATTTTTTATGTCGTTTCGGGCGGCATTTGACCGTTTTAGTTGACTTTTTACATCAAAAACGCACGATTTTTTGGGTGTTTTTTTGGGGGTGGGGTTTTGTGCAAACCCGCGGAATCAGTGGGGTTGCTGGGGATGAAAAGTGTTGAAAAAAAACAAGGTTTTTAGTCAACACTTTTTTTCAAAAAATCAAATTTTTTATTTTCTGTAAAATCAATGACTTACGATTTTTCGAATTTTGGCCGAACAAGGTGTCAAAAAACCTTGGTTTTTGTTACACTGTTATCAGCGAATTTGTATGCAAGTAAATCAAAGGAAAAGGAGAGTAAATCATGCGAATCGGAAATTTATTGTTGTGCGGAATTGTTATGGTTGGCACCGCATATGCGGAAACGACACCGGCCGACCGTAAGACTGTATCGTCCAAGGCATACGTTGATACATCGGTTGAAACCCGACAAGAAAAAATCCCGGCCGCGGGAACAAACAGCGCGAACGCCGGAACGGCGGTTGTAATGTATACAACAACCGGAAACGGAACAATCGGTGAACGCGGAATATATGATAACCCCGCCAATTATACCGCGGGCACAGACGCAAATAAATTGGTGACGGCATCGGCACTGAAAGGAAGTGTCACAAATTTACCCACAATGGAAACATCAAAATTGACCTGTGCAAATGAAAGTGCCGGTTGCACCCTTTGGACCATTGAAGATCAACAAGTATATGGCAGAAACACCAACGGTAATAATAGTAACAGTAATACAGGGACTAGTATTAGTGGCAATTAAAAAACATAACGTGTGAACGGGGGGAAAGAAATGTTAAAAAAGATATTATTGGCATTGATATTTATGATTACTGCGATAACCAATGTTACGCATGCCGAAGACGATATGAAAACCGTTGCATCCAAGGCATATGTTGATACGAAGATAGAAACGAAACAATTAAAAATCCCCGCGGCGGGTCAACCGAATGTTGGTGCGGGTGAAACGGTGATGACCTATACGGCGACCGGAAACGGTCAAATTGGTGAACGTGGCCTGTATTCAGACATCAGCAGTTATGATGCAACCACGGACGGCGATAAACTTATTACCGCGTCGGCGTTAAATGCAACATTTACGAATTTACCCACAACCCCAACAACAAAATTGGAATGTGCAAATGAAAGTGATGGTTGCACCCTTTGGACCATTGTCGACCAAACAGCGTATCGCACACCAAGCAAGAATTTATATAATAAGGCAAATGGTGTTGTTTATGGGTATCCCTCGGCATCATATACTTGGCAAGGCAGAGCCTCTGCGATTTATGAAATAAGCATAGTTCTTAAACTTCAAGAGGGGGTTACATATACTGCAACAAGAGTAGCTGGGAGCGCTTCTGTATTTAGAATACAAGCGTCCGCCACTTATCCTTTGGTTAGCGGTCAGCAATTAGAGAACATTGATTCTAGCGGTGGCGACAATGTTACAACAAAAACTTTTACTGTTCCAGTTGGATATCCGTATGTAGTGTTTTATGTTAGGAATTGGGCAACGCAAAGCACTTTGACAGAAGATGATGTTATAAATGCGTTCCAGGTTGAAAAGGGCGACACTGCAACGCCATATGAACCGTATTATTGATAATGGGTTTTATCCAGCCAAGGATATTGATAGCCTCCAGGTAATTTTAAACTTGCAAAAACGCCCAAACATAGTAGATTTAAGAATGTTAAGCATACGTGCGACGGCACGTATGCTTAAATTGTTGATTGATATGCAATAACTTTATCGCACGCCCCAAATTTCACAAAGGTATCCATACCTATGCAAAGTGGCGCAGGCCCATGTTATCATTATAAATGTCAACGGGTGCATAACGCGCCCAAAAAAACAAAAAGGAGAAAAAATGAAAAAAGTTGCTATCCCTGTTTTGGCCGCGGTCATTGCATGTCCTGCTATGGCGGGTCAATATCACCACGAATCATTCTGGGATTCATTGGACCCGTATATCGCGCTGCGTGTTGGTGCGGGTTATACTAACCTGAACTATCGGTTTGACGGATACAAAGAATCACTTAGTGACCAAGAAATGCACGCCCGTGCGGCACTTGGTTTATCCATGTATTGCCACAGGGCGCGAACCGAAATCGAATGGTCAATGCTAACTAAATTAAAAGATGACAACACCTTTGGCGCATCCCAGGTAAATGTTGACACAAAATTGAACACATTGTTGATGAACGCATATATGGACTTTGGCGACTATGAAATGATTCGCCCGTTCGTCGGGCTTGGTGCCGGTGTCGCGTTCGTTGAACAGACGCGCGATGTCGCGGGTGTTGGTTCAAACAAAAACGACCCGACAAAGTTTTCCGCGATGGGCGCACTGGGTGTGACATTTGATTGGCGCATATTTGCGGTTGACCTTGCGTTCCGCTATACATACGCAGATGTCAATTCCGGTATTCATAATTTTGCCGGCGACATTGGCATGCGCTATATGTTCTAATTCGTTTGTTCATAATGCATCGATATTCCCCGCACCCGCGGGGAATTTTTCCATAGGGAATCATACCTGACGAAAAATGAAATAAAATAAAATATAATTTCATCGTCACAACCAAAGGGGGTAAAAAATGACAAACATCTTGAAAAAAGTATCGACCGTCACATTAACACTTGCGGCGACCGCATTACTTGCGGCATGTTCCACAACTTGCGGTGGCCATCACCAAATGGACGGTGCAAAGAAACACCATCGCGAATATGGCACCCATCAACCGGTCATGGTTTACGAAGCCGAAGCCGTCGAAGTTGTCGAAATGCAACCGATGGCGCGCCCAGGCATGAAGGCGCAAATGTACACCCGCAACAGCAGCGGTGGCACATCCCCAATGGGCCACATCAAATTCAAACAGGGTGACGATTGCGTGAAAATGACGGTTGATGTGACCGACCTGCGTCCAGGTAAAGATTACAAAATGAAAATCTATCAATGTGGCGATTGCGGCGACTTTAATTGTTGTGAATCAAAATGTATGGATTTGAATTTGCCGACATTGTCCGTGGACGAACCAGGCCGTTTCACCAAGACCTATAAAATCCGCAACCTTGATTGTTCTGATTTGAAAAATGCCAAGGTTGTTTTGACACGCGACGGCGGGTACCAGGCATCCTGGGGCCAGGTTCAACCGATAACGAAATAACATAAAACAAAAAACATAATCCGCCGACAAAATCGGCGGTTTTATTTTTTCAAATAATTTATCGGGTTGTGCGCCTTGGTTCCGTTGCGAATTTCAAAGTGCAATTGTGGCACCGAAACTTTACCTGTCTGACCAACGGTTCCAATTTTTTGACCAACACTAACGCGCGCACCGCGCCGCACCGACATAGAATTCAAATGTGCATAAACCGTCATCCACCCGTCACTATGTTGAATGATAATAAGGTTGCCCATACCGCGCACTTCGTTCCCCGCATACGCAACAACGCCATTTTCCGCCGCGGAAACCGTCGAATCAAACGCCGCCGATATGTTGATTCC
Source organism: uncultured Pseudomonadota bacterium (assembly GCA_902787305.1). GTDB lineage: Bacteria > Pseudomonadota > Alphaproteobacteria > Rs-D84 > Rs-D84 > Enterousia. The sequence continues at coordinate 28,683 of CADAFS010000012.1, read as the reverse complement.
GTCGTTATACAACCCCCCATCTTTCGCACCAAAATTCGACAAGATTTTTCCACGCACCGGCCAAGAAAACTTACTTGATGACCGCGCCGCAATTTTTGGTGTTTCCGTTTTTGCAGGCGCAACTTTTTTCGTTTCAACTTCTTTCTCTGTTGTTTTTTTATCGAGTTTCTTTTTCGTTTCGGCTACTTTTTTCTGATTCGTTTTTTCCGTTGTTTTTTGCGCGGGCTTTGTTTGCGTTTTCGTTTCAGATTTTGTTTTATTTTCGGTTTTCGCCTGCGACTTTATTTGCGTTTTCGCCTGCTCTTTCGGTTTGGTTTCTGTTTTCGGTTGCACTTTTACCGGTTCAACTTTGGGTGTCACATCTTTTTTCACCGGCACGCGTTCCGCCAAATCCGGCACACGCAAACTGTCACCCACACGCAACGCAAACGGCGCGGACAAATTATTCATCACCGCCAAATCATTGACCGGCACCGCATAGCACCGCGAAAGCGAATACAAAGTATCGCCCTTTTCAACCTTTATCGTCTTCACCGGCACACGCACATCAACTTTTTCTTTCGGCGATTCTTTTGGGGTTTCTTTTGGCATGTCTTTCGGTTTTTCTTTCACAACCGGTTCCGCTTTTGGTTCAACCTTTGGTTCCACTTTCGGTTTTATAGCGGGTTTATTTTCAACAACCGGTTTGGGTTTTTCAATCGGCTTTTCAATTTTCAAAACATCGCCAATTCGAATCGTATATGGCGCGGCAATGTTATTTATCTTTGCGATTTCATCAACCGTCATGTTATTCGCGCGCGCAATCGCATACAGTGTATCGCCACGTTTCACCACAACGGTTCCCGCCACCGCACGCGCGGGCACAACAATTTCATCCGGTTCGTAATCGGGAATTTCCAACACATCCGATTCGGTTTCAACCGGCGCAACATCTTCCGCCTCTGGTTCAACTTCTTCGACCGGCGCGGGCGTTTCCGATTCAGCAATTGATTCCGGCTCTTGCGGGACATCTTCTGCTTCTTCAACCTGTTCCGGCAACACATAATCATCAACCGCGGAATAGTTTATATATTCATCAACCGCCCCCGTTCCATATAAATCAGGCGACGCATACACACCATAATCCGAAACCGCCGAATTATAAATTTCCGGTTCCGTCTTTGGGTCGGCAAGTAATGTTGGATATCGCGATGAAATAAATTCCCCAACAGTATCAGGCAACGCAACAATTTTAGGTTGCAAATCACACGACGCAACCAACGCGCCAAAAGCCCAGACCGCGATAACCCGGATAAACCTTTTCATACAATAATTATATCACAAAAAATGCACTATTCCAAAACAAAACCCCACCCGATTGGGTGGGGTGCATTTATTTTTCGACAATAAATTTACAACCTTTATAAACATTTCCACCGAGCAAAAAATCTTCTTTATATTCACTAGTAAATAAAACATCTCTTAATATACTAGATGCCAATTCAGAAATATCAGAACAATCCGATTCATCCATATTCAAACAATACAAACCATCACCTTCGGTAGTAACGAAACTATATCTTCCTCCTTGTATAATACATGAAGATTCAACAGCCCCATCATACCTGTCACTACCTGCAATATCAGATAAATCATCAAATTCAAATACCATATATCCACCATCACTTGTTTTTGCAGGTATATAATCTTGTCCAAAAACACTTGTATCCACTTCGCGCCGCAGCGCCCTAGTACTATTTGTCATATCAACCGCAAGATATTTTTGTAAATATGCTTTTACCGCGGTGACCCCTTCGGTCCAATTACCTAATTGCACATTCTTGAATACCCTATTGCAATATGCTTCTTGTATCGCGCTATTATCAGATTTGCATGGATTTATTGGCACACACGCCTGGGTCTTTTCCACCCACACATATTTATCTGGGTGTCTTTCACACAACGCCTTACGATCCGCAGGACTCGGCACCGCACATGCCGAACCAATTACCGCCAACGCGGCGGTCACAGACAACAAAGTTTTTTTCATTTTTTCTCCTTTTGGTTTTTGTTGTTCTTTAATTAGCACTCACACCCATACTCCGCGGCTTCGTCTGGAAAATCCACACAGTACAAGGTTTGACACTCATCATTTCCCTTTTGTTCTTCTGAACGTGTATCCGCTTTTAATGTACCCGCCGAACCACCCCCGCCATACCCACCGCCGTTTTTGGATTGTTCGATTTTTTTAATTTCGTTATGCAACGCGATGTTTCCAACCACACCAACACCCGTCGCGCCAAGTGTTGCAACACCGGCGATTTTGAATTTACGCGTGTTTTCTTCACATGCGTCCAATTCCGCCTTTAACGCATCGCGACGTTGTTGCAATTCATGAATTTGCATATCGATATAGTCCGTTTCGGCATGCACCGCACAGCACGCAAACATTCCAATTAAAATCACAATTTTATTTTTCATTTTGTTTTGCGTTCGCTTTTTCTTTTTTAAGGTTATTTAGTTTTACACCCTGCACTATTGCCGCGGTGCCGGTTGCAACCGTTCCCGCCGCACCAATCCATGTCGCCGTGCGCCAGTTTTTATTTTTTCGTTTGCATTCGGAAAGTTTGATTTCAAGTTCACTCACTTCGCGTTTTAATTTCGAAAGTTCCATTTGCCGCGCCATATCCGCATCAACAATATCTTCCCCATATGCGAACGGTGCATAAAACAGTATCGAAAAAATCAAAATATAACGTTTCATTTTTCCCCACTAACCATTAACGCAAACACACAATGACAAACGCCACGGTGTGGATTGGGGCTTAGAAACAACGAGAAGAGTTGCGTTGCTTATTCAATATATTCGCAACACCCCAACCCACGGTTGGGATTTTTCTTTATCGTCCCACAAAAACAGGGACGCTTCTCGTAGGTTTCTACGCCTAAACATGGCAACCCGCCACGTCGTACGCATTATATCACATATTTGACTTTATTCAAAATAAAAAATTAAGTTCTCCTCCTGCGGAGGAGTACGGCGTGAAACGCCGGGGGGTGGTCTTTATCTTTTTATGAATTATTCGGAATACCACACCCCGGCGGGTGCTACCCGCCACCCCTCTCTTCGTCGCACCAAAGGCGCGACAGAGGGGAACTTTGGTCCGCAACAACAAAAACGTGGGGTTTTGCCCCACGCACTAGCCACTTACACTAACACTCACTATTTCTTCATCAACAAAATACTCAATTCAAACAGTGCCAGCATTGGCACGGCGAGCAAGATTTGTGACACTATGTCGGGCGGCGTTAAAACCGCCGCCGCGATTACGATAAAAATTATTGCGTATCGCCGCATCGCGACAACACGTTCGCGTGGCAACGCGCCCGCACGATTCAGCAACACCAAAACCAAAGGCAATTGAAACGCAATTCCAAAAACCTTTAACAAACCAATCGCAAAACCGATATAGTCGCGCACCGCGGGCATTATCACCGCCGGCACCGGTGCCGATTCGTTTAGTTCTATAAAAAACCTGAACACAAACGGGAACAGCAAATAAAACGCAAACGCAACACCCGCAACAAACAACAGTGGCGAAAACACAAAAATCGAAACCACAAATTTTTTTTCATTTTTATGCAATCCCGGCGCAACATATTTCCACACCTGATACAGCGCGAACGGCGTTGTCACCATAATCGCAATCAACAACGCAATAGACAGTTGCACCATCAAACCATCGGTTATTCCCGTATAGAGCAATTGCGCATCGCGCCACACACCCAACAGCGGCGCGGTCAAAAACTCTTGCACAAAGGGCGCAACAAACCAACCACCAACAAACGCCACCACGAAAAACGCAACCACCCACAAAATGCGGCGGCGCAGTTCGGCGAAATGTTGCATGATTGTCATTTTCTTCATTTGGTTGTCTTTCGTTTTTTGCGCCGCACCGAAATAGTATCCAACATATCGCGTGTTGTTGTGTTCACAATATCGGTTATCGGTTGTTCAAGTTCAATTTGCTCTTTGATTTTTTCGGACGCGTCCGTTATTTTCCATATTATAGCGCGAATAAATTTTACCGCCCGCGCGAGTGCCCGCGCAACATCAGGCCAATACCGCGCCGGTATCACCAAAACGGCAACCAACAAAATAACGATAAATTCCGCCCAACTTATTCCAAACATTTTTAATCGTAAAAATCGTCGCCGCCACTGGTACTGACCGTTTTGTGGCGTTGAATTTGAAAATAGTTTTTACCAAAATCGGTTTTAGTTTTCAAATTATTGAATACGACATCCGTTTTGTTCCCAACCGCATCAACAATCGTCCAAGAATTGATTGCAACCGGTTTTTTATCAAACACAATTGTCATATTTCCCAAACCTTCCTGGCCACGCAGGTTCATCTTTAACGCAAAAGTGCGCGCACCTTCGGTCGTGTCCACAACATTGATGTCGGCGTTTTGCAAATCTATTTTTTTCCGCACCAAAATTCCGGCAGGCGTACTGGTAAGTGGCACGGTCGTAATTTGATCCAAAGATTCATCATAGAAATATAAATCCGAACCGTCCGCCATCAATTGAATCGGCAAATTTTTATAATCCAATCTAACACGCCCCGGCCGCAACAGCGAAAATGTTCCGGGTTCTTGTTTTCCATTATTCGTCTGAACAAAATCGCCGGTTATGCCGGTAATCGCATTCAGATATTTTTCCGCGCGCGCAACCACCGACGCGTCAACGGCCGCGAAAACATTTAACGGCAACAGTGCAAAAATCATAAACAGAAATTTTTTTAACATTTTTTTCTTACCTCCTTTCCGAATAAATCTAAAACTTTCTTTTTCACATTTTCCAAACTGTCGTGCATGACCGCACCCGCGGCAAATTCATGCCCGCCACCGCCAAGTGCAACCGCAATCGTATTCACCGGTCGGCCGCGTCCACGCAACGAAACACCAATTTGGTCCGGTTTTTGTTCCTTTAATAACACGATGTATTCCACCCCATGCATTTGCCCCAGCAAATTCAAAACCGTTTCCCCACGACCATCGATATTTTTATATTGATGATTATCAATTACCGCAAGTGCAACGCGATTCTTGAAATAAAATTCCGTTGCACCCACAGATGCGGCTTCGGTCACAATTGTTTTTCGCGGTTTGTTATTAAGACCACTAATTGTGCGTTGAATATCAACACCCGCATCCACCAAATCCGCCGCAATTCGCAACACATTTCCGTTTTTCACATACTTAAAGCAACCCGTGTCCGTAATAATCGCGGTCATCAACAAACGCCATACAACAAAGTCCGCCTGCCACCCGGCGCGCTTCATCAATTCATAAACAATTTCCGCCGTTGCCGCCGCCGTATCATCATCAATGCACAGCGCACAACAATCTTTGTCTTCGTTTTGATGATGGTCAATTTCAATTACGTCACTTGCGCGTTCCATAAACCGCGCCGCGCCACCGATATTATGCGTCACACGACAATCCATATCCATAACAATCGCAACATCCACGCGCGCGTCTTCTTCAATTTTTTCAAAGAAACGAAATCTTTTTCGCAACGGCACATCGTCCAAGTTATCAGGTATATTGCCGTCATACACACATGTCACTTCTTTGTCATAGTTTAATTCAATAAGCCGCGCCATCGCCAGCACCGAACATATCGCATCGCCATCAGGATTTTTATGTGCGAACAAAAATATCGAATTCGCCGCGCGAATTTTTTCATCAAAAATATCCAACTGTTTTTGTGTTATCATAACGCAATATCTTCCAATACAAATTGTGCATTTACGCGACCATTGTAAGAATTCTCACAAAGACGCCCCAACACCATTATTTTAGTATTTATGTTCGCATCGTCCAGTAAAAAATCACCAACCGGCGTTCCAACCAAATTAAATCCGACAAAATCAAGACGCCCACCCGTCGATGTCCGAAACGCACCGCGCAAATGCGTCGCACCATGCCCCATCACCGTTGCGAAATTCAAAACCGCCCCACGCAATGCCAAAATCGGTTCTGGGTTGCCCTGGCCAAATGGTTGCAATTTTTGCAATTTCCTAACCAATTGCAATGTTGCGCCCGCGGCGTCCATTTCCGCGTCAACCAACACATCACAATTTGGCCTTGCGCCGTTTAACTGTGCCAACACCGACTGTTCCAAGAATTCACAAAATTCCGCTTCGTGGACCGCGGGCAATGAAAACCCCGCCGCCGCCGCATGTCCGCCACCTTCGGTAATTATTCCGCGCGCCAACGCGTCATGGATAATTGCACCCAAATTTATCGCCGCAATCGAACGCCCCGAACCGTTTATCACCCCATCAATACGTGTCGCAACACAGGTCGGCAAATTATACCTATCTTTTATGCGCCCGGCGATAATTCCCATAACGCCACCATGCCAATTGTCACCACAAATAAACAAACTGCTTTTTCCGCACTCGCAACATTTATCGGCAAGTGCCGTTGCCTGGTCCATAATCGCATTTTGAATACCGATTCTTTCCTGATTTAATTCATCAAGTTTTACCGCCAAATCATGCGCAATCAACGGATTATCCGTAAGCAATAAATCAAGTGCGGGACTTGCCGAATCAAGCCGCCCCGCCGCATTCAAACGCGGTCCCAAAACAAACCCGGCGGCATATACCGAAATCTTGTCCACCTTGGCAACCTGCATCAATACCTTTAATCCTACATTTTGCCGCAACGACAAAACTTTTAATCCCGTCGCAACAAACGCACGATTTAATCCAACCAAAATCATGGTATCACAAATTGTCCCCAATGCCACACAATCAAGGTATTCCATCAAATTCACGGAATTTATTTTATCTAACAATTCTGGGGTTCCAATGGACTTTAGTTTTCGATTCAACGCAACCAAAACCAAAAACGCAACACCAACCCCCGCAAGGTATGTTAAACCCGAATCATCGTCCACACGTTTTGGATTCACAACCGCATCCGCCGCCGGAATCACCGCATCAGGCGAATGATGGTCGGTGATAACAACACGCATCCCCAATTGCTTGGCCTTTTCAACCTCTGTGCCGCCACTTATACCACAATCCACGGTTATAAGCAATCGCGCACCCTTTTCATACAAATTATGCACCGCATCACTGTTTAGGCCATAACCTTCGCCTTCACGCGTGGGCAAATGCCAAATCACATTCGCACCAATGGCACGCAGATATTTCACAAATATCGCGGTTGATGTCACACCATCGACATCATAGTCGCCATACACGGCAATTTTTTCATTTTTCAAAATTGCATCGGCAATAACATCAACCGCCCGTTCACAATCGCGCAACACAAACGGGTCCGGCATATAGTCATGAATTGACGGGTTAAGAAATTTTTCTGTGTCTGAATCTACAACGCCACGATTATGCAACACACAGCGCATTAAATCATCGTCATTTGACGTATCATTACAATCCGACACCACCCATGCCCGCCCCAGCATGGATTTTTCAACTATGGTTTTCAACTTTATCACTCTTATTTTATTGTCAGGATTATTATAACCTAAAATTATTCAAATAGCAACGGCAGTATCGCATTCAATATTTTTCCAGCGGTCGGCACCGCATTATATGCCGCCGTTCGTTGATTACTTGACGCTTCGGTTTTTTGCGGTTCATCGATTGTGACCATGATTATATATTGTGGTGCCTCTATTGGAAACACACCAACAAAAGTCGTCATATTTCTTGACCGGTCTGTCTGACCGCCGATATGCTTTTCCGCGGTTCCCGTCTTTCCACCGATGTTCATTCCAACGACACGCGCATTACGACCGGTTGTTTCTTCGGCGATACGATACATAATATTGCGCAATCGTTCCGATATTTCCGGTGCCAAAACGCGTTCACCAACCATGGGCCCAATTTCTTTTTTAAGTATTGTCGGATAAATATAAATACCGCCATTTATCATTGAATTTATACCCAATAACACATGCATTGCCGTGACATTTATACCCTGGCCTATTGAAACCGTCGCGCGTTCTGCCGGCCCCCATTGACGCGGCATTTGTGGTTTTGCCGTTCGACCAAAATCAAGTGTCAATGGTTCATCAATATGAATTCTATGCAAAAATTCCTGTTGCGTGCCATACGGCAAATCGTGCGCTATCTGGGCACTGCCCACATTACAAGAATGCAACATTATTTCATCGACAGTTAAATACGGACGTGGCGGCTTAAAAGTCCGCACATCCGAAATACTATAAACCGTACGATTAAATTTATCTTTTATCGGATACGGTTTTGTGACCGGATATTCTTTTGTAATTCCATTTTCAATTGCCATGGCGGTGTTAAACACCTTGAACACCGAACCAAATTCATATGTCCCGTTCAGTGGCGGAAACATCGAACGTTTGAAATTGGCGTTTGGCCACGACACCATGGCCAGCATTTCACCGGTCCGTGAATTCATCAACATTCCCATCGCACCCTTGGCACGATACATATCAACCGCCCGAATCAGTTGTTCGTAAAACACGGCCTGAATCCGCGAATCAAGTGATAATTGCAACGGTTCGGTATTATTTATCAAATAATCTTCAAACTGTTTTTCAATACCGGCGCGCCCTTTCAAAACATCATCTTTATCCGATTTCCCAACAAATCCAACGATGTTTGCAAACAAGCTATCTTTTGGATATATACGTCTTTGCTCCGGAACAATTTCCACACCATCAAAACGTTTTTTCAACGCATCCCGACACTTATCTTCCGTTGCCATTTTTTTTATGCGCACGCGTTTCGACGCATCAATTATATCCAGAACTTTTTGAACCGAATATTCACTTGGGAAAAGTTCATAAATAAACTGCGCGACTTTGTCTTTCTTACTTTCTTTGACTTGTCTTGGTGTCAACCATATATCACAAGACATCAAATTTTTGGCCAATATCTCGCCATTTCTGTCGATAATATCGGCACGCTTTACAACCCATTCAGATTTTCCCACACCTTGGCGCACACTGTCCGACCCTTTGGCCGCAAGTTGAATTGTCCGTCCCGCAAAGACAATGAACGCCGCCAGGAAAAGTCTATGAACCAAACGCAAACGTTTGTGCCCCACCGCATTACCGATGGCACCTGTGATTCCATGTTTGAAAATATCCCTTCCTACTTCGAACATTATTTATTATCTATTCTATCTGGCAATTCTTGAATTTCAACCGATTTATTAAAACTTATTGCTTCAACTTTTGAAAGGCCACTTATATCCATCGCATTACGCAAATTTTCCGGCCGCACCAGCGTTGCAAAATCCGTCTGGGCCAACGCGATATCCTGTTGCGTTTCACGAATTTTCCGGCGCACATCTCGGCGTTCCCTGTTTTGTGTCCGATAACACACTTGTAATGCGACCGTAAGCGCAACAACCAAAATCAGCATTGCCGACCCGATACGAAACATTTTTTCTTCTTCGTTCATTTTTACCCCTGAATAAAATCCTTATCGTCTGTATTGTATCACAAATTTTTCAAAAAACGAATCATAGAATTGACCCCATTCAATCGCGCCGCACCGATGTTTATTTTAAGTTCCAAAAACATATTTTCCAAATCAATTTGCCGTATTTCATCCGGCGTTTTCCCATCAACAATCGACAAAATTATATACAAAATTCCACGCACAATTGCCGAATCCGCCACGCCATAGAAATTGTTTTTTTCCCGACAAATCTGAACAAACGATGTGCAACCCAAAATTTCGCTGCACACCGCGCCCGCCGGCACCGGCGACAATTCTTTACCCAAATCCATAACGAATTCCAATTTTTCAACCGGGTCAATAATGGAATCCAAAGTTTTTTTTATTTGTTCAAATTTCATTTTTACCAACCACTGTTTGTAAGGTCCAATTCTATGCGTGCCGCATCGGACATACGCGACAAATCCCACGCTGGTTCCCACACCAATTCAACATTAACCGGAACCGGTGCAACAACGGCCGACACCGCGTTTTTTACCTGGGTCAAAATATCTTCCATCATGGGGCATGTCGGACTGGTAAAGGTCATTTTTATATTGACGGAATCTTTCGCGATATCAATATCATACACCAAACCCATATCCCAAATATTCACCGGAATTTCCGGATCAAATACCGTTTTCAGTGCGCCAATAATATCATCTTTTGTAAATGCCATTTTTATTTCACTATTTTATTTATCACATCGATTGCTTTGTTTATATCGTCAATTGTATTCTGTGATCCAACCGAAATTCGAATTGACCCCGGAATACCCATACGCGCATGAATCCACGCGGCGCACATATTCCCCGCACGCACACATATATTATTCGCACCAATCAACGCGCCAACATCCAACGGATGCATACCGTCCACAACAAAACTTAAAATCGCCGCATCGCGCGTGGTTAGAATTTTCACCTTTGGATTTTTTACTAATTCATCATACGCATATTTTATCAAATCAAGATTCGGCCGATTTTTTTCCAAATAATCAATTGCCGGCGTCAATCCCGCAATCTGGGTCAGTGGTAATGTTCCGGCCTCCCACATTTCAGGGGATTCGTTCAAAATAAGATTAAGATCTGGATTATTTTCGTAAAACAATGCGCCCCCCGAACCCTTTGGTGCGGATTCCATACCACCGACACGCAAAACCATTCCACCGCCGAACTTGTCCGGGAATAATTTCTTTGAATCGCGAATATATAAAATTCCAACACCTGTATCCGCACCAATTTTATGTCCCGAAAACACCAAGAAATCACAGTCCCATTCCTTTACATCTATCTTTTCATGAACAACATATTGCGATGCATCAACAATCGTCACAACATTCGGATTTTTTCGTCGCGCGGCGGCAATAATTGCACGCACATCTTGCGCCCGCCCCAAAACATTTGACATCGCGGTTATGATTAGAAAGTCCGTTTTTGGAATTGAATTTGGATTTATATCAAAATTTTCGTCCAATTCACATTTAAACATCTTGCGAATTTTACCAAGACACATTAACTCCTGCCACGGCAAACGCGCCGAATGATGGTCAAGATCCGACACCGCAAATGTTGACATTTCCGCGTATCCCGGTTGTCGCGTCAATATATTCACAACACGATTTAGCCCATCCGTCGCCCCCGATGTAAAGACAACCTGATTCGCATCCGCATTTATAAATTCCGCAACGCGCCGCCGCGTGGCCCCAACCATATCATCAACCGCGACCGCCCGCGCACAAATTCCACGCCCCGCATTGGCATACGAATTTCGCAAAAAATCCACTTCGGCATCAATGACACAATCCGGTTTTTGTGCGGTCGCTGCGGCATCTAAGTATATGATTTTATTCATTTTGCGTTTTCCCTTGCATTTTGTTCGAATTATAATACACTTGTGCAAAATATCAACCAGCAAAGGAGAAAAAATATGTCGGTAAAACATGCCACAGATGAAAATTTCACTGAATTAATTGACGGTGCATTAACACTTGTTGACTTTTGGGCGCCATGGTGCGGACCATGCCGTATGTTTGGTCCAATCTTTGAATCAACATCGGAAAAGATACACGATGTAAACTTTGTTAAATTCGAAGTCAACGATGAAAACAGACGCACACCGGCAAAATTCGGTATTCGTGGAATCCCAAGTGTACTGGCATTCAAAAACGGCGAATTAATAGAGGCACGCAGCGGCCTTATGGACGAAGAAACATTGGCCGCATGGATTGCAGAATTAAAAGGATAAAAACATGGCAAACGCAAATTACAAAACAATTGAACTTCCACCAAAATACACACCGAAAAAATCTGAACCTTATATGTGTCCGGAACATTTGGCGTATTTTTATCATTTGCTGACCGCACAAAAGGAAGAAATCACACGCCAAAATACGGCGGCACTAAATTCGGTGACCGCGACAACGGTTGCAAATTCTTCGATTACAGGCGACGAATTTGATAACGCGACCGCGGAACAGGAAACATCCATGACACTGCGCATGGCGGAACGCGACAATAACTTGCTTGCCAAAATAAACAACGCACTTGACCGAATCGAAAACGGCACATTTGGATACAGTGTTATATCCGGCGATGAAATCGGCCTTTCACGAATGCTGGCGCGACCACTTGCCACCATGACAATCGAAGAACAAGAAGAACACGAAAAAAGAAAGTAAGAAAATAAGAACATAAAAACAGGCGACCAAAATCGCCTGTTTATTTTTTATCTCTTTATTTGTTGAACTTCAGCAGCCAACCGCAAATACACCCTCGATTTTGCCGCCGCTATTTCTGCGGCTTTTTCTTGACGTTTTCTCTCCTCTTCCGATTTACGCAGTTTTCGTTTCGCATCCTCCTGTTCATTATACAACTTTTCAACATCACGATAAATTGATTGCACAACTTCATCGTATTTGACGTTCGGCATTTGTTTTTCCCCATACTTGAACCACTCATTTGCTAGTGGTGTCCCGTCACTGAACGTGGCCCCAACCTTAATCCACTCATTCCCGTTTTCAATAATAGAATACCAATTCCAGTATCTATAATCTGCCACATAACCCTTTGACCTGCCAAGCCAATTCTTTTTCTGCTTTACAACAGGAACCCTTTTATTGTCATATTCAAAAACTATGCTCATTCCCTGAGATTTTTTCTGTTCTACAATCTCCGCAAGAGTCATTTGTTGATTATTTTGTTGAGTCATTTTTTATCCTTTTATTAATCAGACACTGGTCCTATACTAACACACAAACACACAATATCAAGAGATTGTTGAATTTTGCTTTTTCCAGCCTACTTCTCTCCCTAGTTTTTTTCCACATTCAATCACAAAAAATTATTCCAGAGAAACGTCACACCGCTGAAGAGCGGTGCCCAGTTTACGGCATCGCCGTAAACCTGCCCCGCATGGAATGCGACGATCGCGAAATGCGGCGTCGCACTTTTTATTTACTGTCTGCGACGCAAGTTTTTGCATTCGCAAAAACTGGACCCCGCGCTACCGCGGGGTGACGTCATCCTAAGAACTGCTACACTATAAGCGTCATCGATATCAGCAATATTCATATTTCACACCATAAAAACAGGCGGTTTTCACCGCCTATTTTTATTTCTTTTTTTGCACCCGATGCGCCGCGGGTTTCTTTTTCGGTGCGGATTTAGAATCCGCCGCAATCGCCTTTTTATCATCAGTTTTCATTTCTTTCTTGAAGACCTTTAACCCATTGGCAAGGTTCCGCATCATTCCCGGAATCTTTGCATGGCCAAACAATATGACCAACAGCAAAACAATAACCAGTATTTCCATCCAACCCAATCTTCCAAACATATCAAACTCCTTTCACCTTGCTATTTCGCAACATAGCAATCAAGCCCATCGGACTTTGCATTGCGACAAAATCCGTTTGCATCACCCGAAGACGCGAACGCAATACGCAAACGATATGTCGTCGTTCCGTTCGGCAATACCGCGGCCAATATCACGAACTGTTTGCCCGCGAACAAATTCTGGTGACCGTTGCGAATTTTTTTCTCGGCGGCTTCGGCGGCGGCGCGTGTGCCATATGAACCAAATTGCACATACCAACCACCATTTGCAACCTTTTGCGCGGCGGGCTTTGGCGCCGGTTTCGGTTTTGCCGGTGTTTTCACTTCCTTCTGCGCCGGCGCCGGAATTGGCTTTGGCGTTACCGTCGCACGTTCCGGATTAAAGGTCACATCTTTTCTATCTTCGATAACACGAACATTTTGATTCGGTTGTGGTGCAACCTCCACCGGTTGTGGCGCGGGCTGAACAACCTGAACCGGTTGCGGTGCAACCTGGACGGGCTGTGGCACGGGCGCGGGCCGCATATCACCCACCGGCATTTGTTGCACAGGCATCGGTTGAACCTGTACCGGTTGTGGCACAGGCATCGGACGCGGCGCGGGCATAATCATTTCCGGTTCGCGTTCTTCAACCATAACGGGCGCACCCAAATCAACCTCTATCGAAGACGAAGAATTATTGCTAACCACGCGGACGATAATAACGACCGCCAAAACGATAATTGCAACGCCAATCGCCAACAGCAACCAAGGCCGATGTGGCCGCGGCGTGACAAAAGGCACCGCATCCGGCAAACCTTCGTCAACCGTATCATCGGCGTCATTTAAATCTAAAAGTTCTAATTCTTCTGTATCACTCATGATATTTTCTCCCTTTGATATGGGATATTATATCATAAAAAAACGATATCACAAAAATTATTTTGTGGGACGCGCACCAAAGTTTGGTGGCACAATCAGTTTATGATTTTGTTCGACAATCGGTTCGGTTTCGCAAGACCGCGTGCACGCGCCCAACACAACCGGCATCAACATAACAAAAACTAAAATTATTTTTTTCATATCCTTTCCTTTTTTTGGACCCGGTGGTTAAAAAACCACCGGGCACTAACCACTAACACTTACACTAGCCACTATAACGGCAATTTAACCGCATCTTGCATCTGGGCCACAAAATCTGCAAGCGGAACAACATCTTGCTTTTCAACACCCAAACGACGCAGTGTCACGGTTTTATCGTTCGCCTCTTTTTCACCAACGACGGCGACAATCGGGGTCTTCGCCACAGACAATTCGCGAACCTTGTAATTGACCTTTTCATCGCGATAATCGCCCCGTGCATACACACCCGCCGCACGCAAATCTGCAACAACACTTTCGGCATATTCGCGATATTTTTCAGAAATCGGCACAACAACCACCGGTTCCGGCGACAACCATAACGGCAAATTACCCCCCGTTGATTCAATCAAAATTCCCATAAATCTTTCAATTGACCCAAGCATCGCGCGATGCAACATAACCGGACGATGACGTTCACCATCTTCACCAATATATGACAAATCGAATCGCTCTGGCAAATTCATATCCAATTGCACGGTTCCACACTGCCAAACGCGCCCCATTGAATCACGCAAATAATTATCGATTTTTGGTCCATAGAACGCGGCATCATTTTCTGCAATTTCATATTCGATACCATTTGCATCCAACGCGTGCTTTAACGCACCTTCGGCGCGGTCCCACACTTCATCAGACCCGATACGAAACTCTGACAATGGACGTGTTGCCAACTTCATTGTAATTTTATCAAACCCAAACTTGCCATAAATATCCTTGATAAAGCGCAAGATTTTCACAACCTCTGCTTCAAGTTGTTCTTCGGTACAGAAAATATGCGCATCGTCTTGGGTAAATTCACGAACACGCAAAATTCCGGAAAGCCCGCCTGCGGCCTCGTACCGATTGACCTTGCCAAATTCTGCCAAATACATCGGCAAATCTTTATAAGATTTTATCCCTTGACCGAACACCAACATTCCGCCCGGGCAAGACATCGGTTTTACACAGAAAGTTTTACCATCTTGGGTTGTTCCCGAATAATTATGCGCACCATATTTTGCCCAATGGCCCGACCGTTCCCACAAAGACCGGTCCATAACCGACGGTGTTGAAATTTCCATATACCCCGCCTTTTCCTGGCGCGCACGAATGTATTCGATAAGTTTACGATACATCTTAAAACCTTTATCGTGCCAAAACACCGCACCCGGCGCATATTCCGGTTCAAAATGGAAAAGGTCCATTTCTTTTCCAATTTTTCTATGGTCGCGTTTTGCGGCTTCTTCTTGCATTTTAAGGAAGTTATCCAATTCTTCTTTACTTGCAAACGCGTCAACATAGATACGTTGCAACATTTTATTTTTCGAATCCCCCTTCCAGTACGCACCGGCTACACTGCGAATCTTAAAACCGTCACGCGGCAAATCTTTGGAACTTTCCACATGCGGCCCGCGACACAGATCGGTAAAATCGCGAAAAGTATAAATCGATAGTTTTTCGCCCGCCGCATCATATTCATTCAACCATTCCATTTTATATGGTTGATCCGCAAAGATTTTTTTCGCTTCGTCCAAATCGACAATTTTCTGTTCAAAACGACCATTAGATTTAATCAATTCGCGCATTTCCCGTTCAATCTTTTCAAAATCTTCTTCGGAAAAACGGTATTCGGTATCAAAGTCGTAATAAAATCCATTTTCAATCGCCGGACCACCCGCGAACTTTACATCCGGGTGTAATTTTTGCACCGCCGCCGCCATCACGTGCGCCAGTGAGTGCCGTATAGTTTCAATTGGATATGACATAATAAATTCCTTTTTTTATTGTAAGATTTTCAAACTGTTTGATTATATTCGTGCGCCATAAAAAACGCAAATAGAAATTACCGTACCCCCGCGGGGGTCGTTGTGGTCGTGGTTGTGAAAAAGAACAAAAATTGCTTCATAACGAACGCATTATATTACAACCGAATCGAAAAGTCAATATCAGTGTTAGTGGTCAGTGTAAGTGGTTAGTGAGTGATTCCAGAGTGCAAAGTTCTCCTCCTGCGGAGGAGTACGGCGTGGAACGCCGGGAGGTGGTCTTTTACTACACATCCAAAATTGCGCCGTAAAGAACTGCAAAGAAAAAACACACCGTTCCGGCGATTACAAATAAATGCCAAATCGCATGTGAAAACTTTAATTTTCGCCAAAGGTAAAATATCACCCCAATCGAATATGAAAGTCCACCGGCAAGTATAAACCATAATCCCCGCGCCGGCACACGTGCCAACATAATCGGCAAAATAAATATCAATGTCCACCCCATCAACAAATAAAGTGCGACAACCCATTTGGGCTGTTGCCGGGGATTACGAATTTTGACTATTGCACCAAAAATTACAATCGCCCATAAAATTCCGAACACCGTCCAACCCAAACCGCCGCGCAAATTCACCAACAAAAACGGCGTGTATGTACCGGCAATTAACGCATAGATGGCAACACTGTCCCATACTTCAAAAAAGCATTCACCGCGCCGCCCAATAAGTGCATGGCACATTGTTGACCCAAAATAAAGCGTGAACATCGTTGCACCAAAAATCGCACACGACACAACCGACCAAGCGTTTCCGTAAATTGCCGCGAACACAACAAGTAATGTTAAACCCGCAATCGCAAGCCCAATACCAATTCCATGCGTTAGGATATTCAACACTTCTTCGCCATGCGTTGACCGGCGTTCCCATCGAAAAAGCCCCGTCGCACGCAGACACCGCAACAACCGCGACGCATGCCTATCGTGCCGCACAGACTTTAATTTCGTTCGAACATTTTTACGATTTTTAACCACCGTCATAATAATGCCTTTATCCTTTTTACAACGCGTCCACCGCCCATTACCTGCATAATGGAATAAAGGTCCGGCGTGTTTGTCCGCCCCGAAAGTGCAACACGCAAATCCATCGCAACATCGCCATTTTTAACACCAAATTTTTCGGCAATCGCGACAATTTTATTCCACCACGCGTCTTTGTCATCGGCGATATCAAAGTTTTCTAAAAACGCGTGCAACACGTCCGCATTATATTTATATTCTGTATTCGGCACAAACAATTCGTCAAAGAAAAATTCTTCGATTTCAAGTGTTTGTTTCCAAGTAATAAAATCTTTACGTATACGCCGTGGATTATCGCGTTCAATGGCCAACACCGCCGTCAAATAATCTTGATTGGCAACCTGTTTCTTTTGTTTTTCATCACCGTATTCATTCGCCCATGTCACCACAGATTTTACCAAATCGGAAACCGTCATCGCGCCGATATACTCCTTGGCCCACCATTCCAATTTCTTCATATCGAACAGTGCACCCGACATCGGAATTTTTTTCGGTTTCATTTCATATTCCCAGAAATTTTTCACCGCACCTTTTAACTTTGCCTCTTCATAACCCGATGCCAAAATGTTGCCAAGGTATTCCAACACAGATTCCACCGGCCAACCTTCTTGTAAAAAGAACGCAACATTACATTCCGGGTCTTTGCGTTTGGACATCTTGCGTTGTTTTCCCGTTTCACTGTCGATTTTATCCAATGTTGCCGTATGGATATAAACCGGTGGCGTCCATTCCATCATGCGAAACAATTGATAGTGCAACGGCAACGACGGCAACCATTCTTCACCACGAACAACATGCGTCGTTCGCATAAAGTGGTCATCAACCAAATGCGCAAAATGATATGTCGGCAAACCATCATTCGATTTAATCAGAACCAAATCTTCATTACTTTCCGGGAAACCAATCGACCCACGCACCGCATCTTTACAAAAAATTCTTTTCGCCGGGTCACCGGTTGAATACAACCGAATCGTCGGAACCGCACCATTATCCAAATATTTTTTGATTTCGTCGGGTGTGATATCCCGGTCGCGTGCAAATTCGCCGTATACGCCGGTGGCAAAGCCCGCCGCCGATTGTTGGCCACGGATGCGTTCCAAATCATCCGCCGTCAAAAAGCACGGATATGCCAACCCACGTCTTAACAATTCCGCCGCAACCGAATGATAAATATCACGTCGCTGCGATTGATAATATGGACCATATTTTTCATCATTATTATATTTCAAACCAAAATCAGCCATCGCCCTTTTAACAACATCAACGGCGCCGGACACTTCGCGTTTTGTATCTGTATCTTCGATACGCAACATAAACACCCCACCCGATTGCGACGCCAATTTATAGTCAATCAATGCCCCATACAAATTCCCAATATGCATAAAACCCGTGGGACTGGGCGCGAAACGCGTCACCATCGCGCCATCGGGCAAATCGCGTGGCGGGAATTTTTCCTCTAATTCTGCAATCGTATATTTCGGTGCCGCGCCCAAAACGCGTGCGATTAAATCTTCCGATAAACCCGTTCTCATAATCAAATCCTTGTGTTTTTAACATTTGCATTTTATACTAAATATATGGAAAAACAAGAAATAAGAACATTTGGCCGCCGCCACGGCAAAAAATTATCCGCCCGCAAAGAATCACTGGTTCGTGACACCTTGCCGGCGCTTTGCCCGCGCACGAATGAAAAAATCGATATACTTGAAATCGGTTTCGGTTCGGGCGAACACGTGCGGGAATTGGCCATTGCAAACCCGAACCGTATCATACTTGGCGCCGAACCGTTTATGAACGGCGTTGCCGCCCTGCTCTCTGGCATTTGCGATGAAAATGGCGCGGTTTTGGACGAATATAAAAACATACGAATTTTCCCGGACGACGTGCGAATCGTTTTGAATGACGGCAATTACGCTTTTAACGAAATATGGATTTTGCACCCCGACCCCTGGCCAAAGGCGCGGCACGAAAAACGCCGACTGCTAAACGCGGATTTCCTAAATTTATTATCAAAAAATTTAGCGACGGACGGTAAAATTATAATCGGCACAGACCATTGGGAATACTATGATTGGATTTTGAATCAGGTAAAAAACACGAACCTTTGCGAAGCGGACTCGCCGCACGACATTATCAAAACACGCTATCAAAAAAAGAATATGGCGGGAACGGCGGAACCGAAATATATTGTACTCACGCGCCCGTGAACACGCGCATATTTTGAACAAGTTCTGGTTGAATTTTCTGACACAGGCGCAAAACCTGACTTACCCGAAACATATTTTTTCCAAACCACAAATGCAAATCTGACTTCAAATTCCAATTATTTAGCATATCAAAAACAATTCCGACGAAATCAGAATTTGCATCAAACGAATCGCCATGCGCCGTTATCAAAATCGCATCGGGCGCAATTTCGCGCAGCGCATCAAACACCGCCGACCACGTCCCCCCGCGCATTTCATCGATATCAATCGCAACAGAAAAAGTCTTATCAAAAAACAAATCATTTCGCACGGGTTTCATCGCATCGCAAAATTGCGACAAATCCGACACATGAACAAAAACCTGGGCACCGACCGCACCGAACCTGAATGCCCCGGTCACAGACCGCGACAATTCCGATACCGCATCAATAACATCTTTATCAATAACAAAATTAAAACGATTTACAATTTTGATATTATTTTTTTCAACCCACGGCCAAATTTCACCGGTCGCCCCACAAGGTACCGATATCAATGACACACCACTTTCCAACACGGTGTCAGCCGCCGCCGCCAAATCCGCCGCATCGGTTGCACAATCTTCAACCCAACATGCCTGCATTTCATGGATATCATCAAAAAGATAATTCAAATTCATCATAACACTTTTTACTTTATCACAATTGTGATATAATTTAAACGCTATGAAAAGATTTTTTGAAAAATTTTTATTGGGCATTTTATGGTTGTTGTCGATTACGCTTATAACAACCCTTTGGATGAATACAAATTACGGTTTCGATATGCTGTCGGCGGCACATTGGGAATACCTTGGCACGCTTCAGGCGAACCGTTCCGAAATTAAACCGGACTTTTATATTTCACTAATCGCGGCACTTTTTATCGGCCTAATCGGATTGTACTTGATTGTCCGCCCACGCACAAAACGCATAAAAGACACGACCACGGCCCCACAAAAATCAAACATTGTAATTGTGCCACAACAACCCGTGATTCAACCAATCACCCCCCCGGAAAAACCAAAGGCGGAAAATAAAAGCACGGAAACCTTCACCCCCCGCCCCGCGCCCGCAATATCTTTGACCCCGCGACCAATGTCACCGATGGGGCTGCGCCCACCCGTCCAAAGGCAAACTGCAACAATTCCAACCCCACCATTGCAACAACCCCCCAAACCTGTGGCGACACCACAACCGGCCCAAAACACAAATTCGCCTGAAATTCGAACCGCACTTGAAAACGGTGAATACATCATTAAAAAATGCGACCGAATTGGAAAGTTGCAAAATCCGACTGTGGCCATCGCATACGACCAATCTATGTGGATTATCGCAACCAAGGCATCACCGAACACAATGGTCGATGCAATTCAAACACTGGTCACGATATTTGATGACACACTGGGCGAAACGGCAAACGACATTAAATTGCACGGATTTATAATTGAACCGACCGAACCGGTGCAACGGGGTGACGATTTGATTATAACATTTGACAATACGGCGGATTTTGTGAAATATGTAAGTGAACACAAAAACATAAAACCTGACGATTATGATGCCGAATTATTCGAAGCGTTTTCTACATACATCGGCACCGTAACCGGATACATTGGAAAATCATAATGCAATGGAACCAATCAATCGCGGAAAAAAGATTATCTGACATGAAAATGCCGGATATGCCGGTCACCCCGATACAGCCAAAAATTTCCGCAGTGCCATCTGATTGGTTTGCACAATACAAAAAACTTTGTCATGAATTTATGCGCTCATTATCGGACTGTGTCCAAGAACTGGCACTAATGAACCTTAGTCGTGATGAATTTATGGATTTATTGATGGGACGTGCAATTCCGGACAATCTATCATTTCGTTTTCGCATCCCACTTGTTTGGGGCGGCAAATTAGATATCGAAAATATGTTTATGTGCGCTACATTTCCACATTCACAAAACCTTGACCGATTTATTATCGAACAATATGGAAACGAAACAATATGGCTACCAAATCCTGAAAAGAAAATTTACCTGCCGATACATTCAACAATAAGTGGTAACGGCGGAAACGCCACGGCCGACCGGCTTAGTCAATTTGCCGCAACAATGAACACGGGACGCAATCAATCATGAACCAACTACTTGAATCTTTGAAACAGCATGGCGCATTTTTTGCACCGGCCACACCGACCGGACAAATCACGATTCTGAATATGAATCTGCAAAAAATCCGTGCTGCGATGTTACCGAATGAATTTATAAAATTTTATCAAATTTGCGGTGGAATTAAACTTGGGAACGGATATATCTTTGGGCCCAACGAATACAAAACTGGGCGCACGCACCCAATCCCCGACATATTGGCAATAAATCAAGAATTGACCAACATCCCATCCATGCGTGGCAAAACCGTATTTGGCCGAAATGATTTATTTTGGTTTGCATTCGACACATCGGGAATATGCGTAATGATGGATAACATTGGCCTTCAAACATTGCGCAAATATAATGATATTTATCGCGCAATTTATGAATGCCTTGCCGGGGGAAAAATTTAGAAAATGAAAAAAATATCCATATCTTTATCGGGCCATCAAACAAGCCTTTCTTTGGAATCAGAATTTGTCGATGCCTTGCACGAAATTGCCCTTAAAACTAAACAACCAGTTGCAAAAATCATTGACGAAATCGACGAAAAACGCACCATCGGAACGAACCTGTCGTCCGCGGTGCGTATTTATATTTTGAAATACTATCGTAAATGACTTTTTATTTTTTTCGTGTCACGCCCGCAATCCATATTGTTCCCAAACACGACACGACCAATATAATTATCATCCACATATCACGACCAAATTTCCTGTACGCCGTTCTATGCGCACCACAAACCGTACCATCAATATGCCCCGCAATACCAATTGGAATCATCGCTTCGACATTACCGTCGGCGGCAACAAATGCGCTTATACCTGAATAATTTGCGCGCACAATCGGCACACCTGATTCAATTGCATACCGCCGCACCATGCCAAGGTGTTGATATGTTCCCGGCGTTTTCCCGAACCAATTATCATTTGTGATATTTACAATTGCATTTGGTATTTTTCCGCGCGGAATAAGTGAATCAGAAAAAATAACTTCATAACAAATCGCGGGCGCAAAAACAAAATTCTTGCCCCCAAGATTCATTTTTATCAATTCCGGACCATCGCCCGCCGTCAATTGTCCCGGCGTCGGAATCAAATCACCAAACGGCCGATATTCTCCAAACGGTACAAGGTGCGATTTGCTGTATACGCTGGAAACCGTGGCATCCGGATTCACCATCAACATAGAATTATATAATTTTCCATCATCAAAATAATTTGCGCCAATAATCATCGGTTTATCTAAAACCCGCGCCATTGAAATAATATCCCCCGGCATCATAACAAAAGGATACGCCGTTTCTGGGAAAACAACCAAATCATATTCGCCTTCGGACGACGCAATTTCGGTCATTACATTTATATTATGATTCGCATTTTGCAACGCCGCCGCACGCGAATATGTTGCTTTTTGAATTGCGCTCTGCGCCGGTTGCACAATCCTTATAACCGGCCGTGGCAATACATCACAAGTATTTTGAACAAGGGTTATATTCCGCCGGCCATACAAAATTCCAACCACACCAAACATCAAAAAACATAGCAACACAAACCAATTTAATCCATCGCGCCTATTTTTTATAATTTCACAAACCGCCGCAATAACACCAATAATCACAAAGGTAAGTCCCAACGCGCCATAAAGCGACATTGAATTTGCAACATATAAATTTTGCAACGATATATTAGCAATCGGGTTCCACGGAAATCCAGTAAACAACCATTCGCGCAACCATAAAACCAACGTCCAAACCGACGCGAACAAAAACGGTCTACACGCCGGATTTAGCCGTATAGAAGAAATTGCCAAAAATGGCGGCGTAAAAATAATTCCACCCACAATACCGATTCCAACAATTCCGGGAATCGTCCAAATTGCAAATTGACTTGCCAATTCTGGCACAACATAAATACTGTTCAACACCCACCAAAACATAGCGATTGCATAAACCGCACCAAACGGGAAAACCCGCCAAAATTTTCGCCACGCCGAAACACCAACTAAATTTTTCAAAGACAATAAATACGCGCCACCAATACCAATCACCGTTGCCCACCAAAAATTAAACGGTGCGAACCCAAAACTTGCCACCACCGCACACAACGAATAAACTATTGTTCGACCAAACGCACCACGAAAGAACTTTTTTAACCCAACAACAAATTTTCCACCGGGGCAACACGATTCATCGTTGCATACGCCGGATTCCGCCGTATAGGGATTTTTATATCCCAATTTTTTTAGTATGGTTGTTTCCTTTTTTTCCATTTTTTCCGCATCTTTGTCGTTCAAATGATCATATCCCAAAAGATGCAAAACGCCATGCACAATCATATGCGCCGCATGTTCCGCCACCGATATATTTTCTGATTTTGCTTCACGTCGAACGGTATCCAACGATATAAAAATATCGCCCAATAACACATCATCGTCCAGTTCAAAAGATAGCACATTTGTCGGTTTGTTTATTCCGCGATATTTTTTATTTATTTTCTTTATTTCCGCATCATTTACCAATGTAATCGACACCTCTGAATTCTTGTATACAGCACTCACCGCGGCATTGGCGATTTTTTCAAAATCGATATCATATTTTTTCCACCGTTTATCATCAACATTTACAAAAACGCGCATAATATTTCCCCCATATTTTATATATTGCCAATCAAATGTTTATTTTCTATGATTATACCATAAAATAAAGAAGAATAAAATGCAGAATAATTCACGTCCACTTGCCGATTTAATGCGTCCGAACACGATTGACGATGTCGTGGGTCAAACGGCACTGCTTGGCGAAAACGGCATTGTCCGCCGCATGGTTGCGGCGCATAAACTTTCGAACCTGTTGCTATGGGGACCGCCGGGATGCGGAAAAACAACAATTGCGCGCGCATTGGCAAATTCGGTTGATATGGATTTTGTTCCCATGTCTGCGGTTTTTTCCGGCACAGCGGACATAAAGAAAACGATGGAGGTTGCACGCACCAATTCGGCCATTGGGCGCGGGACACTTTTGTTCATCGACGAAATTCATAGATTCAACAAAACGCAACAGGATACATTACTGCCATATTTGGAAGACGGCACAGTTGTCTTTATTGGTGCAACAACCGAAAACCCAAGTTTCAATTTAAATAACGCGTTGTTATCGCGTTGCCACATCGGTGTTTTGGAACCACTGAATACAGCGGATTTGGCGACACTCATTGACCGTGCGGAAAAATTTATCGGCAAAAAATTACCGCTAAGCGCGGATGCAAAAAAACACCTTGCGGAAATTTCCGACGGCGATGCGCGATTCTTGCTAAACACGGTTGAATACCTGGTAAATGCAAAATTCAAAAAAAACCTTGGCCCCGACGAACTTGATAACGTGATTCAAAAGCGCGCACCACTTTCGGACAAAACCGGTGATGAACATTACAATATGATTTCCGCCGTGCATAAATCATTGCGCGCAAGTGATACAGACGCGGCGCTTTATTGGGTTGCACGCATGATGACCGCAGGCCAAGACCCAATGTACATTTTCCGCCGTCTGACAAGATTCGCAATGGAAGATGTTGGCCTTGCCGACCCGAACGCGATGCAAATTGCCCTGGCCGCATGGCAGGTTTACGAACGCATGGGCAGTCCCGAAGGCGACCTTGCCCTGACCGAACTTGTAATCTATCTTGGGACGGCACCGAAAAGTGTTTCGGTTGACCGCGCGAAAATGGCATCTTATGCGGTGGCGAAACAGACATCAAACCTTATGCCACCAAAAAACATTTTGAATGCGCCAACAAAAATGATGCGGGAAATGGGATACGGCAAAGGTTATATTTATGACCCGGACACGGAATCCGGATGCAGTGGTCAAAATTGTTTTCCCGAAAGTATGCAACGCCAAAGTTTCTATCACCCAATCGAACGCGGATTCGAACGCGAAATTAAAAAGCGACTTGAATATTGGAACGCATTGCGCGCCCGCGCAAACAAAGATTCCGAAAGTTAGAACAAGATATTTATTTTTAGTCCGGTTGTAAACTTTTCCGATTCAAACGAATAATCGAAATGCCCAACATATTGCGTCCGGCCATATTGCCGAACAATGCGTCCACCAACGGTTTCTTCGTCATAACATTTATCGGTCGCCTTGCGCAAAGTTGCACCGATACCAACCCGCCAATCCGCCGTCACACGCAAATATAAATCCGGCGAAAAATCAATAAACGCGATTCCATGTTCATTATTAAAAATCCAACTGGACTTTACGGTCGCGGCAAGTGTCACATGTTCATATTGCTGACCGAACCGGAACCCAAGGTAATAAACCGAATCCGCAAAATCAGGCGAACGCAACCGATGCGAACCACCAAACTTTACACCACCCAACATATCATAAATCAGATGATTATCCGCCGAATTCGCAATACGATAAAGCGCGTTCAAATCCGCACTTGAAAAACCACTTTCATCCCCATCAAAATCACGTTGGTAATAAAAATTTCCACCAACAACCAAACCATCAACAACGCCATAGTTCAAATATTGGCCAACACGCAAACCATTTTCAAAGTAATCAAAAATGGTGCGCGACAACAAACGACCACGCGCCGTCAGAAACAATGGGTCGGATGTATCATCAACCAAACCTTCGGCGCGCACACCGGCACACGCCATAATTCCCAAAAATCCGATTAAAAATTTCCGCATATAATCTGTTCCCATATTTTTTTATAAAACAACCGGCGACATTTGCGCCACCGGTTCAAACGCACGAATTAGAAGTAGAATATAATCCGACCCCCAACCGACATTTCTTTATATTTATCAACTTTGGCCTTGCCAAGTTCACCCCATTGCTTTAATGGCGGGTCAACCGATTCGTCATAATATGTCGCATACGCATCCAATTTTTGACCATCGGCGGTATCAAAGAATGACGTCTTTCCATACAATGTAAACGCAAACCAATCATTCGGTTGCCACCCAAGTTCGGCCTTAATCGATGCCTGGCCATGCCAATCATAGTGGCCATATATGGCCTCTAGGTTCAATGTCCAATCTTCGTCCAACACACTGAACACCCCAAGGCCACCTTCTACAAACAATGTCGTTTGTGTATCACCGTTATATGCAACAAACAAAGACGCCGGTCGACCTTCTTCATCATGTCCGTCAATACCGTTGCCATAATATTTGTCATCAAAACTTACCAACCAACCACGCAATAAACCATAGATTGTCGATTTGGAAATTTTATATCCACCCTTTAAATCCAAAACAAATTCATTGGCAACATCTTGCTGGCGTTCATAATACAGTGACGCATCCGCAATCCATTCCGCATTATCAACAAATCGCCATTGTACCCCGGCACCATAGATATTTAGTCCGCTGTCTTTCATTTCATCATCCGGTGCACTGGACCAATCAAACTTATATTTTGTGGAATCAAACCGCCCCATCAGCAAAACCGCAAACCGGTCTGTAATACCATAACTTAAATCTTCTTTGACCGCAAGTCCACGCGCACTCCACTTTGCCTTGGTATCAAAATTAGGATTGTCCGCTATCAAATCAGGCAACAAGAAAAAATCCAAATTATACGAAGAAGTATTATACGAAATATCCGTTATCATACCGAACTTGCCTTCGGTCGGTTGAAAAAACGGATGCGCAAGGTAATATTTGCGTTTAACCTGGCTGCGTACCATGGACGAACGATTATATGTCGACACGGCGGACGAACCGGCGTTATTGTTGTAATACACCTGGCCACGATTGACCGGCGTATAGTAATTATTGGTTGTCGTTGTATATCCAACATTCGATTGGCGCACCGGCACCGCATATGTCCGCGTGGTCGTACGCGTTTCATACTTTTGATAATTCACATTTGGGTTGTCACGCACCGCGGGCGTCGTGGTATTAAGGTTCGCCGCCGATGCGCCGCCCATACCGAAATTCGTCGCCGCAAACGCGGGCACAACCCCAACAAATGCCACCAAAGCAAATACAGACAAATATCCTTTCATTTATTTTTCTCCTTGTTGTTTTATAACCGAATTATATCACAAAAAATCCCATTTACAAAGCATAAAAACATCAAATCAATTATTCTGCGCCGTTTGGTTTTGCGGAATATAGATATTTACCGTTTCTTCCCCAACATATGGTTCATATGGTGTTGCCGTGGAACCGAGTTCAAGTTGCGCTTCTGTAATAAGAGCCATTGCACTGTATGTTGGACAAAAAATCCACACTTCGCCTGCACTTGGTAGCGTAAATGTGGCTCGGGTTGCACTTGAGGCAATTATAGTGGCGTTTTCACCATCAAAAAACACAATTCTACCCCAAGGCGAATTTGCTGATAAAGTATAAGTCCCAGCAGAAATATTTGGCATATATTTACAAGTCCAGTCACCATCTTGTAATGTAATCGAAACATTATATTTGCGCCAAATTCCATTTGAAATCTTTTGTCCTGTACTTGGTTGCGAAATATCAAACAAATTCTTTCCAATATTTTCTTCGTTATGTATCGTCCACAGCCAACAATTTCCATTCGGTGTTCCGTCGTCGGTGCCGGCACACACAAATTCATTATTCAATCCGTTACGCAATGCCGCGTTAAAGGTCGATGCCTGTATCAGGTTATCACTCTGTGCCGCGTATGTGCCCGTGTCTTGATATATCCCCTTTTGCCCCAGTGTTCCCGGTGTGCCGGTATACGTCACAACAGTATTCGTATTTGCCGCACCGATTTCATCTTGTTTGTTTTCTAATCCCGTGTTCACCGCACTTACCGTCGGCAATCCGTTATCACTGGTACTTGTTCCCAAACTTTCTTTTACATCGCGCGGTAAATTTCCACCCGCAACATTTGTAAACGTCATCGCCTTGCCATCGTTCGCACCGAACTTATCCTGGCGTGTGTTCAGTTCATCCGTCACATACTTTAACGATGTCACCGTGCTTTTGTCATCCGCATACGCAACACCAATCGAACAGATTATCAGCAATAACGATAGT
>CADAFS010000011.1 GCA_902787305.1 uncultured Pseudomonadota bacterium | reverse complement strand
CGTTATAATGACTAAATCCGATTCGCATGATTTACTCTCCTTTTCCTGCTTGTTTTATTACTTTTAAAAGTGTAACAAAAACCAAGGTTTTTTGACACCCTGTTCGGCCAAAATTCGAAAAATCGTAAGTCATTGATTTTACAGAAAATAAAAATTTTGGATTTTTGAAAAAAAGTGTTGACTAAAAACCTTGGTTTTTTTTAACACTTTTTATCCCCAGCAACCCCACGGATTCCGCGGGTTTGCGTAAATTCTCACACTCCAAAAAAACCACCCCTGAAATCATACAAATTACTTGTGCAATTTGCTATCCAATCTATGCATGACCTAAACACTATCCTTGCATACATGATTTTACTTGCTATAATTGCAAAAAAAGGAGTGACGATATGTCATCGATACTTGTTTTTCCGGGTCAAGGTTCGCAAAGTGTTGGTATGGGGCGCGAACTGTATGAAAACAATGCGGCGGCGCGTGCGGTTTTTGACGAAGTTGACGATGCGTTAAACCAAAAACTGTCTGACATTATTTTTAATGGCCCGATGGAAGATTTAACATTGACGACAAATGTGCAACCGGCGATTATGGCCACATCTATTGCAATGTTGCGCGCGGCAAACGTGAAACTCTCGCAATATGTCGCGGGGCATTCGTTGGGCGAATATACGGCGCTGTGTGCGGCGGGTGCGTTGTCCGTTGCGGATACCGCAAAACTTTTGCGCCTGCGCGGGGACGCGATGCAGCGCGCGGTTCCAGTGGGTCAGGGTTTAACCGCGGTTATCTTGGGTTTGGATATTGATGTTGTGCGTGATATCTGTGCGAAAAATGATTGCGATGTTGCGAACGATAATTCCCCAGGCCAGGTTGTGATTTCAGGTAGCAGAGAAATTGTTGAAAAAACATTGGAAGATGCGCGCGCCGCCGGCGCACGGCGGGCAATGCCACTTGCGCTGTCGGTGCCGGTGCATTGTCGGATTCAATCACCCGCGGCGGATGAAATGCGTGCGGCGTTGGCCCAGACCGAAATAAAAAAACCGGTGGCGGCGTTGATTTCGAATAAAACATGCACGCCAATAAGTGACCCGGATGAAATTCGCGATGCCTTGGTTTATCAAATCACACACGGCGTTCGTTGGCGCGAAAGTGTATTGGCAATGCACGATTTGGGTATTACGGAAACAATCGAAGTTGGCCCGGGCGCGGTGCTAACCGGTCTTACCAAACGCATATGTGGCGACATGGAAGGCAAAAAATTAGAGGTGTAAATATGCCACGTTTAATATATGGAGACTTCTCAACATCATCAAGCAACAAATGGACCGCTTATTGTGATGAAAACGATACAATAGTTTGCTATGGTAAGTGGTGTCCAAAAACCCTAGCATTTGAGGCAGCGCCAGGAATATCAATACACTATGTGGTAGAGTATGTTTTAAATCAATCTACAACATATAATCGGGACGCAATGTTGACTTTCAACGGTGTGCAATTAAAAATTCCGAAACAAACAAGTAATCAAACAGAAACAATAAACAATATCGTTGCCCGCTATTTTTCAAAATGCAGAAAAAGAAACCGGGGTAACTAAAAGGATGTAACCAAGGGTAAAAATGGGGGATAAAATGTTCGATTTGAAAGATAAAGTTGTTTTAATAACCGGGGCAACCGGTGGGATTGGCGGGGCGATTGCCCGTAAAATGAAAGAAGCCGGTGCGACCGTTGTTGTATCGGGGCGTAACACGGCAAAACTGGATTCGGAATTTGATGATTCTTATGTAAAAATTCCGGCGGATTTATCGGCCGAAGGCGCGGCGGTTGAATTGGTTATGGACGCAATCGAAAAATGCGGTCGGGTGGATGTGCTTATCAACAACGCAGGAATTACGGCGGATACATTACTTATGCGTATGACGGATGAACAGTTTGATAATGTTATCAATACGAATTTGCGGTCTTGTTTCAAAATGTGTCGTGCGGCGATTATGCCGATGATGAAGCAACGGTTTGGTCGTATTATAAATATGGCGTCAATTATCGGTGTTATCGGTGGCGCGGGCCAGGCGAACTATGCGGCAAGTAAGGGTGGTATGATTGCGATGACAAAATCGATTGCCGCCGAAGTCGCATCACGCGGTATCACCGCAAATGCGATTGCGCCGGGATTTATTAAAACACCAATGACAGATGTTTTGTCCGAAGAATTGAAAAAGAATTATTTGGCGCAAATTCCGGCGGGGCGTTTCGGCGAACCGGATGATATTGCAAATGCGTGCGTGTTCTTGGCGTCCGATGAAGCGTCGTATATCAATGGCCAAGTATTACATATAAACGGCGGGCTTGGGCGGTTTTAATGCAAAATTTTGATGTCATTGTTATTGGTGGTGGACACGCCGGAACGGAAGCGGCGGCGGCCGCGGCGCGGCGCGGTGCAAGGACACTGCTGATTACAATGCGCGAATCTGATTTGGGGGCTATGTCTTGCAATCCGTCGATTGGGGGCCCCGGCAAATCGCAAATGGTTGCGGAAATGGACGCACTTGGTGGTGTTATGCCACGCGCCGCAGATATGGCGGGAATTCATTTTCGAACCCTTAACGCGTCGCATGGCCCAGCGACACAGGCATTACGCGCCCAGATTGACCGTGAACTTTATCATAACGCGGTTATGAAAATTTTGCAGAATCAAAAAAATTTAACCGTGCAATTTGAAAAAGTTGAATCAATTGATTTAGAAAACAAAATTATAAACGGCGCCTATGCGGCGAAATCCGTCGTATTCACAACCGGGACTTTTTTGCGTGGGATTGTTACAATGGGCGGCGAAAAAATTCCGTCCGGACGAATTATGGACAATGGCGAACACCAATCGCCCGATACGGTGATTTCCGGCGTATTGCGCGATTTTGGGTTTGATATAATTCGACTTAAAACCGGAACGCCGGCACGAATTTATCGTGATTCTATTGATTTTTCGGTATGCGAAGAACAATTGCCGGACACGCCACACGATTGGTTTTCCGATGGGTGCGATGTGGACAACAACACGGCGGTATGTTTTATCACGCACACGACACCGGAAACGCATGAAATTATTCGAAAAAATATAAAAAATGCACCGATGTATAACGGCGACATAACCGGAATCGGCCCGCGGTATTGCCCATCAATCGAAGACAAGGTTATGCGTTTTCCCGACCACGCCACACATCATGTTTTCTTGGAACCCGAAGGGCTGCACAGTGATTTAATTTATCCAAACGGCATTTCAACAAGTTTTGGCGCGGACATCCAAGACCGATGGATTCGCACAATTCCGGGGTTGGAACATGCACGCTTTGCGCGGTATGGATACGCAATTGAATACGATGCGATTGATGCGCGCGCGATTGATAAACATTTGATGGCGCGGGGGACGGACGGGCTTTTCTTTGCCGGGCAAATAAACGGAACATCCGGGTATGAAGAAGCCGCCGCCCAAGGTTTGGTTGCGGGTGCAAATGCCGCCGCGTTCGCGCGTGTCCTGCCGACATTGGATTTGGACCGAACAAATTCTATGATTGGCGTGATGATTGATGATATTACAACAATGGGGGTGGATGAACCGTATCGTATGTTCACATCGCGGGCGGAATATCGATTGAACCTGCGCGCCGATAATGCGATTGCACGATTGGGGCAAATGGGGGTCGATTTGGGATTAATCGATTTGCCGGCCTTTTTGAATAAAATTGATAAAAAAGCCGGGAAAATTTCCGAAAATGATAAATTCTATGCCGGGTATATTATGCGAAACAACCGGGAAATAGAATCGTATCGGCGCGACAAAGAAATAAAAATTCCGGCGGATTTTGACTATGATAATATGCCGGGGCTGACCCGCGAACTTTGCGAAAAATTGAAACGCGTTCGCCCGGCAAATATCGCAGAATTACAAAAAATCCCCGGTATGACCCCGGCTGGAATTATGGTGGTTCTTCGTAAACTAAAATAATTTACAATCGCAGAGTTTTGCAAGGGGACAGGTGGCACATTTCGGACGCAGTGCGGTGCAAGTATATCGCCCAAACAGTACCATCACACGGTTTATTATTGTGCATAATAGTTTTGCGTATCACCGGTCCTTTGACTCTTATTTTAAGCTTTTTAGCTAATCTTGTCATTGAACTTAGTAACACCGTTAGGTATTGCAACATTCCAAAATAATAACACCTTCCTGCTTTAATTGTGCATTAAAATTATTTATCCCGGACATGGGCGGGGCATTTCTTTTCAACCGCGGCGATTATGTCGGCGTGCAATTTTGCTAAATCAGATTCCGACATTTTTTCGCGCGGTGTAAATGTAATTGTGAACGCAACGGACTTTTTACCATCCGGCATTTCAAACGAATCAAACACAACCGCACTTGATATCGGGTTTGTTGCATATCGCGCCGCCGCAACCAACCGGTCAGCTGGAAAATCGGACGGCACAACGAACGCAAAATCACGCGTTATTGGTTGAAAATCGCCCATAACAATTGGCCCATGTGGCAAAACCCGACGCGGCAGGTTTTCTATATCGCCGACAATACCGATAACAACATTTGTTTTTATCTTTAACGCGCGCGCAACCGACGGATGCAATTCGCCAAATTCGCCAAGTTTTTTCTTACCTTGCATTATTGCACCATAACGATATGGGTGCGCCCAAAGTGGTGGATTTTCGGTGTCTATTGTAAAGTTTTGACCGTTTAGCAGCGAAACAATATCCGCCTTGACATCATATATATCAACGGTGCGATTACGTTTTTGCCAATGTTTTGGTGATGTTGCGCCGGTGCGAACAATGCAAATTTCGGTGTGTTGTTCGCCTGGCATATCGCCGTCGAAAACCGTTCCCATTTCAAACAAATTCAAATCAGGATATCCGCGTTTTTCATTTTCCGAAACCGCGTTCAACAAAATTCCAAGTAACGAATTTCGCGCCGTATCAAAGTCCGCAATAATAGGATTTGCAACGCATACAGACGGTTTGTTGGACAAAATCTTTTCAACACGCGAATTACCAAAACCATACGAACGGCATTCATTCAACCCACGCGCGGCAAGTTTTTGCTTTGTGTGCAAATCAAAATTATCGCCACGCACCGCGTCACCCGTGGTGTGCGTGTCGTTTTGTGCAATTTTATCGTATCCACAAATACGGATTAAATCTGCGACTATTGTTTCCGGAATTTTAACATCCGTGCGTGAATTGGGCGCGGTCACTTTCCATTTCTTTCCGGCAAAATTTCCTGTATAGCCAAGTTTTGTTAAAATATCTTTCATTTCATCAGCGGACATTTCAATCCCGGTTTTTTGAACAAATAATTCCGGTGAAAATTCAATTTCTGGGTTTGTTGGTGTGTCCGTTCCGGCGGCGGAAAAACCGACAATATCGCCACCGCATACATCAGTAATTATCTTTACGGCGGACATTAGTGACGGACCGGTTATTGTTGGGTCAATGCCGCGTTCATAACGATACGATGCGTCGGTTGACATCGACAGCCGCTTTGATGTTTTACGAATACACACCGGGTCAAAGTACGCACTTTCCAAAATTATATTTTTTGTTTTATCAGATGTACAACCGCGTGCGCCACCAACAACACCGGCCAGTGCAAGGACACCCGCGTCATCGGCAACAACAATATCGGTATTTTTTAATTCGTGTTTTGTTCCGAATAAATCTGTAAATTCTTCGCCGTCCGTTGCCATGCGCACCGTGATATTACCAACAATTTCATCCGCATCAAAACAATGCATTGGTTGCGCCATATCATAGCAAATATAGTTTGTTGCATCGATTGGCGCGTTCTTTGGGTTTATCCCAATTGCACGCAGGCGCGACGCAATCTTTGCCGAACTGGGTGACATTTTTATATTATGAATTTCTGCAAGTTTATATGCGCGACATTTATCGGTTTTTAGGTCTACACCGCGTGCCTTGCCGGACACCGCGAACCCGTCATCATGCGGTTCGATATATTCGCCCGCGCCCGCCGCAGACAGGTCACGCGCAACACCGCGCACCGCCAAATAATCGGGACGGTTCGGTGTAATACCCGCGTCAAAGACCGTTGGGCAATCGACAACAGGTGTGCCGATTTTTGTATCATCGGGTAATTCGATAATTCCGGTGTCATCATCATTTACGCCCAATTCTTCACCACTGCACATCATGCCGTCGGACACAACACCGCGCAATTTACCGCTTTGGATTTCGTGGCCTTGGATTACACAACCCGGCCTTGCAAGTGCGGATATCATACCAACACGCACATTGGGTGCGCCACAGACAACCTGGCGCAAATCTTTACCGCCGTCATCAACCATTAAAACATGCAAATGGTCGCTGTTTTCATGTGGTTTGCATTCCACAACACGCGCCGCAATCGGGGGCAGGGGGGCAATTAAATCTTCAACCTCTAGCCCGATGTGTGTCAGTTTGTCCGCGATTTCCGTGGCGGATAAATTTGTATTTAGGTATTCTTTTAACCAATCAAAAGTCCATTTCATTTTTCACACCTTTTTATTAAAAACCACATGTTTTTAGCCAACGAACATCATTGCCATACAAATCGCGCAAATCCGGCAGGTTATATTTCAACATCGCAAGTCGGTCAAGACCAAAACCAAATGCAAATCCTTGGTACTTATCGGGGTCAATGCCACAATTACGCAAAACATTTGGATGAACCATACCCGCGCCCATCATTTCCAACCAACGGTCGCCGTTCCATTTCATATCAACCTCTATACTGGGGTCGGTGAAAGGAAAATACGATGGCCGAATACGCAATTCAACATTACTAAGTCCAAAGAAACGCTTAAAAAACGCGCGGATATCACCGATTAAATCGGAAAGTGTGACATTTTTGTCTATATAAAGTCCTTCGACCTGGCCGAACATTGGGCCGTGGGTCGCGTCCATTTCTTTGCGATATGTTGAACCGGTCGCAAACATTTTAATCGGCACGCCTTCGGATTCCATCGCACGAATTTGAATCGCCGATGTTTGTGTGCGCATAACGTTGCCATTGTTCAAGAAAAATGTATCCTGCATATCACGGGCGGGGTGATGCGCGGGTGTGTTTAGCGCGGTAAAATTATGCCAATCGTCTTCGATTTCCGGGCCCGTATGACGCGTATAACCAAAAGATTCCAAAATTTCGGATATTTCCGACAATGCCTTGGTCAATGGGTGAATTGTTCCGCGGTTTTCCGGTTCCGCGTCCAATGTCACATCAAGTTTCTGTGTGGCAAGTGCGGCGTTTAATTCCGCCGTTTCGATTTCCGATTGGCGCGATTTGAACAATTCACGCAGTTCGGTATTTTCACGGTTTAATTCCGCACGCGCATCATTATCCAAATTCTTCATTTCGCGCAATTTTGCGGTCATTGTGCCATTTTTACCAAACACGGACGCATACAGTTCCTGTAATTCATTTAATGTTTTGGCATTTTTAATTTGTTCTTTTAGCATGATATTTACCTTTTAATAAATATGGGGTCGCGGTTGCGGCCCCATAATCTTAGAATAAAAACAATTCGCCGCCAAGGGTTTTTTATTTATCCCCGGCAATAAATCGTTTTGCGGTTTCAATCAGTTTTGCGAAATTCGCATCACCCATATACGCCATTTCCGCCAAAACCTTGCGGTCAAGTTCAATTCCCGCCTTGTGCAGGCCGTTCATAAACTGGCTATATGTAATTCCAGACGGACGCACCGCCGCATTGATACGAACAATCCACAGTGACCGAAAATCGCGCTTTTTGGTGCGACGGTCGCGGTATGCATACTGACCCGCCTTTTCTGATTTTTCACGCGCGGCACGGTATGTGCTGCTGTGCCGGCCAAGAAAACCCTTGGCACGGTCAAGAATTTTATTGTGTTTTTGACGAACCGTTGTTCCACGTTTTACCCTTGCCATTTTCGCCCCCTTATTTTATTTCAAACCATACGGCGCCAGGATTTTCGCCTGAGCCACCATGTTTTCGTTTAGATATTGCGGTTTTGACCCGGCGTTATTTGCACGCGCAGATTTTTTACGCAAAAGTTTCTTGTGGGCGTTCCGGCGAACGTTGATTTTACCGGTCGCGGTCATTCTTGCACGCTTTTTCAAGTATGACTTTGTTTTTAATTTTGGCATTTTTACCTCTTTTGTTTTTATATCCTTATGGCAATGCCTTTGCCATTTCGGACCGTTTGCCGTGGGATTATGACACAATTTCTGCAAAAATCAAGTTTTTATTGAATAATAATTTTTTTCTGTTTAAACTTGCCCCGACATGAGTTCCAAGAAAGTATCTTCCAGGTTGCGCACAATTATAAAGGCCATCGGGTTCGGGTGTTTGGTTCCGGCGATTGCCATATATATCATTGTCGCAAGACCGAATTTTCAGTTTGCAAATGGTGTCGCGCACACCATTTTCCCGGTTTTTCATGCGATTGGTGACGCAATAAGTTGGCCTTTTCGGGCGGGCGGGAAAATAGTAAAACGAATTCATCGCGTTTCAGTATTGGAAGAAGAAAACGAGGAATTGCGTGCAAAACTTGCCGTGGCATTGGCGAAGAATACCGATTGTGATGTGGCGATTCTTGAAAACAAAAAACTTATTCGCGAATTGGGGGTGGCACGAAACACGGACTATGAAACCGTAATCGCCGATGTTATGTATGATAATTCCGCGGCACATCATGAAACATTTATGATAAATCGGGGTGCGGCCGATGGTGTTGAACCGGGCATGGTGGTTATTTCTTTTGATAATAAAATGGTTGGTACGATTATCGATTCAGGTATGCATTTTGCACGCGTGCGGTCGCTTATTGATTCATCAACAAATATCGCGGTTCGTATCGCCGGGTCCGAAGTTCACGGATTTCTGCGCGGGGACGGGTCATCAGTACCAACGGTTGGTTTTTTTAGTGACCATGGTTTCAAAGGCGCAAAGGGCATCAAGTTGTTGACCAGTAATATAAGTGGTGTTTTACCCCCAGAAATATATGTTGGCGAAATGAAAAATGAATCAGAGGTTGATGTTGCGTTGCCTTGGAATGTGTCGCGTGTGATTGTGTTAAAGTTTACCGGGGAAAATGGCGATTACCAATGAAGCAAAAAATTATAAGATATTTACAAATTGCTTTCCCGTTCTTGCTAACGATTGTGTTGTGGCGGTTGTCTTGTCCGTGGGTGAATCCGGCGGGGCTGCTTTGTATTATACCGATTTTTTATTGCTCTTTTATAAAACCGGTGCGTTATTTTGCGCCGTTCGCCTTGGTTATGTGTTTTTTGTTGGATTATAAATTCGGAAGTGATTTTATGTGGACGATATATTATTGCCTGTGTTATATGATTATGAATTTACAAACGGCCATTGATTTGACGCATACCAAGAAATCCGGCGTATACGCGTTTATGACATTTTTGGGAATTGTTATTTTATTTATGTTTTTGCAACACATAGGTTTTATAAATTTATTACATTTGGTTATTATGTTTGCAATTACAAGTGTGTTATATATTCCAACAATTGTGACTATTCAGGCGGTGCAAAATGATTGACAGTGAAATATCAAAACAATTTGACCGGCGAAGCGCATTGTTTTTAACAGGTGGTGCGATTCTTACATCTGTGCTGATTTTGCGAATGTTGCAGATGCAGGTTTTTAACTATAAAAATTATAAACAAAAAAGTGAAAATAATTCTTTCCGTATTCAAATAAATATGCCGCAGCGTGGAAAAATTTTATCGCGAAGTGGCGCACCAATATCATACGACGCGCCGATTTACAGGTTATATGTTATTCCCGAAGAAACCGATGATTTAGAAGGTTTGGTAAATACCGTTGCGCGCGAATTAAATTTACCAGAAAAACGTGTAAAAAACATTTGGAAACATATAAAAAAACAACCAAAATTTCAACCCGTGTTGATAAGTGAAAATACAGATTGGAATGTTCTTGCCGGGATTCAGGCAAAAAATCTTGTTGGATTGCACATCCAAGACGGTTTTGCGCGACACTATGAATTGGGACCGGCCGGCGCACAGATTTTTGGATATGTTGGCGCACCAGAAAAGGCCGTTGCAAATACACCGTTTTATACACACGGTATCACGGGGTTAGAAAAAGTTTTCAATGAAAGCCTTGCGGGGATTCCTGGAAAAACGGTGATGATAACCAATGCGGTCGGACGCATTACCGGCGAAGATAAAACAAAATTTGAACAACCGATACCCGGTCAAAATATTCAGACAACAATTGATATATCCGCACAACGCGCAATGTATGATTCGCTTACGCTTTATAAATCGGGGTGTGGGGTTGCGTTGGATATTGAAACCGGTGATATATTGGCATTGGCATCCACCCCAAGTTTTGACCCGAATAACTTTTCAGGTGATGACGCCGAAGAATATATTGCGGGGTTGCGTAATAATTTTGCAAAACCATTTATGAACAAAGTATTCGAAGGACTTTATCCCCCGGGGTCAACATTTAAAATTGTTGTTGCACTTGCCGGTTTGGAATCAGGTGCGATAACACCGAACGAAACCGTTTTTTGTCCGGGATATTGGGATTATGGCGACCGGCGTTATCATTGCTGGGAACATCGGGGACACGGACACGTCAATGTTGTTGGTGCACTTAAACATTCGTGCGATATTTATTTCTATCAAATGGCGTTGCGTATCGGAATTGACGCGATAAAGCATATGGCCGTGCGATTGGGTATGACCGAGAAATATATTGAAGATATCATTTCTAAACAAATGACCGGAATTATTCCCGATAGAAAATGGAAGGAAACAAACAAGGGTGTAAATTGGGTGCATGGTGACACGGTAATTTCAGGCATTGGCCAAGGATTCACACTGGTAAACTGTATGCAATTGGCGGTTATGATGGCGCGCGTTGCATCAAACAAGCGCGTTATTCCACGGTTTATAAAATCAAACAAAAAACCAAAATTTGAAAATTTAGGATTGCAAAAGAAAAGTCTTGATTATGTTCTAAACGGACTTGAAGAAGTGTTAAAGCCGGGTGGCACGGCGGCGGGCAGTGCGATAAATGTTGACGGCGCCAAGATGGGCGGAAAAACCGGAACATCCCAGGTACGCAGTATTTCCAAGGCCGAACGCGCGTCGGGGGTTTTAACAAACGAACAACTTGAATGGCATATGCGTAATCATGGGCTTTTTGTTGGGTACGCACCAATAAACAACCCAAAATACGCCGTATGCGTGATAACCGAACATTCCGGGTCCAGTGGTTCCGCCGCACGCAGCGTCGCAAGTGTAATGAAGGAATTGTTGAAAAAATGAGCAGACAAACACGCGTTTCAAATGCAAATATGATGAGTTTTTCAGAAAAACTTGGGCGTTTTTCGTGGGCGATGTTTGTTCCGATGTGTTTGGTTTTGGTGTTTTCCGAACTTATTCTTTATTCCGCGGGTGGCGGGGCGTGGAAACCGTTTGCGCTTTCGCAATTGATGAAAATGATTCTTGGGTTTGGGCTTTTTTTCTTTGCGGCGTTCACAAACATAAAACTTTGGATAAAATCCGCGTATGGAATTTATGCGGTTGCGGCAATACTTATTATATTGGTCACTTTTGTTGGGCATACCGGTATGGGCGCGCAACGATGGTTAAACCTTGGGTTTATGCATATTCAACCATCAGAACCGTTCAAAATGGCGCTGGTGTTGGTGTTGGCGCGATATTTTGCGTGGATGAATTCGGTGGAATTGAATCAGATTAAAAATTATATTGTACCGTTTTTGCTTATGCTGTTTCCGTTTGGATTGATTGTAATGCAACCGGACCTTGGGACCGCGCTTTCCATTGCAATGATTACGATTGGTATGTTTTATATTGTCGGCGCAAACAAAAAGTGGTTTATTATTGGTATAATTTTGGCGGTAATGTCAACACCGGTTGTTTGGTTTGGGGGACTGCACCAATATCAACGCGAAAGAATTATAACATTTTTGAATCCTGACCATGATGTCCAAGGCGCGGGTTATCAAATAACCCAGGCAAAAATCGCATTCGGCAGTGGCGGTATTATTGGCAAAGGGTATATGAAAGGTTCGCAATCGCAACAGTCTTTCCTGCCTGAAAAACAGACCGATTTTATATTCACAATGCTTGGCGAAGAGTTTGGTTTCTTGGGCGCGATGACGATAATTATGATTTATACTTTTATCATTATCATATTGTTTTGGGCCGCAAAAACATGCCGAAATCGGTTTGGGCAACTGGTGTGTTTTGGTTTTATGTTGAACTTTTTCATTTATTACTTTATAAATATATCCATGGTTTTGGGACTCATGCCGACCGTTGGTGTGCCGTTGCCCCTGATGTCATTCGGCGGCAGCAGTTTATTATCACTGATGTTCGGGTTCGGATTATGCGAAAACGCACACATACACAAAGACCAACAATTATCTGCAAAAGGGAACTGATATGAACTTACTTATTGTTGAATCACCATCAAAGGCAAAAACAATTGAAAAATACCTTGGGCGCGGGTGGCGTGTGATTGCGTCCGTTGGGCATGTGCGCGATTTGGTGCCTGAAAATGGCAGTGTTGATACCGAACACGATTTTGCGATGCGTTGGCAAATTATGCCGGGCAAAGAAAAACAAATCAAACTTATCACGGACGAGGTTAAAAAGGCCGATGCGGTTTACCTGGCGTCCGATGCTGACCGCGAAGGTGAGGCCATTGCGTGGCATATTTTGGACATATTAAATTCAAAAAAATTACTTGGTAAAACGCCGGTGTATCGTGTCGCATTTCATGAAATTACGAAAAACGCTGTGATGGACGCAATTAAAAATCCACGCGAAATTGATTCAAATTTGGTTGATGCTTACCTTGTGCGGCGTGCGCTCGATTACCTTGTTGGGTTTGAAATATCGCCATTGCTTTGGCGACGCAACCTTGGCAAATCCGCGGGACGTGTACAGTCTGTTGCGGTTAAATTGGTTGTGGACCGTGAACGCGAAATCGAAGATTTTGTGCCAACGGAATATTGGTCGGTCGGCGCAAAATGTGAATTTAACAAAAAATCTTTTAATGCGGGACTTTCGTATTTTAACGGTGAAAAAATTGAAAAGATGACACTTAAAAATTCATCTGATGTGGACGGGGTTTTATCAAAACTAAAAACGCCGCTATACGCCGGAATTAGCCGTATAGACAAGAAAAAAGTATCACACAAACCGTATGCACCATTCACCACAAGTACATTACAACAGGAAGCCGCGCGCAAACTTTATTTTTCATCAAAACGCACAATGTCGGTGGCACAGAAACTTTATGAAAATGGGTTTATTACATATATGCGAACCGATGCGACAAATTTGTCGGCCGAAGCGGTTGGTGAAATTCGAAACTTTATTGCGAAAAATTATGGTGATAAATTTTTACCCGCGTCACCAAATGTTTATGTGACAAAATCAAAGAACGCCCAAGAAGCACACGAAGCAATTCGTCCAACACACTTTGACAGTGCGGCGCATGAATTGGACGGCGATGAAAAGAAACTTTATGAATTGATTTGGAAGCGCACAATTGCGTGTCAAATGACCAACGCGGAATTCGATTCTGTTGCGGTTGATATTTTAACCGATGACAAAATTGCGACTTTTCATACCGTTGGAACAACGCGGACTTTCGATGGTTTTATGGCGGTCTATGTCGAAGATAAAGATGATACTGATGACGAAGAAAATGAAAAATTACCGGCTATGACCGTTGGTGATAAAATTAAAATTTCCGAAATAAAACCGGAACAACATTTCACACAACCCCCCGCACGATATACCGAAGCATCACTTGTTAAAAAATTAGAAGAACTTGGTATCGGCCGGCCGTCAACCTATGCAACGATTATGTCAACGATTGTTGACCGCAATTATGTTGAACAAGATAAGCAACGGCGGTTTCATCCGACATCCGGCGGTTGGGTGATTGCGGCGTATTTGGCAAAGTATTTTTCCGATTTGGTCGATGTGAATTTTACCGCAAAAACCGAAGATACACTGGACGATGTGTCAAATGGAAATATGGATAAATTGGTTGCGCTAAATGAATTTTGGGGCGACACAAAACAGATGATTTCCGGCGCGCGCGATGTTAAAACAACCGATATTATCGATGAAATAAATAAATTTATGACGAAACATATGTTTGCCGATGGTGATAACAAATGTCCAAAATGTGGCGGTAAACTCGGGATAAAACTTTCCAAGTTTGGGCCGTTTATTGGTTGCGAAAATTACCCAAATTGCGGTTATACCGCACGCATGACATCGAATGATACGACGGAAAAAACGCAAACAAAAACAGAACCAAAAGATTTGGGTGATGGAATTTCTTTCCGTATCGGGCGGTTTGGGCCGTATGTGACGGACGGTAATAAAAATGCGGCGGCAAAAAAATATACATCTGATACAATCACACTTGAAATTGCAAAAGAATTATTGGCGGGCGGAAAGCAAAAGGCGGAACCAATCGAAATTGGGAAAAATCCCGCAACGGATAAAATGATTTATTTCTATCCGACCGGGCGTTATGGCGCATATATTTCAAGCAACAAGGTAAATGTTAGTGTCAAAGATAGGCCTGATTTAGAAACCGCAATTGATTTGATAAATAATAAAAAACCAACAAAAAGGTTTCGCAAAAAATAATGGCAAAATACGACAATAATTTTACCGACCAATTGCGCGAACGACTTTCAATTGTCGATGTTGTGTCGCGGCGTGTGCCTTTGAAAAAAAAAGGTCAAAATTATTGGGGTTGTTGTCCGTTTCATAATGAAAAAACACCGTCTTTTTCCGTCAATGAAGACAAGGGTTTTTTCCACTGTTTTGGTTGTGGAAAACATGGCGATATTATTTCGTTCACAATGGAAACCGAACATATCGATTTCCGTGCGGCGATTACGGAACTTGCCGATATGGCGGGATTAAAGTTGCCGGATTATAAACCAAAATCACAACAACAAATTGACGCGGAAGAATCATATATTTCAATCACGACGGCGGCGGCGA
The DNA here is from genome assembly GCA_902787305.1 of uncultured Pseudomonadota bacterium. Classification (GTDB taxonomy): domain Bacteria; phylum Pseudomonadota; class Alphaproteobacteria; order Rs-D84; family Rs-D84; genus Enterousia. The sequence goes on along the minus strand of CADAFS010000011.1, from coordinate 18,281 downwards.
AAATGTATGCGGAAAAACTTTTTACGCCCGATGGTGCGCATGCGCTTTCGTATATTCGCGGCCGCGGGTTTAGTGATGAAATGATAAAAAAATATGGTATTGGTTATGCGCCGAAAAATAATGCCATTTCAAATAAATTTGTAAATGTAAAACAAGATAAACTTATTGCGACCGGCCTTGCGCGACGCGGCGAATATGGTATGTATGATTTTTTCCGTGATAAATTGATGTTTCCAATTTTTAACGCGCGTGGACAAATTGTTGCTTTTTCGGGGCGGTCATTGGACAGGTCGGAACCAAAGTATATCAACACAACCGATACAGAAATGTTTCACAAACGACAAACACTGTTCGGATTTAATTTTGCACGCGAAGCAATTCATCGCGCAAACCGCGCAATTATTGTAGAGGGTCAAATCGACGCGATTCAAATGCAATGTCATGGTTTTGGTGAAACGGTTGCGCCACTGGGGACCGCACTTACCGAAGACCATATTGCGATTTTATGCAAGGCGAACAGAAATATAATTTTTTGTTTTGATGGCGACGGGGCAGGGCAAAAAGCCGCCGCACGCGCATGCGGAATAATTATGCCTTTTTTGCGCGATAATTCTGATGTACGGTTTGCATTTGTGACCGGTGGCAAAGACCCGGATGAAATTTTACGCAATGGGAACACGGATGATATGAAAAAAATTATTGATTCCGCGATTCCACTTGTTGATTTTTTATGGAACATTGCAAATAAAAACTTTTTAACAAATACGCCGGCGGGACGAACACAGGCGGAAAAGTTTTTGAAAAATGAGTTACAAAAAATAACCGACAAAATGTTGCGTGCGGAATATGAACACGAATATGAATCACGCAAATTTAATAATTGGCATAAATGGAAAAAAACGGCGGAAACCGTGCGTATAGAAGTTCCAGAAATTGATACAATTGTTAAAAACACAATTATTTCAATTATAGATAAATATCCAACACTTGCCGAAAGATATGGCGATTTTATTAGTAAATTTAATCTTGATTTTTCCGAAAATGTTGCGGACGCGGGGCTGTCGTTCGATGCGGCGGAAAAGTATTTGGTGTCATTAAAATTACAAAAATATATCGAAAGTTTGGAAAAACAAAAACGCGATTTGACGGTGCGCGGGCTTTCGGGTGAAAGTGATGTAAGCGAAGAAATCCGCCGTATAGACGATGAACTTTCACGTATGAGAGAGAAGTTTGAACTCCTAGTGTAATCCGTCTTCGCTATCGCTACGCCGAGACTGCGCAAGTGCTTCGCACTTGCTTGGTGTTAGTGGCTAGTGGTCAGTGGGCGACACCCCGGCCTTCGGCCTCCCCTCTAGCCAGAGGGGAACTTTGCTCTCTGCAACACTTAGGAGATACCGCGTTAAATCACCCACAAAAAACGTTACGCATTTTTTGTGGGACCCGATGCCGCGGTATGACGGCACTAACCACTTACACCCGTCGCGGCACGCCGCGCCGCGGTCATGACGGACTAACACTAATCGCACATTTTCAATTCGTAATTATCTTCGTCTTGGTCGATGCGTTTATTACGAATTTCTTGGGCGGCGTTTATTTTTTGATGAAGCAAAACTATCTCTGGATGTTTTTCAAGTTTTTTATACATATCGTCAAGTAATAAATCTATGCTTTCCATATCCGGCGCGTATATTGGCATTACTGAATTCATCGCATTAAAAATAGAATTTTTTATATCGGGGGCTAAATCTCTTAAAATTGATAAATACGCATCGATGTGTTTTTCTTCGTGTTTCAAAACCGCGTTATACGAACAAGAATCTTTTTTATGTGACCGGTCAATTTTAACCAAAAAATTTTCGTAACCAACCGTCGCATCAACACCATTGACAATTACACAATATCCATCGCGTTCGGGAATAACATTAAAATCTATATTATATTTTTCCATAAAACTTGTTTCCGTGATTCCATGCAGTTTAAAAGAAAAATATTTTCCGTTATATTCATCCATCGGGTCATCTGATAATTCAACCGTCTTGGTCCATTCTGGATTTTTAATATTTACAAATGGTGTTTTTTTATATTGCACACAATCGTCGGCCAATACGGCAAAAGGCAATAAAATAAAAAACAGAATTTTTTTCAACATATTAAATATCGCCCGCACCTTGTTTTCGCAGGTATTCTGCAACAAACGCCGAACCGAATTGGCGATAAAGTTCTTCGGCGAGCAGCACCGACGAACGACCAGATTCAAATAATTTTAATAAACTGCCCAATCCCCCAAGTTCGGTATTCAAAATTACCGATTCATTATTTACCGGTCGCGACAATAACACCGCGCGTTTAAGGTTCGGATAGGCCTTGCCCTGGATAAACGCCATTTCAAGTGGATTTAAATTCCAATGTTCATAGTCCGCCGCGTCCGCCGCCGGATTACGGAAGAACATTATCGTTTGCGCCTGGCCACGGACAACATCGCCAATCCCCAGTTTATCCAAAACATTTGCGCGTTGGAACGCAACCATATACGCCTGGCGATTTTTGCGTCCTTCTTGGAGGCCGGCAATAAAATTATCGCGGAACATTTGGTTTTCAAGCATTGGCGCGGTTTCGTCAATCATAATAAGTGACGGATTTCCACCAGATACAGTTGTATTATTTATTCGGTGCAATATATATGAAATAACCGCGGGGGCAAGGACGGGGTCTTGCAAAATTTCGGTAAAATCGAAAGTGGTCAGGCGCGATTGCAGGTCCAACGTATCACTTTCTTCATTAAATATGTCGCCGTATTGTAATGGGTCAACCCACTTTTTCAACGCGGCGCGCATTTTGCCGGATGATGAAAAACAACTTTCCCATAAATTTTTCAACATTCTATCTTTATCAACCAAATAATCAAAATTCACCGATACCGCACGGGCAATTTCATCTTCGGAAAGTGTGTCGGATTGTTCGGATATCATTGAAAGCCAACGACGCAAAAATCCGCGGTTTGCCGCCGTATCCGACATTTTTAATGGGTTCAAGTGTGCAAGGAAATTTGTTTCATTTTTTTCCTTACCCTGCATTGTTATATATTTTCCACCGGTCGCAAGTGTAAAGATTTCCGCACCTTTGTTCCGGTCAAAGAAAAACGCCTTTAATTTTGGATGCCGCATAGATTGCGCGATAAGGAACGAAAACAGTGTTGTTTTACCACCGCCGGTTGGTCCGATGGTAAGTGTGTGTCCCACCGCCGCCGGTTTATCCGATACATGAAATTGGAATTGATACGGTGTTCCTTGAGCTGTTGGAAATATAACAAGTGGCCCCGGACCCCAATCGGAATTTGATATTCCGCGCGGGGCGGACGACATTGGAACACTGATTGCCGCGGCGCGCGATAACATTTTGAAAGTGCGTGGAAATGTATCAAACCCAGGGATAATTGAAAACCACGAAACCTTGGTTGCAAAACTTTCTTGGATTGGTGACACGCCAAATGATGCAGAAATTTTTTTGAATTCATCAACATGTTCTTTTAATTCAGATTCACTTTTTGCAAAAACAATAAACAACGGATAATAATTCACAAGTGTTTGATTGCCGGAAACATTTTCATCCATAACCGATTCCGCGTTTGAAATTTGTTCTTCGGTGGAATCATTTTCTTTGTTTGCGACACTGCGACGTTGACGCATTACGGCCTCTACATCCGATGCGCCCATAACTTTGAAAGCGTTCATACAAATCATTTCTGTTTGAATTGTGTTTACCGAATCAAAAAAATCTTCATCCAAATAATCAGGCGCCGCACGGAAAGATATAAGCGCCGCAAAATATTCATAATTGCCACTTATATATTTAACAGTTCCGTTTGATAAAAATTCAACATCATCAACAGTCGCGTTTTCAGTGATTTTATCATCACACACCGCCGGCGCGGGCTTTGTAATTGGTGACAAGATACGCCCGAAAAACTTTGCCATATTGTCGCGTGATTTGTTTTCCAACATTTGTGGTTTATATGGCGCAAGTATCGATTCAATATAATTTCCATATTGATTTAGTTTGTCGCGCGCATGCGCACCACGAACCGATAACACAATATAATAGTTGTTCAAAAATATCTTTAACCCTTGGGAATGCCATTTATCGTAAATCTTTTGTAATACAGGTTGATCGAATTCGTAATCGGTATTTTCCGCAACCGCATCACGTGTGGTGAAAAACCGCAAGATAACATTTGGGTCGTGAATTTGGTTGAATAATTGCGCGCGCAGGTCAAGGAACTTTTCACGCTGTTCATCGGTTTGCATACTGGTTTGGACACCGGCAATCGAATAAACACGAATCAAACAACCATCACTTAGTTCAATAGAATTATCGGTATAAACCGTGTTAAATGGTATATATTCTGCATAATGTTTATAACCAAACTTTGGAAACACGTGTTTTACAATCGTTGGAACATACATCAGTAAAACAATAAAAACGAATATAACTGCAACCGCCATAATTGTTAGTGTTATGGTGTTTGAAAATCCATTGCCGGCAAAATATTTGAAAAATTCAGGTATCATGCGGCGATTCTCCGTGGAATTTTATTTCTTATCATCTTTATTTTTGCAATCAAAATCTGGCCCAGTTGGGGGTCACGCCGTGAATAGCGCGCCAAAATAATATGAACCAGACAGACCGATAATATAAAATACAAAGGATTTAGATAATCATTTAATTTATCGCCAAGGAAAAACATACCCACAATATATAATGTGATAAAAATCATAAACTGAACCATAAAATTCAACACCGCCAAAGTATATGGCACATAAAACAGATGTGACGGATTCGCCAAAGCTTTTAGAACTTGTTGTTTCATTTTGTGTCGATTTTCCCCCCACGGATATCTTTATTATAACAATTTCCACATTTTTCAACAAGCATAAAAAATAAAAATCTTTGATTGTTGAAAATGTTGAAAACTTATGACTTTTTTAACACGTTTTCCACAGGGGGTATTTTTCCACATTTTTGCCAAAATTCCCAAAAAACCGCCAAAAAATTGTTGAAAACTTTGTTAAAAACGATTTTTCCACATTTTCAACAGCCCCAATAACAACAACAAAATATAATATATTATTTGATTTTTGTAAAAAAGTGTTTATAATGCCTTGGAAAAAAGGATTAGATATGAAATTTTTGAGTTCTTTGAAAGCATGGAAAAAACGCGGGAACATTAAACAGGTTCGTCGTGGTAAACAGGTTATTTTGATGGATCCTGATAACCCAAAGTTCAAGGCAAAGCAGGGTTTCAAACGTAAATAATCCATTGTTTTATGCTATTTTTCGGCGTTTCTGTGGTTTCAGAAATGCCGATTTTATTTTGATTAAAATAGGTCAAAATCCTTGGTAAACGCCTCTATCATTGCGTCTTTGACCTCTGCGCCCGATAGGCCGGCGGTGCGCAGGTAATTTTCCTGGGGCCCGGTTATATGCATCATGTGTGCACTGTGTTCGGCAAAATTTGGAACAGATTTTATACGCTGTTTCGGGGTAAAGCGAATTTTTGCACTTTTATCCGTTGTGTGACCCGCAAGGCGAATATCAGATTTTGTATTCGGACAATTTGAATTTATAATCGCCGTGGCGGAAACGGTTGAATAACTGTTTTTATAACCGATTATTTTTGTTTGAATTAAAATTCCGGTATCGGGTGCGGTATGTTCGGCGATAATTTTCCCGCCAAAATCAGAATGATTTTTTACCATTATATGGCCGCGTAATTCAGAATTTTTCCCGGCATTTTTGATAAAAATGTTCAAAAAACCCGGGAAATTGTTTTCTAAATCAATGGTCAAAAATATGGGTTGGTTTTCGGCGGTTATATTTATATTTAATGTAATTTCGCGGTCTATTTTTCCTATATATATAATATGTATGGGTAAATCGTATTTTGTTGAAAAATTTTCAGTTTCGGGAAGTGTTGAAATATCGGACTGAAAAACACCGTCAACATAAACGAGTGTTTCGGACGGAAAGGTTTTTATATTGAATTTGTTCCACATGTATGACATATTATATATTATAAAGGATTTTGTTATGGGTTTCAATTGTGGAATTGTTGGATTGCCAAATGTTGGAAAATCTACATTGTTTAATGCATTGACACAAAGTGCCGCGGCGGACGCGCAAAATTATCCTTTTTGCACCATAGAACCGAATACCGGCCGCGTTGTTGTGCCGGATGAAACACTGCATAAATTGGCGGCGGTGGATAATTCGGCAAAGATTATACCGACGCAACTTGAAATTGTTGATATTGCGGGGTTGGTGCGGGGGGCGTCAACCGGCGAAGGGCTGGGGAACAAGTTTCTTGGTAATATATTGGAAACAGACGCGATTATTCATGTTGTGCGTTGCTTTGAAAACGATGATATTGTGCATGTAGATGGGCGAATTGACCCGATTGCCGATATTGATACGATTGAAACAGAACTTATGCTGGCGGATTTGGAAAGTTTGAATAAACAGATAAAAAATCTTGAAAAAAAGGCGCATGGGCTTGATAAAGTCGCGATAAAGTTATTGGCGGATGCAAATATAATAAAGGAAAACCTGGAAAAATCTGTGCCAGCGCGGGATGTGGATATTGATGCCAAGCCATTTAATTTACTAACATCAAAACCCGTGATTTATGTGTGTAATGTTGAAGAGGCCGTCGCCGCAAACGGAAATAAGTTTTCGGATGCGGTTAAACAAAAGTTTGGTGCGAAAAATCCTGTACTGGTTATATCCGGCAAGATAGAAATGGAAATCGCACAAATTGTTGACCCGGACGAAAGAAAGATGTTTTTAGATGATTTGGGTTTAAAACAATCGGGGCTAGAGCAGGTGATAAAAACCGGATATGAAACGCTCGGACTACAAACTTTCTATACGGTTGGACCCAAGGAAGCGCATGCGTGGACAATAACCCGTGGCATGACCGCGCCCCAGGCCGCCGGTAAAATTCATACTGATTTTGAACGTGGTTTTATACGGGCGGAAATAATTTCGCCGGCGGATTATATCGCACTTGGTGGCGAAGTCGCGGTGAAAGAGGCGGGCAAAATGCGCCTTGTTGGTCGTGACTATGTTATGCAAGAAGGCGACATTTGCCATTTCTTGTTTAATAATTAGTGGGGGTAATTTTATGGAAACGGCATTAAAATTATTTGAAGATAAAAAAATTAGAACCCATTGGGATGAATCCCAAGAAAAATGGTATTTTTCTGTGGTTGATGTTGTCGCGGCGTTGACAGGGAGTGATTATCAACACGCGCGCAATTATTGGAAAGTATTAAAAACAAGGTTAAAGTCAGAAGGTAATCAGTCGGTTACAAATTGTAACCAACTGAAAATGCAATCGTCTGATGGTAAATTTTATAATACCGATGTTGCGGATACCGAACAAATTTTGCGCCTGATTCAATCAGTGCCATCAAAGAAAGCCGAACCTTTTAAAATATGGTTGGCAAAAGTTGGGTCTGAAAGAATTGATGAAATCGCCGACCCGGAAATTGCGATACAACGTGCGTTGCGGTATTATCAACGTATGGGATATTCCAACGAATGGATTGCCCAAAGATTAAAATCTATTGAAATTCGCAAGGATTTAACCAATGAATGGGACCGCGGTGGCGTTAAACAGGGGTTAGAATACGCATTACTTACTGATGAAATAACGCGTGCGTGGTCGGGGATGAATACGCGTGATTATAAAAAAATAAAGGGGTTAAAAAAAGAATCTTTGCGCGATAATATGACGAATGCGGAATTGGTTTTGAATATGTTGGCCGAATTGTCCACTACTGAAATATCAAAAAAAGAAAATCCAAAGGGTTTTCGTGAGAATATGCGTGTTGCATCCCGTGGTGGTGGCGTTGCGCGTGCGGCAAAATTGCAATTAGAAAAAGAAACTGGCAAAAAAATAATAACCGGCCGAAATGCTAAATTATTAAAAAAGATAGACAAATAGTGTTGAAAAAAATAAACAGATGGAATAAAATCCTGGTTGTAGTAAACTTAAAGAGGTTTTATATGAAAAAAATAATATCATTGTCAGTTTTTGTTTTATTAGTTGGGTGTAGTTCAGCGGGACCTTTTGTAACCAGTATTTCATCTGATGGTAACAATGGTCTTATTATAGAAAAATGTGATGTTAAGTTTGATGGTTTCCTTGGTGTTGTATCTAATGAAAATTGTAGAACAACAAATGTGAAGCTAAGAGATTAAATATGAAATTTTTATTTAATATCGTTTCTATTATGTTTTTATTGCTTGGGTGTACAATTAACAAACCTGTTGTAGAGCATACACCGATAAAAGAAACAGAGATAATAGTTGAAGAACCACACTGTCTTTATTTGATAATGACTGGTGAACAAGCCGCAGCTAATTACTGGGAAAAAGTAATACAAAATCCTGCTGGTCTTACAGAATATGCTGTAAATTATAGAGATAAAATAGCAAAAGGTCCAGGTTCTAAGACATTAGCTCATTGTTTTGAATCTTTGGATGAGTGTACAAAACAAAAAGATAGCTTTAGAGTGAATATTCAAGGACAGTACAGTTTAAAATGTGTAAAAGATAAACAAAAAACATCGGTTTAAAAATTCTAATGTGGAGTGCTAATAATGACAAAATTATGGAAATTTATTTATTGGGTTAGTGGAATATTTTTATTGTGTGTTTTATATAATTTTTTTGGTGGCACAGGTGAATCTTTTGATAAAACTAATACTTTTCAATGGATAGGGGAAGTTGTTTTTATAATTGGCGGATTGGTTGGTTTAGGTTATATATCAACACTTATATGGAAAGATTAATTTAATATAAAGTTCAAAAGTAGTATAAAAATAGCAGTTTTAAAAAAACAACTTTTGAACTTTTTGCTGGTATTAGAAAACAAATAAAAACTTGCCCCGGTGGGCAAGTTTTTGACACAGCCTGCCTTCGTCCTTTGGACTATGGCGCGGCACTGAATTTTCTAAACAAAAATACCGCAAACGCGGTATTTTTAGAAAATTCGTGGTTGCGGGGGATGGATTTACTTCGTCACCTTGGCTCATTCGCTACGCTCACCGGTGCACTTTCGTTCACCTTTCGCCTGCGGTTGAACCACGCTTTTTCGGTGGTTCAAATCCGACACAACACACGTTAAACAAAAAATACACCATTGTGGTGTATTTTCTGTTTAAACTGGTTGCGGGGGATGGATTTGAACCACCGACCTTCAGGTTATGAGCCTGACGAGCTACCGGACTGCTCTACCCCGCGATAAACGGGAATTATTATAAATGTTCTTTTTTATTTGTCAAACAAAAACATTTATTTTTTTATTTTTGTATGTTAGAAATCATAATGTGCCACTTTTTGGTTATATGGTGGTGGGTTTGGGAATCGGTGCCTAATGTATGCTTGAAATATGATTTTTTTGTTGGTAAAATTGCGGTGTTATGTTCAGAAAGATTTGGAAAAAATTTTGGGAACCGATTTTGGGGCTGTCGATTTTTCAATGGATTATCGCCGGAATTATGGCGGTGATAATTTGGTTTGTGTATTTTACATGCCGCAAAAAAATTGTAAATTACGAAACTTTTAAGAAATTTCGGCATCGGCCCGCGATTTTTGTGTTCTGGCACGGGCGCAGTTTTATGTTGTCGCCGATTGTGTGTTTGGGTGGTATGAAGTCCTATGCGGTGGCAAGCAAACACAAAGATGGCCGTATGATGGCAAAATTGCAACATTTATTTGGTTTGCGTGCGATTTATGGCAGTTCGCATAACGGTGGTTTGTCGGTGTTGCGCGATGGGGTACGGGTGTTGCGACGCGGCGACCATTCACTTTGTATTTCCCCTGATGGGCCGGGTGGGCCGTCGTTGCGTGTCCAAGAAGGTGCACTTTATTTCGCAAAAATGACCGGGGCGCCGATTATTCCGGTTTGCTTTTCGGCGCGGCATGTTTGGATTCAACGCCGGTGGGATAGGTATTTATTGGTGTATCCTTTTACCCGTGTAAAGTGTATTGTTGGGGAACCGATGTATATCGATTCAAAAATTTCTGATTCAGATTTTGAATCGCGGCGCAAAGAATTGGAAGATATTATGGTTGGACAATTGCGCGAATTGGATGCGGAATTTAATTTGCCGGTTGTAGAGCAAGATTTGAATTCGGCGGACTTTAAAAAAGCAAAAAGAGAGGGCAGGGAACCAAAACTTACAAAAAGGTATAGATAAAATGAAGACACCTTGGTGGTTTTTACATAAAACACCGCTTAGTTTTTTATTGTTGCCGGTTGCGTTTATTTACTATGGCATTGGGCACGTTGTTTATGGATGGCGGAAAATGTTCGCGTATAAATCGCGGCGCAAGATTATTTGTATCGGTGGAATTTTTGCCGGCGGTGTCGGAAAAACGCCGATTGTGCGGATAATTGCAAACTTTTTGGATGCACCCGTTGTTATGCGTGGGTATAAACGGACGGCAAGTACAAATAATATCGGGGACGAGGCCGCAATGCTTATGTCCGATGGAATTGCCGTGCATGTTGGACATCGGAAAAGTAATATATTGTTATTAAATCGGCAAAAAGATAATACGCCGATTGTTATGGATGATGGTTTACAAAATCCGTCTATTAAAAAAGATTTTTCAATTTATGTATTCGATGAAGGTTTGGGGTTTGGTAATGGATTTTTATTGCCGGCCGGACCGTTAAGGGAAACGAAATCGCATATTCTAAATGCCGATGCGATTATTGTAATAAAAAATAAAAATCCGCGGAAAAAGTTCGCTTTGCCGACGGGGATTCCGATTTTTTATGCGGAAAATAAAACCGTGTCGCCATACGCGCGTGGGGAACGGTTGTTTGCCTTTGCGGGAATTGGATATCCGAAAAAGTTTTTTAATTCATTGACGGGGGTTGTCGCGAAACGTGGATTTGGTGACCATTATCAATATACGGAAAAAGATATTGCGGATTTAATCGAAAGTGCAAAACGCAAAAAAGCAAAACTGGTCACGACGGAAAAAGATTGGGTGCGACTTCCCATCGATGTGCGTGAAAAAATAAAGTTCGCGCGGTTGGAAACAAAAATAGATGAAAGATTCTTTGATTGGTTAAAGGGGAAATTAAATTGCGGACAATAAAAAATAATGTTGTTTGTTCGGGTGTTGGTATTCATTCGGGTGACCCGATAAATATGATTGTGCGCCCGTTTGATAGGCCGGGAATTTTCTTTCGCCGCGTTGATTTGGATGATAAAAATTTAATTCCCGCGACATATGATAATGTATGTGATACAAAAATGCGTAATACGACGATTGGTAATCTTGGTGGTGCGCATGTTAAAACAATTGAACATTTGATGGCGGCGCTTTTTATTGCGGGGGTGGATAGTGCGCTGGTTGATGTTGATGGGGCCGAAGTGCCAATTATGAATGGCAGTGCAAGTTTATTTTATCGCCGAATAATGGAGGCCGGTGTCACAAAGGGTAAATATAAAAAGATTATCGTGAAAAAGCCCGTCGTTGTCACCGCGCGGGAAATGTTGCGGGCGTTGCCGTTGCGGTTACGCGTTGCGGGTTTTATTTCGGGACTGTTTTACCGGCGGCGTGGGTTGGACGGATATGTTAAACTTTCGCCATCAAAAGACAAGGCGTTGAATATCAAGGCGACATTGATTTACCCCGAACCGATTATTGGAAAACAAAGTTTTGTTTATTCTTTTGATGAAACAAAATGGTCGATTGATAATTTTATAAAAAATATCGCATCGGCGCGGACATTTGGAAAATATGCGGAATGGGGTTATTTAAAGGCGCATGGTATGGCGCGCGGGGCGGATGAAAAAAATGTTATTGTGTTGGACCTGGACGGGAAAAAAACACTAAATCGAATTTATTGGCCGGACGAATTTGTGCGTCATAAAATTATCGATGCGATTGGTGATATGTTCACATCTGGCGGGTTTATTGTTGGAAATTTGGAATCTTATAAGGGTAGTCATGCGTTAAATAATGCGGTGCTTAAAAAGTTGTTTAGTAATCCCGATAATTATGATATAATAGATGCCGAATAAAACAAAAGAGGGAAGTATATGAAAAAATATCTTGGATTATTTTTGAGTTTGTTCGCACTTTGCGGTTGTGGCGGATATATTAAAAATGAAAATGGCAGTGAGTATATCAAACAATTAGACGGCGAACCGATTGGGTGTGTTTTCCTGTATAAATTGGAATCAGAAGTTTCGGTTTATGATGCGGATGATGCGCGCCGTTATTTGGAAAATCGTATCGCCGACCAGGCGCGACCGGGTAATGCATATTGGTTGGTAAGTCAACGGACACGACCGAACGAATGGGTTTTGTTTGGGCCGGAACGCGCGTTTGTTTTGGCGGCCAATGTTTATGAATGTCCGAATTTGCATGCGGTAAAGACCGCACGCACCGATAAACCGTTCCCGGACTATGACGCGAAACCGTCATGCGCAAACGGTTCGTTTTATGGTATCGGTGGCGGTGGGTGCGGACAATAAGTGTTAGTGGCTAGTGTAAGTGGTTAGTCCGTCACGACCGCGGCGCGGCGTGCCGCGACGGGTGCGGGCGCTGATGCGCCCGTGTTTTGTGTTAGTGTGTAATTCTGCTCTTTAATAATGTGACGATTCACCGGAATTTTTTTGTAATTACAAAATAATTTTAGTTTCTACTAACCACTAATCACTAACACTTACACTGACCACTAATTTACACTGGAATTAGATATTCGATTTGTGTTATAATCTTTCAAAGCGAGAGAGATTTTGTCAGGTCAATATGTTCATATTAAACGGAAAAAATACGCGTCGGGATTGGTGTGGCAACCGATGGTGGCGGGTTTTACAACGCGCGCGTATGCACAAAAATTGGCAAATGGTATTGACCGGCGGTTAAACCTTTATGTGCGTTATAATGAAATGGTCGGGCTTGGGGCGCGGTCAAATGGTTTGCATTCCGGAATGCCATCAATCGCCATAGAGGTTATAAATGCTTTGCCGGGGTATTCGTCGTTGTTGGCGGCGTTCAAGGTTGAAGATAAATTTGTTTTGGTTGCGGTTAGAAACGGCGTTATTTTACAAGATTTATTATTTGACGATGAAAATGCGGCGCGTGAAAAATACGCGGAATTAAATGAAATTCCAGATTGGAATGCGACATTTGCGCCGGCGGCGTGGGGTATTCCGCGTGCGGTTGATAGAAGTATATTTGATTTAATTTCGGGTCGTGTTCATGCGGTTTTGCGTCCCGTTAGTCGTTTGGCATCGGGTATGGTGTCTTTGATTTTGTTTGTGATTTTTGCTCTGATGATTTTATATTTCTTTCGCGAACCGATAAATAAAGTTTTTGCGCCAAAGCCACAAATATCAAAAATAAATCCGGAATTGGCCGAAGAATATAAAAGAAAAATTGAAGAAAAAGACAAAGAATTGGACGCGCAATTTGAAATACGCCAAGAACCGGAATATCAGCCGATTGAAATGCCGTATGATTCTTTGCCGGACCCTTATGAACGTGCGGATTTGTGCTATCGTGCAATTGGGTTTTTAATGCAACAGGTTATAGGATGGAATCAGACAGTTGCGGAATGCGATAAAGAATATGCAAGTGCGACATTCCGGCGGTCTTTTGGAACATTGGATGATTTTTATGTGATTGCCAGTGATATAATGCCGGGTGTGTTTGTTCAAGAATTAAATGATGATGAAATTTTGGTGCGTGCAAAATTGCCGGAACGTGTGGTTTCTTCGTCATATGATTTGCGCGATATTGATACGATTGTTCGTGAATTGACAAGTCGTTTTCAATCGATAAATTTGGATGCGTCTGTTGTTCCGGTTGCAGATGTTATTTCAAATGGCTTTCAATCGGCGGATGTTTATTTTGTTGGAATTACGGTGGATACAAAACTTATACCCGAACAATTTATAAAAATTTTTGAAGATTTTGGTGGTGTGTATATGACAAAGGTGTCGTGGAATGCCACCAGAAAAATGTGGAACTATGAGGTGATAATCTATGCAAAACAAAATTAAACTTTTATTGTGTGTGTGTGCGTTTGGAATAACACAGGCGTGTTATGCCGAAGAAATTGATATAAATGTTGATGACGTGGCGGCAAATGAACAATTTTCCGCAGACGCAATCGAAGAATACAATGTCGATGGGTCGCTGTTTCAACAAATTACAGATTTGGAACAGGAAAAAGTATTGATGCAATTGGAAAAAGAACGCGCGCAATTAAACCTTGATTTGGATAGATTGGCCGCGGAAAAAATAAAACTGCATATGGAAATAGATACTTTATCCGGCCGCGCAGAGCAGCAACAGCAAGAATTTGAAACGGAACGCGCGCGGTTGCAAAACGAAGCAAAACGTTTGGAAAATGAACGCGAAGCGTTGAATAACAAACAGGTTGCACCAACGCCATCATATGCGCCATCGCAACCGGTGTATTCAGAACCGTCGCAACCAAAACCGGAAACCGAGATTACGAAAAAATATAAACTGTTGAATGTATTCGGTGCGGGTTCACAGTTGCAGGCGACAGTTCAAGATTTGGCAAACGGTCAAAATAAAAAGTTGAGTGTCGGTAAAGATTTAGACGGGTACACGGTAAAATCTATATCGTTGGATGAAGGTGTTGTGTTTTCAAAAGATGGTGAAATTCAAACACTGAATGTTGCAAATGGTAATTAAAGATGAAAGATTTTTCAAACGATATCGTCTTTGAAAAAAAACCGAGTGTTCCGGTTGGTATGGAACGGTCGGATGTAGACGATGTTGTTGAATATCTTTTTTCAGAAAATAATAAATTACTTACCGCGAATGGTGCGGATTTTGAATTACCAAAAGAAACCCAGGGGTTATTAGCATATTTTTCAGGTGGAAATTTGGTTGTGTCGCGTACACACCGGTATGATGGGCGGGTGCTTGCGTTCCTTGATTTGTTGCGTAAAAAAAATCGGCCAATGCTTTCGCCGTTTTATTCTGATTTGGGTTTGATTTCGTCAATATATAAATACTATGAAAACAAAGCAGGTGGGGCGCGGTCACGGGTTGATTACAACAACCAAATGCAAAAAGATTTTATTGATATTGTGGCCAAGGCCGCCGCACAAAAAGTTTCTGATATTCATATAGAGGTTGCAGACCAAACAACAATTTATTTTCGTATAGATGGCAGTATGCAACCAGTGTTGGAATTTAATTCGGGGTGGGGTGAATCTTTTGTTCGTGCCGCGTTTGCGTCCGCCGATATTTCAAATTCAAACTATGCACAAAACGAATATCAATCAGCACAGAAAGATGGACGCACACCACTTCGCGGAACAAAAGATTTGTATTTGCCCGAAGGCGTGCTTAGTATCCGTATGCAATTTAATCCGGTTGCGTTTGGGTCGCGGTATGTTGTGATGCGATTGCTGTATGATAACCCGTCGGAAAGTATAACGACCGAACAGGAATTTGGAAAATATGAACAAAAATTGTTGCATAGACTTCGTTCGTTTCCAACGGGATTGGTTGTTGTTGCAGGACCCACCAGTTCGGGTAAATCAACGACACTTGTTCGCAATATGGTTTTGATGTTAAAAGAACATCATTATGAAATAAACCTTATTACGGTGGAAGACCCGGTCGAACAAAAAATTTTTGGCGCACATCAAATTCCGGTTGTAAACACAACCAACGAAGAACAACGCGAAAATGAATATACCGAAGCGTTGGCGGCGGCATTACGCAGTGACCCCGACACGTTGATGGTTGGTGAAATTCGAACATTGGCGGCGGCGCAATTGACCGTCAAAGGTGCGCTTTCGGGACATAATGTTTGGACAACATTGCATGCGAACTCTGCGATGGCGGCGTTGGTGCGGTTGTTGGATATGGGGGTCGAAGCGTTTAAGTTAAAAGAAGAAACGATGATGCGTGGACTTATTTCTATGCGTTTATTCAAACGTCTTTGTCCCCATTGTCGTGAACGGTTGATAAATCATCCGGAAAAGTCAGAGTATGCCCGAGTTAAAGACGCGTTTGGTGATTTAGGGTTAAATCAGGTTTATGTTCGTGGCGGGGGATGCGAGCATTGTAACGGAACCGGAACGATGGGTCGTATCAAGGCGGGTGAAATCATTATCACAAACAGTGATTTTCTAAAACTTGCACTTGCGGGCGATACGGATGCGGCGGTTAAATACTGGTTGGAAGAAATGGACGGACGCACATTAAAAGAAGCGGCGTGTTCATTGATGTTGCAGGGCATAATCGGTGTTGATGAATTGGAACGATGGGTTGGTTTGTTGGATAGGCCGGGGGTATATTAAAAATGACAAGTGTGGAAACTTTTTATGCGAAAATGGTTTGTCGGTTTAGTACGAACAAGCGCGTTTCAATATGGCGCAAATTGGTGTCGTTGCTTAAAAATGATTTTACATTGGTAAATGCATTAAAT
Source organism: uncultured Pseudomonadota bacterium (assembly GCA_902787305.1). Classification (GTDB taxonomy): domain Bacteria; phylum Pseudomonadota; class Alphaproteobacteria; order Rs-D84; family Rs-D84; genus Enterousia. The sequence continues at coordinate 1,765 of CADAFS010000011.1, read as the reverse complement.
CGTTTGCAGATGACGGAATCGCGTGGTGGTGCAAAACCAAATGAACCATTTGCAATATGTTTGCGCGAATGGGAAAGAAACCTTGAACGCGGGTACAGTTTTTCCGAAGCCACGCGTGGTTGGATTCCAACCGAAGAAACATTGCTGCTTACATCCAGTAATATGTCAAGTTTGATTGTCGCACTTGAAAATGTTGGTCGTATGGTTGTTGCGAATAAAAGAATAGGGCGCGCGGTGTTTGGTGCAATTGCGTATCCGTTGTTATTGTTGGTGTTGGTATTCGGCATCATTATTATGGTTGGAATTTATCTTGTGCCGCCGTTGGCTGAAGTTGCCGGTGAAAATATGGTGTGGACCGGTGGTGCGGCGTCACTTATATGGTTATCGGAATGGGCGGGGCAGTATTGGAAATTTATTGCGTTTTTGTTTGTTGTTGCGGTTGTATTTATTTGGATGTCTTTGCCAATTTGGTCGGGTCGATTGCGTGCGTTTTTTGATAAATTGCCACCATGGAACATTTATAAAATCCGTATATCGGTTGGTTGGATGATGTCGATGGCCGCGATGGTTTCGTCGGGCGTTTCGGTACCGGACGCGATGCGTGTGATTGCCGATAATGCAAATAATTATTTGCGGAATATTTTGGATAAAACACTGCGACATATTGCGAACGGTGATAACCTTGGGAACGCGTTGCAAAATACGGGCATGGATTTTCCAAGTGAAGAATTGATTGGTGATTTGGCGGTCTATTCAGATATGAACGATTTTGATGAAAACCTTGATCATATCGCGAACGAGTATTTGGAAGAATCGGTGCGAAAAATTGAATCTTTGTCAGATGCGTTGAATACGGTTGGTATTTTGTTGATATCGGGCGTGATTGCGTGGGTCGTCCTTGGGACATTCCAAATGCAAGACCAAATTACGGCGTTCTTTAGTTAGTGGTCAGTCTGTCCCGTAATCGCAAAGCGGTGTCGTAACGGGTGCGCGGGGTGTGGTATTTTGAATAATTCATACCCACTGATGTTTTGCCATTTTTTTTGTGTAAAAATGCACAATTTTTGTGGGTGTTTTTTGTGGAGGTGGGATTTTACGCAAACCCCCGGAATTCGTGGGGTTGCTGGGGATGAAAAGTGTTGAAAAAAACCAAGGTTTTTAGTCAACACTTTTTTTCAAAAAATCAAAATTTTTATTTCCTGTAAAATCAATGACTTACGATTTTCCGAATTTTGGCTTGACAAGGTGTTAAAAAACCTTGGTTTTTGTTACACTATTATCAGCGAATTTGTATGCAGAAAATCAAAGGAAAAAGGAGAGTAAATCATGCGAATCGGAAATTTATTGTTGTGCGGAATTGTTATGGTTGGTACCGCATATGCGGAAACAACACAGGCCGACCGTAAGACTGTATCGTCCAAGGCATACGTTGATACATCGGTTGAAACACGGCAACAGAAAATTCCCGCCGCGGGAACAAACAGTGCGAACGCCGGAACGACGGTTGTGATGTATACAACAACCGGAAATGGCACAATTGGTGAACGCGGGATATACAGTGACCCAACAAGTTATACCGCGGGAACGGACGGAAATAAATTGGTGACGGCATCGGCATTAAAGGGCAGTGTCACAAATTTACCCACAATGGAAACATCAAAATTGACCTGTGCGAATGAAAGTGCCGGGTGCACCCTTTGGACCATCGTAGATCAAGAAGTATATGGTGACGAAGATAATAACGGTAATGGTGGCAATTAAAAAA
>CADAFS010000010.1 GCA_902787305.1 uncultured Pseudomonadota bacterium | reverse complement strand
AAGCACGGTGACATCGTTAAAGTATGTGACGGATGAACTGAACACGCGTCAGGATAAGTTCGGTGCGAACGATGGCAAGGCGATGACATTTACAAATGTTGCGGGTGGAAATTTACCACGTGATGTAAAAGAAAGTTTGGGAACAAGTACAAGTGATAATGGCCTGCCAACGGTAAGTGCGGTGAACACGGGATTAGAAAACAAACAAGATGAAATCGGTGCGGCAAATACGAATACTGTTGTGACGTATACCGGCACACCGGGGACACTTGGTCAAAAGGGGATATATCAAGACAGCGGCACATACGCGGCACAGAGCGATAACCTGATACAGGCATCAACATTTAACGCGGCGTTGCGTAACGGATTGAATAATGAATTTGTGTGTGCAGACCGCGACCCAGTATCCAACCAATGTTGGTTATGGAGTATTGATAATGATTATAATGGCACAACGGTGAATTATATATCTGCAACGGGCACCGGATATCAAAACGGCACACCAACACCAACGAATCCGATTGATCCGGTGTTTTATCATCAGGGTGATATGATTTTGCGAAAAGTGGGGAGCTATGCCGATTCATACGATGCAACAACACATAAAATCACAAGACGTGTCGGTGTAAAGGTGTTTGATGGAACGGAAAATATACAAGTGCTTTCAACCGGGAATAATAATTACATCAAACCCGATGCAACCGATGGGTATTTTATGGTTTCAAACGGACGATTTGCCTCTGGAACAGGATATTCTAATCAATATGCCTTATCTACTACTCGATCAATTTGGTCGGAATACGGCCATCCTAATGAATTCGCTTTAAATTCTGATAGCACTGGAGGAATACAAATCCATTTGAATACAGCAAATGAAATTTTAGGCATCACAGATTACACCGCAGAAACCGTTCGGTCTGCAACCACAAAAATCAAGGCGTTTTTGGCGCGTCAATACGCCGCAGGTACACCGGTCACGGTTTATTACCCACTGGCCACTCCCGTAGAAGAAAATTGGCCGGACACAACATATAACACCAGTGTTTATATTCCACAAAACCAACCCGCCCAGAATCAATAATTCCCTGGTTGTCCACATTGGCAATGAAATTTGGTGTTGATATTTTTTTGGGATTATTTTATTTTTATTATGAAAGGAATTTTTTTCGTTGCTGAAATTTTTTAAAATTTTTTTGTGCGTTGTGCCATTGGGTGCGTATGCGTATCCGACGGGAACACAGTTCGGGGTCGGGCTTTCCGCGACAACGGGGCTTAACGCCTTTACGGGGTATGTGAATAAAAATGCCGAATCGTTTTGGGGTAAAAGGTTGGGATATCGAATTGACTTTGCCGGGACGAAAATTGTGCGTTCGGGGATAAATTCGGCAATCAATCATTTGGTGGACGACCGGAACATAAAAATCGGTGATTCCATATCGGTCAATGGCGCAGAGATAGAGGCGAAACATTTCGGCGGAATGTTGGATTTTTACCCGTTTGGTAATACTTGGTTCCTTGGTGGGTGGCGACTAAGTGGTGGATACTATGGCGGAAAATTTGATGCGACGGCGCATGTTGCGGGCGGTGATGAAAACGGCGAATTCGGCCTGGGGCATAATCGATATAGGTATGCGGACGGCGCGTTTCATGCGCGGGCGATGGCGGATTGGAAATATGATGGGCCGTATGTTGGAACGGGGTTCGATTTGGGCCTTGTTGCCGGGTTCAAGATTTATTTTGATGCGGGCGTTGTCTTTACACGCAAGGTTGCCAAGATTGGTTTGGATGTGCCGGATGGGGATTTATTTAAATGGGACGGTGCGGGTTGGGCGTTGGTTGACCCCGATGAATTGGAACAGGATAAACAAGACGCACTGCGCGATGCGCAGCGCGAAGCGGACAAGGTTAAATACTTTCCGATTGTAAAGTTGGGATTGATGTATCGTTTTTAATCAAAGCAGACATTTATGTTTTTTATCGCAAAGCGATAAAAAATCTCCTGCGGAGCAAGTCATCGCTGTCGCGATGCCTGGGCACCGCCCTTCGGCGGTGTGACGATTATCTGGAATTTTGAGTATATCGGTTTAATAGGGCATTAACAATTTAATCAAAAAAACTTGCGTTTTTTATATAATTCTTTTATTATTTGTCGCGTTAAATTAAACCAAAGGAATTAAAAATGGCATCTGTGACAGCAAATGATATGCGGGTTGGTTGGGTTATTTCCCACAATGGCCGGCGGTATACCGTGACATCAATTACCAAGGTTAAACCGGGCAAAGGTGGCGCGTTTGTTCAGGCGGACCTGCGCGATATTGATACGGGGAACAAGGGCGGTGACCGTTGGCGCGCCGAAGACAAGGTTGAAAAGTTGATGGTCGAAGATGTGGAATGTCAATATCTGTATTCCGATGGAACAGATGCGTATTTCATGAATCTGAATGATTACGAGCAATTTACAATGCCGCTTGATGCGCTTGGGGAACAGGTTAAATTCCTTGCGCCGGAAATGACCGTGAAAACCAATTTTGTCGAAGGTCAACCCGTGTCGATGAGTTTGCCAAAGACCGTAATCGCGACGGTCGAAGAAACCGAACCGGCGTTAAAGGGTCAAACCGCAACAGGCAGTGGCGGCAAGCCGGCAATTTTGGATAATGGCGTTCGCGTTCAGGTTCCTGTATTCATAGAGCAGGGCGAAAAGATTGTCGTGAATACGGAAACGTTAGAGTATGTCGAGAGGGCAAAATAAATTATAACAACACATCTGCGGGTTTTGGCAACGTCTTATGTAGGTTTAACTACACTTCGCCGTTGTCAAAACCCGCATCTGCATTATTCTAATTTATTTTTATAGTAGATAGGTGTAAGTGATTAGTCGAAATCCGCCTATATGGCGGATTTTGACGTATACGGTTCGTTTTGATATTTATTGCTGATTACCTAATTACAATCTGTTTGCGGAATCCATAATGTTTGTAATTTCATTGATTGTATTTTCATAAACAGCGCTGGTCCCAAGGCCCAGATATTTACGTGGATTAAATTCATTTGGGTTTTCGGACATTTCCAAACGTACGCCGGCGGTGAACGCAAGGCGCGAATCGGTGTCCACATTTATTTTGCAAATGCCCATCAAAATCGCCTGGCGTAATTGGTCGGTTGGAATGCCACGCGCCGTGTTCAGGTTGCCACCGTTTTCATTTATTGTATCGACCAATAATTTTGGAACACTTGATGCGCCATGCAGGACCAGCGGAAAATTCGGTAACCGATGCGCAATTTCGCCCAGGATATCGAATCGCAATTGTTCCGAATCGGACCGGCGTTTATACGCACCGTGTGATGTGCCAATTGCGATGGCAAGCGAATCGACATTTGTGCGTGCAACAAATTCAATTGCGTCATTTGGGTTGGTGTAAAGTTGATTTGCAGCATGCGTATTTTTATCTTCGTGGCCGCCGATGATGCCAAGTTCCGCCTCGGTTGTGACATCGTGGGCGTGTGCGTACTGTGCGACGCGCGCGGAAAGTGCAATGTTTTCTGCAAACGGCAGGTTGCTTGCGTCAATCATGACGCTTGAAAAACCGATGTCAATCGCGTGGGCGCATGATTCAAACGAATGTCCGTGATCAAGGTGCAGCGCAACACTTTCATATGGGGACAATTTTAGCCCGGAAATCATCGACATTAGCATATTGTCACCCATGTATTCCAATGCCGATTCGGATACGGCCAATATAATCGGGGAATTTGTTTCGCGCGCCGCGGCCGATATCGCGACCAATGTCTCCATATTATAGAAATTAAACGCGCCGATTGCGTACCGATGCGCCATCGCGTGTGCGAACATTTCCGCCGTATTCACAAGACCGAATTTTTCGTAAAACATGAAAGTTCCCTCGCCATAAACGGTAGAGCAGATTTTGTTTTTATGCAAGATGTTTTTGAATCAATTTTGTGCATGTTTAGTGATGCCGTCGGTTTTACTAACTTTTTTATCAAAATTCCTTGACAACCGGTGGGTTCGGGGTTATAGTATTGACGCTTTCTGTGTAATAAAGGAAAGTGAAAATTACAGAAAAACGCCGTATTTTGGCAGATTTATAATTGCGGTCGCGCCGTTCAAAATAAGTCTGATGCGGGTTTTTGTGTGGAAAAAAGGTTAAAAAAATAACAAAGAGATTTTGAATGCCAACTGTAAATCAATTGATTCGGAAACCACGTAAAAAGGTCGTTGTGAAATCTACGGCACCTGATATGTTGGAAAATCCACAAAAACGCGGTGTGTGCACACGTGTTTATACAACCACACCAAAAAAACCTAACTCTGCGCAACGTAAGGTTGCACGTGTTAAACTTGCCAATGGACGCGAAGTTACCGCGTATATCCCTGGCGAAGGTCATAATTTACAGGAACACAGTGTCGTCATGATTCGTGGCGGCCGTGTAAAGGACTTGCCCGGTGTGAAATATCACATCATTCGTGGTGTGTTGGATACCAAGGGCGTGGAGAGCAGAAAACAAGGTCGTTCTTTGTATGGTGCAAAGAAAGCAAAATAATAACATGCGGAAAATTCGTATGAGTAATCCGGGGTTCTCTGGGTGAAGAAATAAAAAGGAATAAAATATGTCAAGACGTAAGGCCGCAACAAAACGTGAAATTTTGCCAGATTCCAAATATGGCGATACGGTTGTTGCAAAATTTATAAACTGTTTGATGTGGGACGGTAAAAAAGAAGTTGCCGAAAACATTGTTTATGGCGCGATGGAAGATTTGAAAAAAATTGCCGAAGATGGTGATGAATTAAAGACTTTCCATAATGCGTTGGATGCATTGAAACCGTCGGTCGAAGTAAAGAGTCGCCGTGTTGGTGGTGCAACCTATCAGGTTCCGGTTGAAGTAAAGGCCGATCGTCAGCAAACTTTATCTATTCGTTGGGCAATTCAATATGCCCGTAAGCGCAGTGAACGCAGTATGCGTGCGCGTATCTTTGGCGAATTGCGCGATGCCCTTAATGGAACGGGTGGCGCGTTCAAAAAGAAAATCGATACACACAAAATGGCAGAAGCGAATAAGGCCTTTGCGCATTTCCGTTGGTAATATAAAAGAAAAGGAAAGAAAATGTCTGTTGGTAAAACCGCACCATTACATATGTATAGAAATATCGGCATTATGGCACACATCGATGCCGGTAAAACCACAACTTCGGAACGTATTTTGTTCTATACCGGGAAAACATATAAAATTGGCGAAGTGCATGACGGCGCCGCGACAATGGATTGGATGGAACAAGAACAAGAACGTGGTATTACAATTACTTCGGCGGCAACGACATGTTTCTGGCGCGACCATCGTATCAATTTGATTGATACCCCGGGGCACGTGGACTTTACAATGGAAGTGGAACGTTCATTGCGTGTTTTGGACGGCGCGGTTGCGGTTTTCGAATCGGTGTCCGGTGTGCAACCACAATCTGAAACCGTTTGGCGCCAGGCCGACCGCTATAATGTTCCGCGTATTTGTTTTGTGAACAAGATGGACCGCGTTGGGGCGAATTTCTTCCGTTGTGTTGAAATGTTCCGTGAACGTTTGGGCGCGAATCCGGTTGTTTTGAATTTCCCAATCGGGGCAGAGGCGGATTTCAAGGGTGTTGTTGATGTCCTTGAAATGAAGGGCTTGATTTGGGAAGATGAAACAGGTTCCCATCCGATCACAATTGAAATTCCCGAAGAATTAAAGGCCAAAGCCGAAGAATTGCACAACAAATTGATTGAAGAAGTTGTGACATTAGATGATACCGTTATGGAAGAATATATGGACGGTAAAATCCCGGATACCGAAACATTGCGGAAATTATTGCGCAAGGGTGTTATTGGGCAGAACTTTGTTTTGGTTACATGTGGGTCTTCGTTTAAAAACAAGGGTATTCAACCGTTATTGGATGCGATTGTTGATTACTTGCCGTCACCACTCGATGTTCCGGCGATTAAGGGAACCAAGATGGACAAAGAAACCGTTACGGAACGCCATCCGGATCCAAAAGAACCGTTTAGTGCGTTGGCGTTCAAGGTTGCAAATGATCCGTTTGTTGGAAATTTGATGTTTATCCGTATTTATTCGGGTAAATTGACATCGGGTTCTTATATCTATAATTCGAATCGTGATAAACGCGAACGTGTGGGGCGTATGTTGCTTATGCATTCCAATCAACGCGAAGAAATCAAAGAGGCATCGGCCGGTGACATTATCACCTTGGTCGGTATGAAGGAAACAATTACCGGTGATACGCTGTGCGATGAAAATAATCCGATTATTTTGGAAAATATCCATGTTCCGGAACCGGTTATTTCTATTGCGGTTGAACCAAAGACCAAGGCGGACATTGAAAAAATGTCATTGGGACTTCAGGCGTTGGCCAAAGAAGACCCGTCTTTCCGCGTGTCGGTTGATGAAGAATCGGGTCAAACGATTTTGGCGGGTGTCGGTGAATTGCACCTTGAAATTTTGGTTGACCGTTTGTTGCGTGAATTTAAGGTTGATGTAAATGTTGGTGAACCGCGTATTGCATATCGTGAAACATTCCGCAAACCGGTGACCGAAGAATATACACATAAAAAACAATCCGGTGGTTCGGGTCAGTATGCCCAGGTTAAAATCGAATTTGAACCGTTGGAACCGGGCAAGGGGTATGAATTTGAAAACAAGATTGTCGGTGGTGCGATTCCAAAAGAATACATCCCCGGGGTTGAGAAAGGATTAAAGATAGCGCAACAGACCGGTGTTCTGATTGGCTATCCTACTGTGGATTTCAAGGCAACATTGGTTGACGGTAAGTATCATGAGGTCGATTCTAATGTGCTTTGCTTTGAAATTGCGGCGCGCGCCTGCTTCCGCGAAGCAATGAAAAAGGCGTCGCCGAAATTGTTGGAACCGATTATGAAACTTTCGGTCAATACGCCGGAAGAATATGTCGGTGACATCATTGGTGACTTGAACAGCCGTCGTGGACAAATCAATGGTATCGAAACCCAGTTCGGAAATCAGGTGATTTCGGCATACGTTCCACTGGCGAATTTGTTCGGCTATGTCAAGACACTGCGTTCTTTGTCCCAAGGGCGTGCAAATCCGTATATGGAATTGTCGCACTATGACGAAGTTCCGCAAAATGTCGCAGATGAGGTTATAAAAAAGCTGACAAAGTAAAAAAAGTTTAGACATTTGATTTTTTTGATGTAGTATCAGATTTCGGATGTCAAAAGAAAAACAAACTAAATTAACCAAAGCCCAAGGAGAAAACCATGGCAAAAGAAAAGTATGTAAGAAGTAAGCCGCATGTCAATATCGGGACAATTGGTCACGTTGACCACGGTAAAACGACATTGACCGCCGCAATTGTGCACTATTATGGTGTTGGTGCCGATGCACAAAAAGGTGTCAATGAAATCGATAGCGCGCCGGAAGAAAAGGCACGTGGTATAACAATTAACACCGCGCACGTTGAATACGAAACCGCGTCACGTCACTATGCACACGTTGACTGCCCGGGACACGCGGACTATGTTAAAAACATGATTACCGGTGCGGCGCAAATGGACGGTGCGATTTTGGTCGTTGCGGCAACCGATGGTCCGATGCCACAAACACGTGAACACATCTTGTTGGCACGTCAGGTTGGTATTCCGAAAATTGTCGTTTATTTGAACAAGTGCGATTTGGCCAATGATCCGGAATTGTTGGAATTGGTTGAAATGGAAATTCGCGAATTGTTGTCTGCAAACGGTTTCGATGGTGAAAATGCACCGATTATCCGTGGGTCTGCGATTTCCGCATTGGAAGGCAAAAACGACGGTTTGGGCAAGGAATCCATTGACGCTTTGTTAAAGGCGTGCGATGAATACATCCCGATGCCGGAACGTCCGGTTGATAAACCGTTCTTGATGCCAATCGAAGACGTGTTCAGCATCACTGGTCGTGGAACCGTGGTTACAGGTCGTGTCGAAGCCGGTGTTATCAAGGTTGGTGACGAATGCGAAATCGTTGGTTTGCGTCCGACACAGAAAACAACCGTCACTGGTGTTGAAATGTTCCGCAAATTGTTGGATCAAGGTGAAGCCGGCGATAACATTGGTTTGTTGTTGCGTGGAACCAAGAAGGAAGATGTGGAACGTGGTCAGATTATCTGCAAACCGGGTTCTATTACCCCGCACACAGATTTCGAAGCCGAAGTTTATATCTTGACCAAGGAAGAGGGTGGACGTCATACTGCGTTCTTTAGCAACTATCGCCCGCAGTTCTTCTTTAGCACAACCGACGTAACCGGAACAATCACTTTGCCGGCCGATAAAGAAATGGTCTTGCCGGGTGATAACGTTCGTATCACGGTTGCTTTGATTGCACCTATTGCAATGGACGAAGGTCGCCGTTTCGCTATCCGCGAAGGTGGTCGTACCGTTGGCGCAGGTGTTGTGTCAAAGATTATTAAATAATAACGATGTTGTTTGGTCGCCCGTGGAAATCGCCCGGGCGACCAACGACAGAGATAGACAAAATAAGGGAAACAAGCAAAATGGTACCAGCATCAAAGATTCGCATCAAATTGACGGCTTTTGACCATAGAGTTTTAGTGGAATCAGTGGACGAGATTGTCAAAACTGCAAAGCGCACGGGCGCAGATGTCGTTGGACCTGTTCGCTTGCCGACATTGGTTCAAAAATTCACGGTCAATCGTTCGCCGCACGTTGATAAAAAATCGCGTGAACAATTCGAAATCCGCAATCACAAGGCGGTTGTCGATATTGTTAATCCAACCCCTCAGACAGTTGATGCACTGATGAAGTTGGATTTGGCATCGGGCGTTGATGTGAAAATTAAATTATAAAGGGTTGTTAGTGTTAGATATTTGTTGACTTTTTAAAACAATGTTCTAACCTCTGGCAGAAAAAAAGGCAAAAAAATGAAACGTAGTGGGTTGATTACAACAAAAATGGGTATGACGCGTCTGTATGATGATGCGGGCGTTGCGCATGCGGTGACGGTTTTGTCCGTTGGAGATTGCACGGTTATTGGTAATCGGACGGTCGAAAAAAATGGTTATGTCGCAAATGTTTTAGGTATGCGTGAGGCCAAGGCGAAACATGTCGCGAAACCTCAGGCGGTGGCTGCCGAAAAGGCCGGTGTGAAACCGTATCGCAAAATTGTGGAATTTCGTTGCAGTGATGACTGTGTGATTCCGGTTGGAACAAATATGATTGCATCTCACTTTGTAACGGGGCAATTTGTTGATGTTCAGGCGACAAGCAAGGGTAAAGGTTTCCAAGGCGCGATGAAACGTCATAACTTTGGTGGTAAGGAAGCAACCCATGGTGTGTTAAAGGCGCATCGATCACTGGGGGGTACGGGTATGCGTGAATGGCCGGGTCGTGTTTTGCCGGGTAAAAAGATGTCTGGTCAGATGGGTAATGAAACCGTTACAGTTCAGAATTTGAAAGTTTTTGGCACGGATGACGCGGATAATTTAATCTTTGTCGAAGGCGCGGTGCCGGGTGCAAATGGAACGTTTGTTTTGGTCACAGACGCAATTAAAAAAGAACAGAAAGATTTGCCAATTCCGACATGTGAAGTAAAGGCGGCCGCGACGGAAGAATCCAAAGCGGAAGAAACCAAATCAGAATCTGTTGCAGAGTAATAGAGGTGAACAAATATGCAAGCAAATGTTATAAATTTTGATGGCAAAACGGTCGGCAAGATTGAATTGCAAGATTCTATTTTTGGTTTGGATGCACGTGCGGATGTGCTACATCGTGTTGTGACATGGCAACGGGCCAAGGCGCGCGCGGGTACGCATGCGGTGAAAACCGTTTCTGATGTCGCGGGCAGTGGTAAAAAGGCATTTAAGCAAAAGAAAACTGGAAACGCACGTCAAGGTGAACGTTATAATGTTCATATGCGTGGCGGTGGTGTGGTTCATGGACCGGTTGTTCGTGACCACAGCATTGATTTGCCGAAAAAGATCCGTAGCTTGGGATTGAAAATGGCGTTGTCGTCCAAGGCGAAAGATAATGCGTTGGTTATCGTCGATTCTGAAAAATTGTCGGCGGTGAAAACGGCGGCATTTGCGAAACAATTGAAAAAGTTGGAAATTTCTTCGGCTTTGTTCGTTGGTGCGGATGCGTTGGATGAAAATTTCAAAAAATCCGCGGCGAATATCAACAATGTTGATGTTTTGCCGACCGTTGGGTTGAATGTGTTGGATATTTTGAAACATGATAAATTGGTTTTGACGGCGGATGCGGTCAAAGCGATAGAAAAACGCCTTGGGGCATAATGGCAATCGGTTTGACAAAAGAGGTTATAGATATGGCAGAAAAAAAAGTTCAGGCAGAAAAAAAGTCCGTTGTGACAGCCGGTGTTTATGATATACTTCGTCGTCCGATTGTTTCGGAAAAGGCGGTTCAGTTGTCCGAAGGCAATGCAATTGCCTTTGAAGTTGATGTGCGTGCAACCAAAGAAGATGTAGCACGTGCGATTCAGGCAATTTACAATGTGAAACCAAGCAAGGTGAACATTGTCGTTGCCAAGGGCAAGGTTAAACATTTCCGCGGTCGTGGCACGGGAACACAGCGCACGGTTAAAAAGGCGTATGTGTCGTTGCCGGCGGATGCGAAATTAGATTTAACCACAAACGCATAAAGGTAATATCCCCGGCAGATAATCCGGAAATTGGACGTTAATGTTGGGGTGATAAAAGGATAGTAAAATGGCATTAAAAAACTATAAACCGATAACCGCAGGAACACGTGGTTTGGTTTTGATTGACCACAGTGAATTGCACCGTGGCGCACCGGAAAAATCCCTGACCGTTGGATTGAAATCCAAGGGTGGGCGTAATAATTTTGGACATGTGACGGTTCCGCACCAAGGTGGCGGTCATAAACGCAAATATCGTTTGATTGATTTCAAACGCAAAAAATTGGATATGCCGGCGACGGTTGTTCGTTTGGAATATGACCCGAATCGCACTGCGTTTATTGCGTTGATTGAATACAAAGACGGCATTCGTTCGTATATTTTGGCGCCGCGTGACTTAAAGGCGGGTGATGTTGTTATTTCCGGAACGCGTGAAGATATTAAACCGGGTAATGCGATGCCACTTAAAAATATGCCGATTGGAACGATTGTGCATAATGTCGAATTGAAACCTGGCGCGGGCGGTCAGTTGGCGCGCAGTGCGGGTTGCTATGCCCAATTGATGGGTAAAGATGGTGTTTATGCCCAGATTAAAATGAACAGTGGTGAGTTGCGCAAGGTTCATTCTGATTGTCGTGCAACGGTTGGAACGGTTTCTAACCAGGATCAACGTAACGTCAATTTGGGCAAGGCGGGGCGTGCACGTTGGTTGGGTATTCGTCCGTCAACGCGTGGTATGGCACAAAACCCGGTCGATCATCCGATGGGTGGTGGTAATGGTCATTCCAAGGGGCACGAACCGGTATCGCGCACCGGTATCCCGGCCAAGGGCTATCGCACACGCAGAAATAAACGTACGGCCAAAATGATTATTCGTAGCAGACATTTGGCAAAGAAGAAATAAACTATAAAAAACGGAGTTAGATAAATGTCTCGTTCAGTTTGGAAAGGTCCATATGTTCATCCGTCTATCTTGAAAAAGGTGGCGGTGGCGAATGAAAAAAATGATCACAAACCAATTAAAACTTGGTCTCGTGGCAGTACGATTGTTCCGCCGATGGTTGGTTTGACCTTTGAAGTTCACAATGGTAACAAGTTTATTCCGGTGTCTATTGTCGAAGATATGGTTGGACATAAACTTGGTGAATTTGCGCCGACACGTACATTCAAGGGGCATGCCGCAAATAAAAAAGCCGCGGCCGCAGCAGCAAAAAAATAAAAGGTGTTAGATTATGGCAAGATATGGAATAAAAGATAATCAGGTTCGCGCATTTAACAAAATGATACGCATCAGTACCCAAAAATTGAACTTGGTCTGTGCTATGGTTCGTGGGTTGCCGGTGGGACGCGCCATCGATGTGTTGAAATTTTCCAAAAAGCGTGTTGCGGGCGAAGTGTTGAAAACTTTGATGTCTGCGATTGCGAATGCGGAACATAACAAGAACTTGGCAGTTGATACCTTGTTTGTCAAAGAAATTTGGTGTGGCAAGGCGTTGACCATGAAACGTATTATGCCGGGACCGCGTGGCAGTGCACGTCCGATTTTGAAACCGTTTTCAAATTTGACGATTGTTTTGGAATCTGGGGTTGCACCGAAAAAGGAAACGGCAAAAAAGAAAGAAACAAAAAAAGAAGCAAAATAAAAGAACAATGTTTGGTGGTATGGGGGCGACCCCGGAATAAAACTGAAAGGTTTCAAGAACACTAAACATAAACATAAGGGAAAAAAATGGGACAGAAAGTATCGCCAATTGCACAGCGTTTATCCATAAACAAAGTTCCGGATTCACGCTGGATTGTGGACAAGAGGCATTATGCTGCTTGTTTGGCAGAAGATAATATGATTCGCAGATTCTTGGAAAAAAAGTTAAAAAAGGCGGGAATTGCGAAAATTGTTATAGATCGTATCGCGAAAAAGGTGGTCATAACCGTGCATACTTCGCGGCCGGGTATGATTATTGGTAAAAATGGCGCGGATATCGAAGCGTTGCGTAACGATATCAAAAAATTGGTCAAAAATGATCAGGTTGTTGTGAATATCTATGAAGTTCGCAGACCGGATTTGAATGCCCAATTGGTTGCCCAAGGTATTGCGCAACAGATTGAAGGTCGTGTTTCATATAAACGCGCGATGAAAAAGGGTATTCAAAACGCACAAAAGGCCGGCGCACAGGGTGTTAAAATTATGTGCTCTGGGCGTTTGAACGGTGCGGAAATTGCGCGCAGTGAACAAATTCGTGAAGGTCGTATTCCGTTGCATACCTTGCGTGCGGATATCGATTATGCCGCGGTTCAGGCCAAAACCACATATGGTGTTGTTGGGGTTAAGGTTTGGATTTATACCGGGGACGTCGTGAACAAAGAAAAATGGGCTTCGGAAATGGCGCGTCCAACCGAATATGCCGGAACAAGTGAAAACAAAAGAAAATAAGAAAGTTGAGGTTTTATCATGTTAATGCCAAATAAAACAAAATTTCGCAAACAGCACAAAGGACGCATTCATGGTGTCGCCAAGGGTGGCAGTGAATTGGCTTTCGGTTCTTTTGGATTAAAGGCGTTGTCGCCGGAACGCATTACCGCACGCCAGATAGAGGCCGCGCGTCGTGCCATCACCCGTCGTATGCGTCGTATGGGAAAACTTTGGATTCGTGTGTTTCCGGATGTTCCGGTCACTGCGAAACCAGCCCAGGTTCGTATGGGTAAGGGTAAAGGTGCCGTTGAATACTGGATTTGCCGTGTCAAACCGGGACGTATAATCTTTGAATTGGACGGTGTAAAGCCGGATGTTGCGGCGGAAGCGTTTGCACTTGCGGCGGCAAAATTGCCAATCAAAACAAAAATTGTTGAACGCAAAGTAAACTAAAAGGTGGCAATTATGGCAGAAAAGAAGACGGAATCTTTAAAGAAAGAAGAATTGCAAAGCAAATTGGTTGATTTGAAGAAAACTCAGATGAATCAACGCTTTCAACATGCGGCTGGGAATTTACCAAAAACACATGTTTTGCGTAAAACCCGTCGTGAAATTGCACGTGTTAAAACAAAATTGAATGCGGCGCAATAAAAAAATACTAATTTTGGTTGAGATTTCCAAAATTTAGGTTATCATATGCCAGGTTAGGTTAAAGTAAAACAAAAAGTATATAAGGGATAGTGTTATGCCAAGACGTATACTGCAAGGCACGGTTAGAAGTGCGGCGAATGATAAAACGGTTGTTGTAGAAGTGGAACGTCGTTTTCGTCATCCGCTGTATGGAAAATTCGTGAAGCAGAATAAAAAGTATAAAGCACACGATGAAGACAACAAATATAAAGTTGGTGACATCGTTGCGATTGAAGAGCATCGCCCGATATCGAAAACCAAATCTTGGATTGTCAAGGGTTTGGTTGGCGTATCCAAAGATGGTGATGTAGAGGTAGTGGACTAAATCAACCCAGGGGCCTTTGAGGGTGCGATGGTCTTTGGACGGTTGCATCAGTCGGGTTCCATAACAAAGCGGCGGGGAACTGCCCCGTTCGCAGGACGAGGATAAGGTTATGATTCAAAATGAAACAGTTATGACGGTTGCGGATAATTCCGGGGCACGCAAGGCGATGTGTATCAAGGTTTTGGGTGGTTCACATCGGCGCTATGCCACCGTCGGTGATAAAATTGTGGTCGCCATCAAAGAAGCAATTCCGCGTGGCAAAGTGCAAAAAGGAACGGTGCAACGTGCGATTATCGTGCGGACCAAGTTCCCGATTAAACGTCCGGATGGTTCGATAATTCGTTTTGACGATAATGCGGTCGTTTTGATAAACAAGAACAACTTTGAACCGATTGGAACGCGTATCTTTGGGCCAATCGCCCGTGAGGTGCGTCGTAAATACGATGTTCAAAAGATTGTGTCTTTGGCACCAGAAGTGTTGTAATGTGGTCAGAAAAAAGGAGCAAATTATGTTGAAAAATTTAGTTTCTGTTTTCTTGGTCGTTGTTTCGGCACTTGCGATGGCTGGTTGCGAATCGGCGGATGTTCGTGCCTGTAAAAAGTTAGCGCATCAGCAGATTGAAGGGTTATGCGATGCTTCTAGGGAGGCTCTTGCAAAATTGCCAGAGGAATTGAAGAATAACATAGATGACCAAGAAGGGTATGAGGCATATAATGATGCCGCGGTAGAGATGATTAAGTCGCGATATCCTTTTTGTTTTGATGATACGTTGATGAAACAGGCAATTGAGAAGGTGGATTTGGCTTGTGAATCGAACCCTTCGGTGGCAACAAGAAAATAAGAATTTGAAAAAAGGGCGTTGAAAAATGAAAATTAAAAAAGGCGATGAAGTCGTAGTTATTTCTGGGAAATACAAGGGTGTCAAAGGTGCGGTTTTAGAAGCACGGCCGGCCGAATCACGTGTCGTTGTTGCCGGTGTCAATCGTCACAAATGGCATATTAAACCGACACAGAACGAAGCAGGGCACATTGTTGACCGCGAGGCGCCAATTCATGTTTCCAATGTTGCGTTGGTTGACCCGAAAACCAAGAAACCTACGCGTGTTGGATACAAAATGGAAAAGGGTAAAAAAGTTCGTGTTGCCAAGAAATCTGGGACGGAACTGTAAAAAACATCCCGCTGTTACGGGAAATAAAAGGATAAAAAATGCAAAGCAGATTGCGTGAAATTTATGAAAAAGAAATTGTGCCCGAATTGGTCAAAGAATTCGGATACAAAAATATGTTGGCGGTTCCGAAACTGTCAAAGATTGTTTTGAATATGGGCGTTGGCGAAGCGGTTGCTGATAAAAAGAAACTTGATGCGGCGGTGACTGATTTGACCGCGATTGCCGCACAAAAGCCAATTATCACACATGCGAAGAAATCCATCGCGACATATCGTTTGCGCGAAGGCCAGGCGATTGGAACCAAGGTGACGTTGCGTGGAAAACGTATGTATGACTTTCTTGATAAACTGATTACGATTGCGTTGCCGCGTGTTAAGGATTTTCGTGGACTTTCGAAATCAAAATTTGATGGTCGTGGAAATTACGCCTTTGGTATCAAAGAACATTTGATATTCCCGGAAATTTCCATTGATAAAATAGATTCTATTCGTGGTATGGATATTGTGATTGCCACAACCGCGAAAACGGATGACGAAGCGCGCGCATTGCTGACTAAAATCGGCCTGCCGTTGGTATTGAAGTAATAAAAGGGACAAAAAATGGCGAAATTAGCGTTGATAAATAAACAAAAAAGACGTGAAAAATTGGTTGCCAAGTATGCCAAAAAGCGTGCCGCGATCAAGGAAAAAATGTCTGTGAATGCAACACCCGAAGAACGCAAGGAAGCAATGCTTAAAATGGCAAAATTGCCGCGCAATGCGAACCCAACACGTTTGCACAATCGTTGCAGTATTACGGGACGTGCACGCGGATTTTTCCGTATGTTCGGTCTTTGTCGTCAACAGGTTAGAACCCAGGCATCTGAAGGTAAATTGCCGGGCGTTCGTAAGTCAAGTTGGTAAAAATAAACGTGCCGGTTGTGGACAATGCAATCGGTTAGCATAGGAGTAAAAAGATGTCATTATCACACCCAATCGGAGATATGGTTGCGCGTATACGTAATGGTCAAAACGCGGGTAAAGAAACCATAACTGTTCCGAACAGCAAATTACGTGCCGCGGTTTTGGCGGTTCTTAAAGAAGAAGGTTTTATCGAAGATTTTCGCAAGGAAGAAATCGATGAACATCGTTCGAATTTGGTCGTCGTGTTGAAATATGTCGGCGGAAATGGTGCAATCCAAGATATTTCTGTGGTTTCAAAACCGGGACGCCGCGTATATTCTGGTGCCGCAAAAATGCCACGCGTGTTGAATGGCCTGGGGATTTCGATTGTGTCAACACCGCATGGTGTCATGACGGATCACAAGGCGCGCCTGATGAATGTCGGCGGTGAAGTTTTGTGCAAGGTTATATAATTAAAAGGATGTAATTATGTCAAGGGCAGGAAAATATCCAGTTAAATTGATTGATGGTGTGGTTGCATCTGTGGATGGCGACAAATTGGTTATCAAAGGGCCAAAGGGTGAATTGACCGTTCCAATGAATACGAAAAATTCCGGTTTGGTTGATGTCAAGGTCGAAGCCGGCCAGGTTGTAGTTACCCCGAAAGATGCCGAAGACAAAGCGTCGCGCGCGATGTGGGGAACAATGACACGCAATATCCGCAATGCGGTCGAAGGCGTGACACATGGCTTTTCCAAGGCGATGTATATGAAGGGTGTCGGATACAAGGCATCGGTCAGTGGCAAAAAATTCACTTTGGTGGTTGGCTTTTCGCATGATGTTGTTATGGAAATTCCGGATGGTTTGACCGTGACAATGGGTGAAACGCCGACGGAATTTACCATCAGTGGTAACGACAAATGTGCGGTTGGTTTGTTCGCGGATAAAATTCACAAGATTCGCAAAATGGACCCGTACAAGGCCAAGGGTATCTTCTATAAGGGTGAAAAGGTTCGCCACAAAGAAGGTAAAAAGAAATAATAAATAAAAATTTCCGCTGTTACGGGAATTGGAAAAAAGGAAAAAAAATGTTGAAACATTTATCTACGGAAGAAAGACGCAAATTGGTGACACGCGTTGCGTTGAAAAAGAAAAACCCTGGGAAAATCCGTTTGTCGGTTTTTCGCAGTGGTCGTCATATTGAAATTCAGGCCATTGATGATGTAAAGGGCCGTACAATTTGTGCCGCATCGTCCAAAGAAAAGGGCTTTAAGGGGCACGGTTGGAATATCGCGGGTGCCGAATTGGTTGGCAAGGCGTTCGCCGAACGTGTTGTCGCGGCAAAAATTGCGGACAATTGCTATTTCGATCGTGGGGCGTATCGCTATCATGGTCGTGTAAAGGCATTGTGCGAGGCAATCCGCGCCGGTGGCGTCAGAATCTAAATATAAATGGAGTTTATAAATGGCACGTTTTGATAATAAAAATTTACAGACAGATAATTTAGTAGATAAATTGGTTTCTGTGAACCGCGTTTCCAAAACTGTGAAGGGCGGTAAGAATATGTCTTTTTCGGCACTCGTCGTTGTTGGGGACAAGGCCGGCAAGGTTGGTTTTGGTAAAGGCAAGGCGTTGGAAGTGCAATCCGCCGTGCAAAAAGCAACCAAGGCCGCCAAGGCAAAAATGATTCGCGTTCCGCTGAAAGAAGGGCGCACATTGCATCATGATATTTCGGTTAAATACGGTGCAAGTAAATTGGTTTTGCGCAGTGCGGTTCCCGGTACCGGTATCATCGCGGGTGGTGCGTTGCGTGCGGTGTTCGATTGCCTGGGGGTTCAAGACGTCGTTGTGAAATCCCAGGGTGCGAATAACCCGAACAATATGATTCGTGCGGTGTTTTTGGCTTTCTCTAAGATGAATTCGCCAAAGACCGTGGCGGCGCGTCGTGGTAAAACGGTTGCGGAAATTGTTGCGGGTCGTGACGGCAAAAAAATGGCCGAAGAAGCAAAAGAAACGGAAGACAAATAATAAAAGGTGATTGTTATGGCAAAAAAAATAATTGTAAAACAAATCAAAAGTGTTATCGGTCGTCCGGAATCGCAACGCAAAATTTTGGCGACATTGGGATTGGGGCGCATTGGTAAATCGCATGAATTTGCGGACAATGCCGCGATTCGTGGTATGATTGCCAAAGTTGCGCATTTGGTTAGCGTTGTGGAAGAATAATTTAGTAAAACCGAGTATGCGGATACTTGTCCGCATGCGCAAACGAACTATATAGTTCATAGGAGTAAAAAAATGAAATTAAATGCTTTGATGGATAATAAGGGTGCACGTTCCGATATTAAACGTGTTGGGCGTGGTATGGCGTCGGGTTATGGTAAGACCGCGGGTCGTGGAACCAAGGGTCAAAAGGCGCGCGCGGGTTCGCGTAAGCAGGCAACTTTCCAGGGTGGTCAGATGCCGATTTTGCGTCGTTTCCCGAAATATGGTTTTACAAACCCATTTGCGAAACACTATGCAACAATCAATTTGGGCGATATTGAAAAGTTTATTGCGGCCGGCAAAATTGATGCGGGCAAGGAAATCAGTATCGATTCTTTGATGGCGACAAAAATTTTGAATCGTCGTATGTCGGGTTTGAAGGTTTTGGCCAAAGGCGAAATTAAAACCGCGGTGAATATCGTTGCGGCAAAATGGTCCAAGGCGGCCGAAGAAGCCATTACCAAAGTGGGCGGAACAATCAAAAATAAATAATCGGGAATAGGAAAGAGAGACGGCGCATGAAATTCATATCAAGGTTTTTTGGGAAACTTTCAGATTTGCAAAAGCGTATTTTGTTTACGCTCGGGGCGCTGGTTATCTATCGTATCGGGTCGTTTATTCCGTTGCCGGGCGTAAATGCGTCGGCGGTGTTGCACCTGTTTACCGGCGAAGGCAGTGGCATGATGGGCATGTTCGATATGTTCACCGGTGGGTCGCTTTCGCGTATGTCGGTGTTGGCACTTAACATTTTCCCGTATATTTCGGCATCTATCGTGTTGCAGTTGTTGACCGCGACCAGCAAATCGCTAAATGATTTACGCAAAGAAGGCGAATCGGGTCGTATCAAAATCAACCAATATACACGCTATTTGGCGGTGTTGTTGGCCGTGGTTCAGGGTTGGGCCGTGGTGCGTGGATTGGAAGTGATGGCGCCGGTCAATGGTGTTCGTGCGGTTGTGAATCCGGGATTTTCGTTTGAATTGTCGGCTATTATTGCGTTGGTTGGTGGAACGGTTTTTGTCATGTGGCTTGCGGAACAAATTACCGCGCGTGGCATAGGCCAGGGCGCTTCGTTGCTTATTTTCGCGGGCATTATCGCGCAAATTCCCGAAGGTGTCGCGAAAATTGTGTCCCTTGGGTCCGTTGGGCAAATGTCGCCGGCGATGATTGCGTTGGTGATATTGTTTGTGGTCGGAATTGTTGCGTTGATTGCGTTCTTTGAATTGGCGCAACGTCGCGTGCAAATCTTGTACCCGCGTCAGGTTATGGCGAACGGTGTTGTGAATACTAACGCGTCGTATTTGCCGATAAAGGTCAATATGTCGGGCGTTATGGGGCCGGTGTTCGCATCGTCCATTATGATGTTGCCGGCGTTTGTGCAACGATTCGTTCAAAGTGAAAATCTTGTTGTGCAAAATATAATGGGATTCTTTACGTATGGGGCGTGGTCGTATATCATTTTGTACACGATTTTGATTGCGTTTTTTGCGTATTTCCAAACGGCGGTCGTGTTCAATTCCGAAGAAACCAGTAATAATCTGCGCAATGCCGGTGGTTATATTCCGGGCGTGCGGCCGGGCGAACAGACGGTGAGTTTCTTGGATTCCATGGTGTCACGGGTGACGGCGATTGGCGTTTTGTACCTGATTGTCGTGTGCGTGTTGCCGATTATTTTGAATACGCACTTTGGAATGCCGTTGATGATCGGTGGAACCAGTGTTTTAATCGTTGCGGGTGTCGTGCTTGACACCATGAACCAGGTGCAATCTTATTTGGTTGCAAAACAGTATCATGGCGTTATGGGCGCCGCAAAGAAGGGTCGTTTCCGTAATTAAAACTTGCGTGAAACAAAGGTTTGACTTTTGCGCCGATTCGTATAGAATTGTCGTAATGGCAAAAATGGGGGCGGAAACGTCCGAACAAAAAAATAAAAAGGAAAAATAAAAATGGCACGTATAGCAGGTGTAAATATACCCACAGAAAAACGTATCGAGGCCGCGTTGCAATACATCCACGGCATTGGGCCAACCCGCGCCGCACAGATTTGCAAGGCATTAAAGTTAAAGGATGGTCTGCGCGCAAAGGATTTGACCGACGAAGACGTTATCAAAATTTCGAACTATATTGAACAGAATTTCAAGGTCGAAGGTGATGTTCGTCGCGAAGTTGCGATGAATATCAAACGGTTGCAAGATTTGAAAACATATCGCGGTATCCGTCATCGTAACCGGTTGCCGGTTCGCGGTCAACGGACACAGACCAATGCCCGTACGCGCAAGGGTAAACGTATCGTTGTCGCTGGTTCTGCGGTCAAGGGTAAATAATAAAATTGGGTAGAGATTAACACGATAGTTAATTGAAGACATCTAATCAAAGGAAAAAATAAAAATGGCATTAAATAAAAAGAAAGTTGTAAAAAAAGTTTCGCACGGCATTGCACATGTCGTTGCCACAAATAATAATACGCGTATCACAATCACCGATCAATCGGGTGCGGTTTTGACCTGGGCGACGGCGGGCGCGAATAATTTCAAGGGCGCAAAGAAATCGACCCCGTATGCGGCGACGGTTGTCGCGGACGCGGTTGGCAAAAAGGTTGCCGAAATGGGTATGAAGACCGTCGATGTCCTTATGCGCGGAATTGGCCAGGGTCGTGAATCCGCGGTTCGTGGTTTGGCGAATGCCGGGTTGGTTGTGCAAAGTATTACCGATACAACGCGTATTCCGCACAACGGTTGTCGTCCAAAGAAAGTGCGTAGAGTTTAATAAAAAACACCCGAAAGGGTGTTTTTTAGTGTTATCCGCTTTCGCTATTGCTACAGCGAGACAAGGTGTAAGTCCGTCCTGTCACCGCAAAGCGGTACCGTGGCCGTGACGGGTGCGGGCGCGAACGCGCCCGTGTTTTTTTCCGTCATACCGCCGAAGGGTGGTATCCATCCGGCTTTGCGATAGCAAATGCCCGCGATTGCGTCGCAGACAAGTCCCCTTCGCTGGCGAAGGGGTGGCCGCGAACGCGGACGGGGTAGTGGTGCGATGTCGCAAAGCGCACATCGCATTCCCTGCGGGGCAAGTCATCGCTGTCGCGATGCATGGGCACCGCTCTTCAGCGGTGTGACGATTCTCTGGAATTATTTTCTTTTTTACGAACGCTCTTGCACCAACCTTCATTTTATGGTAAAATTTGGTTGGTTGTAAGGGGGGGATTTTTGAAGAAATTTTTAACTGTTTTGTGTTTATGTGTCGTATCCAATGTCGCGTTTGGCGCAAGTGATGATTGCGTAGAATCCCCGTACGATGGTGAAACATATTGCTGTAATGTGCGTGAAAAAAATTTGCCGGATGGCGCAATAAATAAATCGTGGGGCGAAGTGATACCGTGGGATAAATACTATGGCACAGTTCGAAAATGTGTCGGTGGACGCGCAACAAATGATCATTTTTCTGATCCGATTGTGAATATAGATCCAGGGGAGTTGAAATATAGTGCGCCGATTCGCGAGGAAGCAAGTCGACACAAAATAGCGTATTATACAAAATTTGATGGAACGTATTGGTCAGGGGCTGTATGCGACGGTGGGTGGAGCACGAATTATGATAGGTATGGTAGTAGTGGTGGTTGTTGGTTTGAAGGGCTTTTGGATGTTGGTAAGGAATTTTATAAATGTGGTTCTTTTGCAATCGACGGAGCCGTTGCGTATATAGAAGAAATTACGGACAAAAAAGTTAGTTTTTATAAAGCCGGCGATTATGTCAGACGTTCGCCAACGACATATGGTGGTTATGCTGTTTACGTTTGTGGAAACTACGATACGTGGAGTGGAACACCTTTTTGTGCTGAAGCTGATTTGCCAACAGATGTAGAGATCAAATCCGGGGTTCTTGATGATTTAAGGGCCAATGGTTGGGTAACGGATAATTCATGTTGGTGGCGTGATACGGCCGCGGATGTGAAATCTGGGGAAAAAAATAAAGGGACGAAAACGCCAACAAATGATGAAATCAAATACAACTATCAAACCTGTACCACCGATGACGATTGCAAAAATATAGATAACACAAACCGTCCATATCTGCATTCGACGGCGTGGCATTGTGCGTGGCAAAGTGCGGGTGTGCGTGTTTGCACCGCAAACGCGTGTGAATCGGGATGGACACCGATAAATGGATATTGCCAGGAAGATAAAAATACCCAAACACCGCAATCCGAAAATAAAAATGCTAATTTGGTATCCAATATCAAAACCGAAACGAAAGCGGGCACAAAGAAACCCTGTACTGATTTGGATAATATGGATTCGAATTGCAAATGCATTGTTGTGGGAACGGTGGAACGTGGTGGAAAGTGCGTGTGTCGTGACGATAACCAAGAAATCAAAAACGGCAAATGCGAATGGACGGCAAAATATGTGGCGGGTTTGGAAAGCGACCTGGACAGCAAATTTAACAGTTTAACGGCAACGATTGGTGGGTTCGAAAAGAATGTTTGGCGTGATGAAAACGGCGAATTTAACACCGCGCGTCTTGCGTCGGACAGTATTGCGGGTGTTGTTTTGGGGACCGTCGGCGGAATTGTGACGGCGAACCTTGTCAAAAAGGCCCAGGTTAAACAAGGTTTCGAAGACATCGGTTGTTATATCGGTGGCCAATCCGTCGCCGGCTATGGCGATGAATTTAATGTCGGACGGTAATTCCCCCTCGCTGGCGAAGGGGTGGTGGGGAATCCCGCCGGGGTAGTGGTAATAATGTTTTTTATCACCCATACCCCCCGGCTGTTCAGCCGGACCCCTTTCCATAGGAAAGGGTGAATTTCATGCTCTGTGGAATAAACGGGCGCGAATGCGCCCGTGTTTTTTTCCGTCATACCGCCGAAGGGCGGTATCTCTTTGCATTTGTCGAAGTTCAACAAGATACCGCCTTGCGGCGGTATGACGTTAATTACAAATAATCAACAACTTCTTATTTCCCAGTGGCGCGGCGTTTTACCGCAACGGTCTTTTTGGCCGCGGTGGCTTTTTTCGCCGCCGGTTCTTTGGCCGGTGCTTTTGTCGTCGGTTTTTCGGCCTTTGGTGCCTTGGCCGCCTTTGGCGCATCGGTTGCGGTCGCTTCTTCGGCCTTGGCCGCGGCGACCTCTGGTTTTTGTGGCTTTTTCGCGTTCACATCGCGGTCAATGAATTCGATAATCGCCATCGGTGCGGCATCGCCATAGCGGAAACCGGCCTTTAACACGCGGGTGTATCCGCCCGGGCGTTTCGCATAGCGTGGCCCCAGCACCGTGAACAATTTTTTCACAGTTGCGTCGCACGCGTTGCCTAATTCCGACGCGGTCAGGCGGCGGTTCGCAACGGTGTCAACCTTGGCGCGGGTAACCAATTTTTCCACGACACTGCGCAGATCCTTGGCCTTTGGCAAAGTTGTTTTGATTTGTTCTTTTTCAATCAGGTTTTTCGCAAGCCCAATAAACAAGGCCTTGCGTGCATTTGTGTCGCGATTAAAAGTGCGACCGGCTTTTTGGTGTCTCATCGGTTACTCCTTTATTTTTTGTTTCCGCCCAGTTCCCTGGGATTGCACCATATTTCGTGTCCCAAATCAAAGATTCAGTAACACGCGTTTTTTGAATTCCCAATAATTT
Source organism: uncultured Pseudomonadota bacterium (assembly GCA_902787305.1). GTDB lineage: Bacteria > Pseudomonadota > Alphaproteobacteria > Rs-D84 > Rs-D84 > Enterousia. Next base: position 18,089 of record CADAFS010000010.1, on the reverse strand, counting down.
TACTTATATGGGTCTTCGTATTTCTTGGCCAACTCTGCAATGTTTTCTGGCGGCCAACCTGGGACCTCCATGCCAAGGCCAAGGCCCATCGCTTCCAATTGGATTTTGATTTCGTTCAATGACTTGCGTCCAAAGTTCGGGGTCTTTAACATGTCCGCCTCGGTCTTTTGGACCAATTCGCCAAGCCAGTTGATTTTGTCGTTTTTCAAACAATTGTTCGCACGCACAGACAATTCCAATTCGTCCACGCGTTTTAGCAATTTCGGATCAAACTGCAACGCATCTTTGGCAACTTCTTCTTCGGTCGGTGCCGCGATTTGCGCCGGGTCTTCGAAATTGATGAACAAAGTCAATTGATCGGTCAAGATGCGCGCCGCAAAAGCGATTGCATCTTCGGGTGTGACACTGCCGTTTGTTTTGACGGTCATTTCCAATTTGTCATAGTCGGTTGATTGCCCAACACGGGTTTCAGAAACCACGCTTGCGACATTCAAAATCGGCGAAAAGATTGAATCAACCGGAATCACGCCCAGTGGCAATCCATCGGCATGTGCGTTCGCCGGAACATATCCGCGGCCCGTGCCAAGTGTGATTTCCATATCAAACTGCGCGCCTTTGTCCAATGTGCAAAGTTCCGCGTCGGGGTTCATAACCTCTATTGCACTGGTGCATTCAATCATGCCCGCCTTCACCACGGCCGGACCCGTCACGTGCAAACTAACCTTGTGCTGACCTTCGGAATTTGCCTTGAAATAAACACCCTTAAGGTTCAGTAAAATATCCGCGACATCTTCGTGCACGCCTTGGATACTTGAAAATTCGTGTTGAACACCTTCGATTTTAACATACAGTGGCGCGCAACCCTGAAGTGAAGACAACAGAACGCGACGCAACGCCGTGCCAAGCGTAAGACCAAAACCTTTTTCCAACGGTTCCGCGACCAATTTGGCCATGTTCGGATTATGTTCATCGGTGGTGATATTCAGTTTTTTCGGCTTTATCAAAGCCATCCAGTTTTTTTCAATCATTTATATTTCCTTTTAGCTTAGTTTATCATTTTCGCCAATCGGCCGCACACAAACCTTTGCATGCCCGCGCATTGTATAGCGTTTTTTTCGAAAAGTCAAGGAATTTGGTGGAATTTTTACATATAAAAATGCCCGCAATCGCGGGCAATAATTTTTTAGAATTGGGTGTCGTTGCATTCTTCGGTGGTTTCGGCCCAGGTTTTACAATACTTGTTACCGAATAATGGATTTTTTGTTTCTGCACACTGTGTAGAACGAACACATTTGTGGCAAACCAAGTTTTCCCAATCAAACGTTGTTGTTATTGTTTCTTTGTAATTCCACTGATTCATTTCTTTGGATGCAACAAGCGGGACATTATCTTCGTGGACAAAGCCTCTTTGGTCGCCATTTGCGCTTCCAGAGCCCGCATTACCCAGTAGACCGATGCCGGCGATACCACCCGCTGCAGACATCATGACAATATGTCCAGCTGCTATTGCGCTCAGACCGCCAGTCAACGGCACAGCAACCGCGGCCCCAAGAAGAGCGACACCAGCTATAATCTTGCCACCGGCACTCTTTGGCGGTTCGGCCGAACGTGCAAGCGATGACATATCGGCCATATACAAACAAGACTGGCGTGCAATTTCGCGCCGTAGATCTTTATTGTTTTGACCAGCAATTTCGGCTTTACGTTCCGCAATTTTTGAATAATCTTTCAACATCTTGGCATTTAATTCATCATATTTTGTATAATAGTTCGTTCTAACTTGTGACAATGCAGATGCAGATATGGTTCGACGCATTTGTGCGGTCAGTTCTGGAAAACGCGCTTTGTTATAGGTTTGATCGCCTTTTGCACCTAACATTTCTTTGTAACCTTGAAATTCGCGTCCGGTGGTCATACAGTATTTCACTTTCGGATCTTCCTCTATCGCACTAATCACATTTTGAACACTTGTTTGCAATGCCGCCAATTCAGAATTTACTTTTTCTTTATGTTCAATTTCTACGTCCTTGCCATTTTCATCTTTTTCAACAGTGTTCCAATACTTAACAACGTCAATAACTCCATCTTTATTAAACTCTACACTCTCCCAGTGAATAATACCATCAATGACGCCTGCCAGTGGTTCTTCATCATGATAAACATAATTTATGTTGCCCTTAGAATCGGTATGTGTCATATCCGTTGTGTTGCGCCCAAGTTCGTCATCGGTAATCATATCTATATTTGGCCGACAATCATTGTATTTGATCTTCATATCATTTTCTGCTTCGCTTCCGCTATATTTACAAATTTTATACTCTAAACTACGTGAGCCCAAACCGTTATCTACAATCATTTCGTCGCAATTTTCCGTACTGCCGCAGACTTTTATCATTGCGGCATTGGCGGCCTTTTGACATGCCGAAAGCATGTTGTTGTCTATGTTCAGGAATATGCCGGTGGCGATTTCTTTTAAATTATTGTATACGTCTTGTTTTTTGTATACATAATCGTTATTATACGTCCCTATGTTGCCCTTATTCAAATTGGAATCGTATTGGCACGCAACCAATTTATCCGCCGGACACATTTCGACGATTGTGTCGGTGTCCAATCCAATACATTGGGTGTAATCTTCGCCACAGCGGTCTTCGGATTGCAAGCATGCCTTAAATTCATTGGTGCATGAATCAACGCGCATGGATGCTAAACGTGCATGGACATATGTCATAATATCCGGTATCGCCTTTTCGCAAGGTTCAACTTCGACTTTACATGCCGAATCAACCGTTTCTGGTCGTGTAAGGCACATGTCGTATGAACCATCCGGATTGTTCGGGTCCATGGTTTCTTTGCACGCCTTTTGAAAACAGTTTGATATGTTCGAAATACACGATGTGCGCATGTTTGATTCCACAATCAATTCCGCAGATTTTATTTGCGGTGCGGCCTCTCGCAAAAAGGCATCCCATACTTGGTCACGGACATTTACGCATTGTTCGGTCACCGTCATACACAAGGCTTTTTTCGCTTCTAACGTATCATATGTTTCTGCACGTAATTTAATTTTCGATACCGTTCCTTTGATTGTTTTTTCTTTATTTGAATTGCCGACCATGTTTTCACGCACAGACCATTCAACACACCCGGTGAAATCATCGCCGCAACCACCGGTTGTTTGCATACATTGTTTGAATTGCACCGTGCATTGCCCAAGGTCGTATTTGTTCGCGTTGCGGTATTGTTCCAATGCGGCTTCACGCATGGCGCTTTGGGCGGCGTAAAGTTTCTGCGCACTTTGTGTGCGGGCGGCGCGCAGGCTGTTTTCATACGCGGTGCAATCGGAACGGACGCGCTGTTTATACATTAAATCCATCAATGTCGATTGCGATTTGCATTCGGGAATTTGTGCGTTGCAAAGTTTTGCCGCCGCGCGATAAAGTGCATCACCGGTTTTGTTGGCAATTGAAACGCCGTCCGATGAAAAGTCAAAAATGTCTTCGGCGTCGGCATCAAAGTCCAGGTCCAGCGAATTCCATGAACTTAAATCCAATGATTGGCGTTTTGATTTTGCCGCGTCCGCCGTCACGCGCTTTGTCACCGAATCGGTTTTTGACATAACCGCATCGACCGCGTCGCCCATTTCAATGCGTTCGACACCGACGGTGGCAAGTTGATAACTTTGTTCATCAAGTTTTTGAATCTCCTCGAGGATTGCATCATATTCGGCGTTTTTGTCACTGCAAATACAACGGCCGCCGTTCGCGTTATCCAACATACAAAATGAATCCATGCAACCACTGAATTTTGCCCAGCACACCTGGTCAACCGCCGTGTTTTCCGTGGCCGCCGCAACCTTGGTTCCGGTGCTGATTACACTTTGTTTCGCCGCGCGTGCGTTTGTTGTTTGTACGGTTGCTGCACGCCCACGTTGTTGTGTGGGTTGTGCGGGGTTTTGTGTTGCACTGCGTGATGTGACAGCGCGTGTAGTTGTTATGTTATTATTATCTGTTTGTGGTGCACGTGAAACACGTGCCGGCGCCGTCGCTGAACGTGCAACTGTATCTTGGCGTGTTGCGCCGGATGCGGCGGATACGCATGCAAAAATTACTAATGCAAAAGATAAACGTTTCAAAAGAAACCCCTTCTACTTGTTCCCTGTATTTTATCATAAAAAAGTGGTTGGTGCAAGTGGGTAGTGTTAGTCCCGCTATTGCTACAGCGAGGCAGGGGTTAGTGTTAGTGGGGCGGGGGATAAAAAAACGTCCGCGCGGGGCGGACGTTTATCGGGGACACCACATGATTTATTCAAGTCGTATCGGACAATTGTTTATGTCCAAGTATTGTTTGGCCTTTTGCGCACTTGGACGGCATTCATTAATCCGCGACTGATATTTGCATGCATTCGAAACACGCATTGAACGCGGAACATATATTACCTTGGCCGCGTTGCAAGTGGTTTCGGTGGTGAACAGTTTGCATGCATCAATCCATTCGTTGCAATTTGAAACACGTGACAGTCCCGCGTTCGGATCCGGTTCGTCGGAACCCGGCGTTGGTGTCGGGTTCACAAGGCATACGCCATACGATTGTGCCACGCCGACGTTCGCGATACATGCACTGCCCGATGGGGTGCATGGATTCGTCACCAATGTCGTGCTGGACAAATTGCCCGGACGATAGTTGAACTTTGCGTTTCTACATTCGTTGGCATCCGTGAACAACGCGCATGTCAATGACCAGTTATCACAGTTCGTGACAACCGCGGTCGGCGCAATTGTTGACGGCAAATTCAACGCCCATTTGACATAGAAGTCGCGCAGACGGTCGATTGAATATGATTTGCCGAATCCAACCTTGGCCAGGCCGTCCGCCACGCGGCAATTGATGTTATTCTTTTCAACAAACGCCGTGATTGCCGTTGCGGTTCCACCGGTTGCCGCACCAATGCCCGCACCAACCAATGTTGTTTTTAGACGGTTGCCTTTTTCGCCGGCAAGAATTTCAATTGAATTGAATATCTTGGACAGTGCATCAAGTTGCCGTTTGAATTCGTCTTCGCCGATACATTCGCCTGGGCCTTTGTTGCAATATACATCTGTGCCGTCGCGCCATGATTGATTCAGATTAACAAATCTGCATTCGTGTGTTTCGGTTGTGGTTGTATTGCTGGAACAGTTCTTGGAACATGCGTCTGGGTGTTGGTTGACCCAATCAATGATTGCTTGTTTAATTTTTTCAGGTTCAACATTACCAAACGATTTAAATGTTTCGATATTTGTTTCATTCTTTAATGCATCACATGCGCAAGGCGCGGTTGTACAAAATAGTTCTATAGCATTAGATAAGCATTGTTTTATATACGCTTCGTCGCCTTCACAATCAAAATGAAGTCCGGCGGTTTCTAGTGTGCATTTGTCTTGTTTGGTTGAAGAACTTCCTGGTTCGCGACATGTGTTGACTGCTTCTTTGCCCATTTCCCACATGTCGTAAAGGTCAACAATTTCGCGGCATTGGCCCAGTGTCATCGATTTTGATGTGCTGGACAAATCCGACGAAATATACTGATTGATTGCGCCAATTTTTTGGTTGTCTTGTAATTCTTTTAGCAACGTGTTGCGCATAGATTCAATTGTGCAATCAAAGTTGCGGTCGCCGTGGCCCGCCAATGCACCGATTCCCGCGCCCAGTAATGTTCCACCGGGAATTGCGGTCGCCGCAACTGTTTTCGTTGTCGGCATAAGTGAGAATCCAAACAAATCTTTGTTGCATGTGAACGAAGATCCGGTTGCACGCCACACTTCGGCCATTGCGTCATCACCAACCGCACCAAAGAGCCAACTGTTGGTAATTGGTGTGTCTTTGTTATACGCCGCCACGCGCAGCAAGCATTGTGCGTTTTCCGCGTCCCAACGCGCATAGTATCCGCGTTTGCCATCAATGCCGGTATCATTTACGCGCGCACCAAGTGGGTTTAGTTTGCTAAGTGAATCATTTTTTGCACTGTTGTATGCGCCGACGCGTTGGTCGTATTCAGACGTCACATTGTCACTGACGGAAACCGCGTTAAACGCCGCGCCGTATGTGTTGCGGTCAAGCAACAAACATGTGTTTTCCGCCTGGGTCGGGGTAAGGCCCGTTTGACGCAAAACGAACGCATAGTATTCCGGTTGAACCTTGCGCGCGTTAAAGTCAAGCCATACATCCGATGTCGATGCGTAAACATATTGGCAATTGCGACGAACGGTGGAAACACACTTTTCCACTTGGGTCAAACAAAGCCCCATACCATTTACGATGGAATTGCGCAGGTCTTCGTTAAATAGCGAATTTATGCCGTTCGGTAACGCACCGCCGTTGACACAGCCCAAAACATCGTTCATACAGTTTTCGACAGAATAGGACGAATTTTCCACACCACCATCAGGGCATTCCGGGGTTGGCGGATTTGGTGCCGGTGGAACCGGTGTGTCGGGATCTGGGGTTGGATCTGGGTCCGGTGTTGGTGTCGGCGTCGGTGTTGGCGTTGGTTTCGGTTGTGGCGTCGGCTTTGGGTCGATGTCATTACTGCTAACGGTCATATTTCCAACGGCACTTACCGGCAAAATAGGAATAGACGGCATACGCGCATTGGCCGTGCCACGTCCACGATTCGCGGTCGCCGTTCCGCGTGACACGTCCGTCGCCGCAAAAGCGACGGTCGCAATCGCGATAATTGATAAGCATGTTACACTTTTACATACAGTTTTCAGCATATTTCGCATGAAAAACCCTCCTTTCTATCTGTGACATTATACCATAGAAAAAGGTAATAAAAAAGTGTTTTTTGAAAAAAATATAAAAATAAATACTTTATTGACAGAAAGAAAAATATGTCTATAATAGTAGGTGGTATTAGTCTGTCACGACCGTGGCGCGGTGTGCCGCGACGGGTGGTTAGTGTTCCAGAGAGCGAAGTTCTCCTCCCCCGGAGGAGTGGCGCCGAACGGCGACGAGGTGGGGGTAATAAAAAAAATATATTTTATTACCACCCCCACCCCGCCCAGTTCCACTGGGCACCCCTCCGATCATCACCCGCAAAATTTGAAAAATTTTGCGGAGATTGGGAGGGGAACTTTGAATTCTGGAATATGTGCCCAAATTCCGCTGAACGGATTATGGGTGAAAAAGGTTAGTGTAAATGAGTGATAAAAAGAAATCTTTTGCGAATTTTTGGCGCGCGGTTGCGTGGACGGGGATTTATGTGTTCGTGATGTGGGCGATTTTGCGCGGGTTGTTTAATTTTAATATGTTTTCGGTGGCGCATTTGACGAAACTTTTACATTTGCAATTGCATGGGTTTGCGGGTGCGGTGTTTGGAATCTTGGTTTTGGCGGCGGTTCCGCTTTATATTGCGACAACGGTGTTGACGGTGCGAAATAAAGAAATGCCGGTTAAATTGCCTTTGCCAAAGTGTTTAACCGAAACGGCGCCGGCCCCAAAGCCAGAACCGGTTGTGCCGGTTGTGACGGCGCGGGAAACTTTGCCACCGGTTCGTGCGGGTGTGCCGATGGAGATGCGCGAAACATTTATGCGGGCACAGAAAAACTATGGCGCGCGGCAAATGTCGGTATTTAATCGCCAAAATGTACCGGGGCCGGATACGGCGATGCCTGTTGCGCCCGTGGGGGCGGCGGGTTCGGTTGAGCCGGCGCGTGAACCAATCGCCGAACCGGTGGGCGCGGCGAAATCTGAAGATGTAGCGGCGTATGGTGCGATGCCGATACCAACGGACTTTGATATGGATGCGTCGGCGGATACGGCGGATGTGCCGGTCTTTGCCGATATAAATTTTGATGATGATAATGATGGTGCGCCGTCAGACGGTGATGCGTCCGCGGACGAAAGTCCGGTTGAAAAGGTGTGTGCGTGGCTGCGCACGGCGGGGATTGATGCCAAGGTGCACGATGATTTAATTGTTGCGAACGGTTATGCGATTGCGGTGCATGATGACGATGATTTCTGGGTGCCGGACGAAATTGATTGGTTTGCGGCGGGGAAACAGCGGCCTTCGCCGATTGTGGCGTTGCGGCGGGCGCGGGAAGAACGTGGGTTGAAACCGATTTTGTACCTGGGGACCGATAGTATTATGGATTTGGATAAAAATTCCGCCGAATGGATTGCGGACGGGATAAAGGTTGTGAAGAGTAGGGAAGAGTTAGTGGGAGTGTTAGTGTAAGTTCCCCTCCATTGGAGGGGTGCCACGGCACCGCCCTCGGTGACGGGCGGGGTGGTTAGAGAATACAGAATAATAACGAATGCTCTAACCACCTCCCGGTGTTCCACACCGTACTCCTCCAAAGGAGGAGAACTTGGCCCGCGGACGGGATAAAGGTTGTGCAGGGCAGGGAAGAGTTAGTGGAGAGTGTAAGTGGTTAGTGTTAGTGATACTATCTATGTTAAAAGTTGAAACATTTTCAAAATGAAAGTAATTTATACTAAGCGCCTTTGTTGCCAGAGGCGTTACCGTGACCGGCATTCGCAGGGCTACTGCCCCCCCCCGGATTCACCACTGGTGCCACTGCTACTTGATTGGCTACCTAGACCTTTGAATCCGTCTGATAAATTAAAACTAGGTTTGTTTTCGTTGTTAAGGAAATTAGAATTAGATCTGTTGTCAGTATTTGTTCCAAAATTAGATGTGGCGGCATTATAATTTATATTTGTCCCTTCGGCTCTTGAATCGTGCCCCATATCTCCTTCTTTGGTAATACTAAATTGACTTGAAGAATCTTTAGCGCCCATTCCCTTATTACTACCCCCCCCGGTTGACGAATTTGGTTTTCTGTTATTTCTATCGGGGGTGCCAGTGTTGCCGCCGGAACAGCCGGTTTTGTCGTCCCATGTGTAACCTTGGCCTTCGCAATTGGCCTTTGGTTTGCGCATGTCGCATTTGCTGCCTTGGTTGAATCCGGCACTGACCCATTCGCCACCGACGGTCGTGCATGCTTCTTTGGCCTGTTTTTCCGCATTTTGTGTGTCGATTCCGCGCATAACCGCGCCCGATGTCCAAAGTGACGCCGCCGTCCCAAGGCCCGCACCCATTGCCGCCGCGGATGCGGATGTTTGCGACCGGGTAAGTCTTTGGGCGTTTTCCATATATGTTGTGATATCAACACCAAACCAATCCGGTGTGCATTGGAATGTGTCGCCGGAATAAAGTTTCTTTGATGCCATAAGTGTGTTGTCCGTGCCCGCAAAGAAGTTCACGGTATATACGCAATCAAGTGTTCTTTCGTCAAACATTGCACCGAATCGTGTGCATTGGGTGCGCATTAAATCGCGCAATTCGTAAAGGCGTTTTTCGTCCCTTTGTGCCTCTGTGGCGGCGATGTTTCGCCGGTCACCAAACACGCCCATCACGCGCGCGGCAAGGCCACTATCCTGTTCACGGCATTCGTCGGCGATTGATTTGCATTTTGCAATCGCACTGTCGCCCGCGGATTTGGAAAGGCAATTTTCCAATGATTTGCCACAAATTCCAAATACGCAATTGTTGTACCGGTTGCCACAATTCACAACGGAATTATAATATGAAAGTTCAATTGCCGCGTTCCGATCCGCCAAGATTTCCGGTGCAAGTAATGTGTATTCGTGGCCGGTGCATTTCGTGTTGCGACGGCACGCGTCCATTTTATTGTCCCAAACGGTTGTGGAATCCGATGCGCACTTTGTGAAATCCGCCCCGCACTTTTCCGACATACATTTACGCAATGCCGCGTCGCACGCGTTCGCCGTTGTTATGTTTGTTCCGCCGGTTGTGGTCGCACCTGTATCGCCCGCCGCATCAAGCAATGCGCGTTGCCGGCGAATTGTTTCGGCGAGTGCGGCGTTCGACGAATCGGTCGCGTTCGCGCCCATTTCCGACAGCACATCATTAAACTGTGACGTTTTATTGTTGACAACGGGCGTGGTTGCCGCATGTGCGATATTTGCCACCGCGATAATCGCGAAAATCGAAATGCCACAAAAAATTTTCAAATTCGTTTTCATTTTTATTTTAGCACCGTGCATGCCGTTTTATAGAACTGACACAACCTTTCCGCCATTGACCGTTCGGTTTTGTTATTGTCGCATTTGTTCGGCATATTATTGTTGCATGTCGCGGTGACGCATGTTTCAAATGTTGTGCCGTTTTTACAGTTTGTTTTTGCGCCGGCAACCTTGGATTCACGCGTGCTTTGATAATCTTTGACCAGGTTTTGCAGCACGCTTTCGCGTCGCGCCGCCGCGGTTTTGCGGTCGTTTGTTATACTTGTTCTAAATTCCGCGATATAATCGTCGCAACCCGTTGATTCCGCCGCGCATTCGGCGATGGAACGGGTGAATATCGCGTCTTCGGCACAGTTTTCAAATGTCGTGCCACACTTTTTGTTTATGCATACGGTAAGTGCGTCGTTGCATGATGATTTTGTTGGCTTTTTGTTTATTGTTTGCATCGCGCTTGCGGTTTGCATGCTGACGCCCGCGGCCTTGCACGATTGTTCAATAAGTTTGTCGTATATGTCGGATACATCGTCCGCCGTGCAATCGGGCAACCGTTTAATGCATTCGGTTGTGGCCCAGATATACCGTCGGCCCGGGTCGGACGGCGCAACGCGCAGTTCGCGGTCGGTTAAAACATATTTTGTTGATTGCCCCGCGGTTATTGTTGATAAACCCTTTTGCGATGGTGGATTGCCGGCGGCGGATGTGCCACAATACTGGCACCGGGCGGACGGATTCATGCCGATATTTATTGCGCACGCGGAATCAAGACACCGTTGCATGCTGGTCTTTTGGCACTTTGATACCGCGGCGTGCGCGCACAAAACCGGCGCAACCGCGCAAACTATCGCGATAAAAAATATGCTGTGGCGTTTCATCTCTCCGTCCATTGATTTGTATTATATCAGAAAAGTGCCACCCGTGCAAAAATTTTTTTAACAAAGCCCTTGACAAGGGTAAATTTTTGTCTATAATAATCACGAACAATAAAAATAAAGGAGGCATAGATGCCACAAAACATGGAAGATAATAATCGCGTTGAAGTGCGTGAAAACGAAACACAGGAAATAGAAACGCAAGAAAATCGCGAAAACAATAATGTCAAGGCAGGGTTGGGTCCTTGGATTTTGGGGTCTGCGGCGATACTTGCAATACCGTTGTTGCTTTGTTGCTTTCCACGGGGGTGTAAACGTGGGTGCGATGATTGTGATAAACCGGTGGTGGAACCCCAAAAAGAAATTGTTGTTGTCAAAGACACGGTCGTTGTAGAACAATATAATGTCGGTGGCGATATGGTAAATGTCAAGGGTAATAACAATGATGTGAACTTTACCAAAGGTAATGGCAACAACGTTTCGTCGCGAAACAGTGGAACGCAAACTTGGGAACGTGCGGTTCGTCCACAGCCGAAACCTGTGAAAAAGAAACCGGTCATTAAACCAGAACCGGAACCAAAGCCAGAGCCGGTAGTTGAACCAAAACCAGAACCAAAACCGGAACCAGAAGTTGTGAAAAAACATTGCACGGTGGTAATTACATATCAAACGCCGTGTAATCAGAAGTGTTATTAATTGGTTTCAAAAATAAAAAATATAAATCGGGACAAATTGTCCCGATTTTTTTTCCGCTGGACACCAATGTCATTTTCTGATAAAATGGCATGTGATACAGAGAGAATTTATGAAATTCATACGATTGGTTGTATTTGCTTTGTTTTTGTGTCCGTTTGCGGTGCATGCGGCGGCCCCGACGCCGTTTGGTCTTGCGTCACAGTTATTGGCCGCGGCGCGAAATGCCGATATTCGCCAGGTGCAATCGTTGGTTGCGGCGGGTGCAAATATAAACTTTGTTGATGGAACCGGATTGTCACTTGTTTGTACGGCACTCATGAATAATGACCTGCGTGCGGCCCAGATTTTACAGATGTATGGTGCGGATGCGTCAAAGTGCGACCAGCAAATTAGAAAATACAGGTCCCGCCGTGCGCCAGAGCGAACGGGTGGGTTGTTCGGTGGGCTGTCCACCGCCCAAGGAATGATATTGGCGGCGGCGGGTGCCGCCGTTGTTGTAGGTGGGCTTTTTTTATTGACTGATGTTTTTGATGCGGAAAACGATAACGGATACACGGGCAGTGGTTCCGGTGGCGGTGGGGGTTCCGGTGGTGGCGGTGGTGATAATCCCGGAATCGGTGTACCTTTGTTCGCAAATGGTTTGCCGTATGGGCCGTTGTTGCCAAATGCGGCGGCGGAAAGTAAAAACTATGCGGAAAATTTGTCGTATTACGCCCCGGCGGATACGACAAGTATTTTATATAAGAACTTTCAATTTATGAACCAACAAGAAAATTATTTGCTTTTGATGCGGGGGTATTCGCCCCTTGCGCGTGGGTATTTGGGAATGCGGACGTTGCGTGATTCAAATACATATGCACCAATTAGTTTAAGTGGTTATAATTTGGGCAACGACCCGGTTGAAGGCGGGCGCCCGGTCAATGTTGCGTTAATCACGGCAAATGGTATAAACGCCGCGGCAAATACGTCATTGTCGGACAAGTTTGTTATATGGACAACAACGAACGGGGCGTCATCGTTAAATCCGGCAAGCAATACAATGATTTCCAGTAAGTATTACAATAATAAAATCATTACTGGGACTGATGCATCGTCAATAAATGATGATACCACGGTGGAAGATTCCGTATTTTTAGGTTTTTTTGATTTATCTAATTCTGGGACGGCGGTTTATAACAATGCGGCGACAGATGCGGATAATGTGATTGCCAAAATTGTTGGTGGAAATACCGCGGGGTATTCAAATGCGGACTATATAGGTTTTATGCCAAATGGCCAAATGACAATTTACCGCACCGGTGGTGGGACACATATAGTTGATTTGGCCAGTCCACTTAATGTGGGAACGTGTTCAATGGCGGGAACAAACCTTGCCACCGGTGATACGGTGACTTTGTTCGACGAAGAATTAAATGTGACGGTTAATGGTTATGCGGTGACATTGTCAAATGAAACGCAAACACATACTTATCGCGGTTATATGAGTGTTGGTAATCCGTATTTATATATTGATTTAGATGGTGATGGGCGTGCCGATGGTGCATATTTGATGAGCGCGGGGACAATTCTTCAATACAAACAATTGCAGCAAACGGATTACTATAATTATTCCGCAATGGTGAATGCGGCGGCGCGTTCGGGGGACGTTTCCGGCGGGCGTTCACGGGTTAGCATTATCGCAAATACTGATGTGATTGAACCGTTGCATTTAACAAGTGCGGCAACAATTCAAACGGTGCTTGCGGGCGGTGCGGGTAATTACGAAACAACATTTGAAAATCTAATTGCGGGTGCATATGGTGCAACGGATAGCAATAATTTACCACAAACGAACGCGACATCTTTTTTTAATTCACTTGGGGTATCGTATTCCCCATTGACGGTTTTTTCAACGGGTGGATTTGAAACAAATGCACAATGGTCAGATTCTCCGTTGGCCGCGACATTTGAAAATGCGGCGCCGTTGGTTTATTCGAACCTTGAACATTTGTTTATGTCGGTTGTTGCGGTGGGTGCGCCCACGGCGGGCGAAAGCGGAATTGCGCCAAACACCGATACAAACACGGACCCATATAAATTGGCACAATGGGCGGTTAATGACCCAACCAACGGTATGACTTATTACAAGGCGCGCACGTGTGGCACCGCCGGAACAGGTGGTGCGGGAATTGATCCGTGGTGCTTTGCGGCGGTTGGTGTGACCGATGAAATGGCGACCGCGGCGGCGGCGGGCGCGGCGGGGGTGCTGACATCTGCGTTTTACTATATGACACCACAGCAAATTTTTATGTTGATGGCACTAACGGCGGATGGACCATATTTGGGGCGGCTTAGTTCCGGACAAACACTTACGGAATCTGCGCTTGCCGCGCACTTGCAATCGATGTATGAAATGCCCGCGTCGTATCAGTGGCGCATAGATAACAATAATGAAAACTATTTGGATGTGTTCAAAGAAGTTTTTGGTTATGGTGTAATAAATCTTGAACGTGCAACAACGCCAGGGACAAATTTGTATTTCTATTCGGGTGGCGATATTGTGTCAACGTCGGGTAATGCGTATTGGCGCGCGGCGACAACGACGGGTTTTCGTGGTTCGGGGGCGTTGAACATGGGGCGCGTCGCGATAAGTACCGCGGCATACGATGTCTTGGAAAGCGTGGATGGAACAATGCGGTTGCCGCGTATTTGGAAAAATAATTTTGAACTTGGGTCGGACGGGCGGCACGCGCTTTATATGGGCGATGTATTGGGCGATTTGCGTGTGCGTGCGAATGACGATAATATGACGCATATTGGAAAAATGTCGTTTGGTTTTACAAGGGGTGAACGCAACTATGACGACGGTATGGGCGGTGTTGATAATATGCGGTTTGAATATGCAAATGATTCTTGGAAAATTTCTGCAGATTATCAGCGTTATTTGACGGACGGGGAATCACGATTCGGTGGTGCGTCGAATCCGATTTTTGGTCTTGCATCGAATGCGACGTCGGTGGGCGCGGAATATAAATATGGTAATTTGTTCTTTGGTGCACGCAGTGTTTCGGGTGCGATTACGGATGAAGGTTTACTTGCCAATGATCCGACGATTTCGGCAAACCTGGAACCCATGAAGTTGGGGAATTTTTCGGCGGTGCAATCAAGTGTTGGGTGGCGCGCAAAGAATTTTGGTTTGACAACAAGTTTTGGTGTTGCACATGAAAGTGATACATTGCTTGGTGCATCGGGAACTGGGCTTTTGGGATTGGGGGCGGCGGAAACGCGGTATGTTGATGCCGATGCGTATTGGAATTTGTTTGATGATGTGCGTGCGCATGCGCGGGCAACATTTGCGCGCACGACCCCGGGTGTGGACGGTGGCGCGATAATATCGCTTTCTGAATTGGATTCGAATGCCTTTTCGCTTGGTGTGGATGCACATAGTTTTTCGTTTGGTGTGTCGTTACCGTTGGCGGTGCGCCATGGAAAGATGTATTATGATTATGCCGACTATGATATTGTGACCGATGACGAAGACCGGTATGATTTGGTGATTTCAAATGCCGGTGTGCGTGATATTGATATTGCGTCACATGCGCGTGAGGTTCGGTTTAATGCGTCGTATCAGCAAAAAATCGGTGAATTTACCGATGGGGCACTTGGGTTTATATATCGCGTGAATCCGAATAATACGCATGAATTTGGAAATGAATCTATATTTATGATGAAAATGTCGCACCGGATTGGCATCTAATTTCTTGACATTGCTGTTTGTTTTTGTAAGACTCTTGGCTCTGGTGAAAAAAGGGAATAGATATGGGTCTGGTTAAATATGCTCTGTCGGGATTGTTTCCACGTTTTGAACCCGATGTGGGTGATGTTAGAACGGCGGTGGATATGGTGGATGATATTAATCATCTGTATAAAGAACATTATTTTTTTCGTCTTTATTGGTGGTATGTTACACCGAAAAACCGTTATAATAGGAAAGAGGTTAAAAAATTGAAGCGGCTGTTTCGGGCCAATGGTGTGTTATTGATTCCGCATCATAGGAAGTGCGGTGATTGGGTACTGCGTGCCTTGGATATGAATCAGATTTTTTTGTATGATGTTCGTAAAGGTTGCAGGGATCAGTCGTGTATTGATGAAATAGAAGACCGCAGAAAACAAGAAATTGCAGAACGCGAGAAAAGATTTGAAGGTATGCGAAAAATTTTTGGACACAATCGGTAATTATGAAATTTTTGCTTGGCGTGTTCGTGAAATTGTTCCTGTTTTATTGGGTTCATTTGGTGGTGAATTGAAAAGGAGGCGTCCGTATATGTCACTTGTTCGTTATTATGTTGGAAAACTGAATTTGTTGCCACGATGGGATGCGCGGGTCGAAGATGTTTTGTCGGCGGCGTTGTCGGTGTGTAAAATTGAAGAAGCCAAGGATTTGCGCGGGCATAATTATTTTTATGTTGTTTTTTCTGTATCGGATTTTCGGCATGTTTTGGATGTTTCACGTGTGTTTCGTGCAAACGGAATTTTGGGAACGCTTTGTTATAAAAATGTTGTGAACAGTGCGGGAAAATTACAGGGTATGTTGGCGTTGCGTGTGCGTGATAGAAATCAGAAATTTATGCACGATGTGCAAAAGACAATTGATGATGTGACATATTTTCGGGATACGGTTTTGCCAGAATATAATGCGGCACGTGACAAGAAAAAATATATAATCCCGGAATTGTTTGGACGGTTCGGTCGCTAAAATTAAACGGGCGCGTTCGCGCCCGTTTAATTTACCACTAACACTGTCTATGACAATTTGTGGATTACCAAACCACTGCGCAGTTTTGGTTCAAACCATGTTGTTTTTGGTGGCATAATGTTGCCGGTGTCCGCAATGTCGATGATTTGTCGCATTGTGACCGGGTACAGTGCAAAGGCCACCGCCATTTCACCACTGTCTACGCGTTTTTGCAGTTCACCAAGGCCGCGGATTCCGCCGACGAAGTCGATGCGCTTGCTGGTACGCAGGTCACCAAGGTTTAATATCTTGTCGAATACCAAATTCGAAAGAACCGTCACGTCCAACACACCGATTGGGTCGTTGTCGTTGTATGTTCCGGGTTTGGCCGTCAATGAATACCATTTGCCGTTCAAATACATTCCAAAGTTGTGCAATTTATTCGGTTTGTAAATATCCGTTCCCATTTCTTTTACTTCGAATGATTCCGACAGTTTCGCCAAGAATTCGTCCGCTGAAAGTCCGTTCAAATCTTTGACAACGCGGTTATAGTCGATAACCTTTAATTGGCTTTCAGGGAAAATCACGGCAAGGAAGAAATTGTATTCTTCATTTCCGGTATGATTCGGATTTTGTTCGCGCTTTTCCGCACCGACGCGTGCCGCCGCCGCCGTGCGATGGTGGCCGTCCGCAACATAAAGTGCCGGAATATCTTTAAAGATTTCGGTAATGCGCGCGTTGATTGCATCGTCACGAATGACCCAGAATTTATGACCAAAACCGTCCGCGGCGGTAAAGTCATATTCGGGTGCATTGTTTTTAACAAAGTTTTCAACAATTTCGTTCATTTCCGCAACATCCGGATACGCAAAGAACACCGGTTCGATGTTTGCGTTTTGAATGCGCACGTGAATCATACGGTCGTCTTCTTTATCCTTGCGCGTAAGTTCGTGCTTTTTGATTTTTCCAGTCATATAATCGTCGACATTTGCCGCCGCAACAAGTCCGTATTGTGTCCGGCCGTCCATTGTTTGGGCATAGATATAATACATTTCTTTGTCGTCTTGGACCAGCCAACCGCGGTCTTGCCACAGTTTGAAATTTTCAACCGCTTTGTCATAGACGGGTTTACTGTGTTCGTCGGCAATCGGGTCAAAATCGATTTCTGGTTTAATAATATGCAACAGTGATTTTTCACCGGCCTCGGCCTTGGCCTCGGCTGAATTTAAGACGTCGTATGGACGCGATGCCACTTCGGCCGCAAATTCTTTTGGTGGGCGTACACCCGCAAATGGTTTTATTTTCATGAATCACTCCTTTTGTATTAAACGGTGTTGATTATAACCCTGTTTTTATAAAAGGCAATAGATTAGTGTTAGTGGCTATCCGTCTTCGCTTCGCTACGCCGAGACTGCGCCAGGGCTTTGCCCTGGCTTGGTGTTAGTCCGTCACGACCGCGGCGCGGCGTGCCGCGACGGGTGCGGGGGCATCAAATCGCGATAAGGCGATAGCGAAGACGGATGCGCCGTTTTTTGTTGTCATACCGGCATAGGCCGGTATCCCGTGGTTTCAACTGTGACAAAGAGATACCGCGTTTCCGCGGTATGACGACATAGTTTTTGTATAAAATTTTTGGCTTTGGGAATTTACGCAAACCCGCGGAATCCATGGGGTTGCGGGGATTAAAAAGTGTTGAAAAAAACCAAGGTTTTTAGTCAACACTTTTTTTCAAAAATCCAAAATTTTTATTTCCTGTAAAATCAATGACTTACGAATTT
>CADAFS010000009.1 GCA_902787305.1 uncultured Pseudomonadota bacterium | reverse complement strand
TCTCCGCGTTATAATGACTAAATCCGATTCGCATGATTTACTCTCCTTTTCCTGCTTGTTTTATTACTTTTAAAAGTGTAACAAAAACCAAGGTTTTTTTTATACACTTTTGGTTAAAAAACCGAAATTCGTAAGTCATTGATTTTACAGGAAATAAAAATTTTGATTTTTTGAAAAAAAGTGTTGACTAAAAACCTTGGTTTTTTTTCAACACTTTTTACCACCAAAAACCCACGAATTCCGCGGGTTTGCGTAAAATACCGCCCCAAAAAAACACCCCAAAAATCGTGCATTTTTGACGTTCGCAAAATAACAAAACCGGCGCATCCGCGCCGTTTCACTAACACTAACAACTAACACCAAGCCAGGGCAAAAGCCCTGGCGCAGTCTCGGCGTAGTCACGGCACCGCACAGCGGTGCCGGACGGAGACGGATATCCACTAACCCACCTTCTTCAACACCAACGATGCGTTTGTGCCGCCGAATCCAAACGAATTGGACAGTGCGACATTGACATCGCGTTTTTTTGCGACCTTTGGCACCAGGTCGAAATCGCCAACTTCTTCAATCGGGTTTTCCAAATTGACTGTTGCCGGCACAATTCCATCACGTATGGCCAGTGTACAAAATATCGCCTCTACCGCGCCGGCGGCCCCCAACAAATGCCCGGTCATAGATTTCGTTGACGACATACACGCGTTCGTTCCCGCGAACATTTTCTTTACCGCCAACAATTCACCGACATCGCCCAGCCCCGTCGATGTTCCGTGCGCATTGATATAGTCAACATCCGCCGGTTTCAGCCCCGCGTCACGCAGCGCCGCCATCATCGCACGCGCGCCACCTTCGCCCCCCGTCGCCGGGGCGGTTATATGATACGCATCGCCCGACAGACCATAGCCGGCAACCTCGGCATAAATTTTTGCCCCACGCGCGACCGCGTGTTCGTATTCTTCGAGTACCAAGATACCCGCGCCTTCGGACATAACAAAGCCGTCCCTGTCGCGGTCCCACGGGCGCGACGCGTGCGCCGGGTCATCATTGCGCGTACTTAACGCCTTCATCGCAGAAAATCCCGCAACACCAATTTTACCGACCGCACCTTCGGACCCGCCACAGACCATAATGTCCGCATCGCCATGCTGAATCAGACGCGCGCCTTCGCCAATACTGTGCGCACCGGTCGCACACGCCGTCACCATCGCAACGTTCGGCCCGCGCAGACCATATTTAATAGAAATGTGTCCCGCCGCCATATTGATAATGCACTTTGGGATAAAGAACGGACTTATGTGCCGCGGCCCATTGTTCGCAAGTTCAATACAGTTTTCATAAATCGTGTTCAACCCGCCGATACCACTGCCGACCGAAACACCGACCCTGTCCATATCACCGGTGTATGTATCCAGGCCCGCATCGCGCACCGCTTCGTCCGCGGCGACCACGGCATACAAAATACATTTATCCATTTTTCTTTGTTCGCGAGGTTCAACCACCGTATCCGGATTAAACATTCCCGCATCGGTCCCGCGCACGGGCACACCCGCAATTTGACACGGTAATTCAGACGCATCAAAATCTTCTATTTTCCGCACGCCCGAACGGCCCGCAACTATATTTTTCCACGCGTGTTCAATTCCGCACCCGACCGGCGACACAATACCCATACCCGTAATAACAACCCTTTTCATATCATAAATCCTTTTAATAGAGTTAAATCACGCCCATATAATAATACGTTTTCCGCAAAAAATACAGAAAAAAATCCGTCGCGAAAAACGCGACGGAAAAATAAAACATGACTAAACTTATTCTGCCTTTTTGGCATGCGCATCAATATATTTCACTGCATCGCCAACCGTCACCAATTTCGCCGCTTCTTCATCAGGAATTGTGATATCGAATTCTTTTTCTACTTCCATAACAAATTCGACGACATCCAAAGAATCCGCGCCCAAATCATTCACAAATGCGGCGGCTTCGGTAACCTTGGCTTCGTCCACACCCAATTTATCTGCGACAATTTTTTTTACTTTTTCAAAAGTTGACATTTTTCATCCTTTATTTTTGTTAAACCTTTTGTCACACAACATGACATACGCCATAAAACTATCACTTTCACACCCCGCTGTCAAGGAATTATAACAAACCATAACAAACACGCCCGCTATTCAATATCAAATAATTCATCCAGTAATTCATTCATATTATTGCGCAAATCTTCCTTGTCCCCGGCCCAGGTAAGACGCCGCGCGATAAACTTATATACATCGTCCATCGTCAAATCCGGGATTTCCGCGTCCGCGATAACGCGCGCCCACGCAACCCGCGGATCGGTCAAATGCCCATGCCCGCGTCCCGGAAAAACCCAATAACCGTCTTGGGGTAAATCTTGCAATAACACAACCGCCCTATCAGACAACGGCCGTTCACCCCACATATCGCGATTGAAATCCAGGTCTTCCCATTGCATAGAAAAAATCTGATTCTTAGTCGCAAACCCGTAAATCAGCATTAAAAACGCCGCCCGCATTGTGGAATCTGGATAATTATTTATCGATTCAACCAATCGATTAAGACCATATTTATTCAGTGGCCGCGCCCGACGATTTTGTTTTTGACGCGGCAATTCCGACACCGGATTTGATATCACATACCCCGTTTCACACGCATAGCGAAATATGCTTTGCAACAATTCTTGCATACGTGTTGCAATCGCCGCGCCACCAATTGCACCAATTGTTTCACGAACATCATCGGTTGTTATATCCGAAACATTTTTATCAAACAGCAATTTCAAATGTTGATTTATCGACCGCACCAATTTGTCATACGACCCAACCGACCGATGTACACGATTTTTCAGATACATTTGCACAAAATCAGAAAACAAAATTTTCTTGCGCTTTATCGAAACTTTTTTTGACGCATTATCCAAAACGGTTGCAACCGCACCGCGCGCCTCTTCGATGTCCATATCGGGATATTTACCAATTAAAATACGACGATCGCGCCCATTTATACGCTTGCGCACAAAGAACGTTTTCACCCCGCGACTTGTTATATACAAACGCAGGCGCGGTTCAGAAATATCCTGAACCACATCAAACCCGCGCGATGGCGCATTAAGGTTATCCAAAATATACGGATTAAAAAAGAATTGATGCGCCATCTCCGCTCCTCTTTTATTTTATTTTGTAGAAACCCAAAGTTTTGCACGCGCCACATTCATTTGCTGGGCGACATCACAATATGCTATTTCTTTTTGCCTTTTATCTTCAACCGCTTTGTCATATTGCGGATCATTGCTTTTCATTCCTGACAATTTATCAAGGGCGGCATCATACGCCTTAAATAATTTTGCAACACTCGCTTTCAACCATACATATTTTGCCAACTGCGCCCCTTTACGCGTCACAAAGAACAAATTTATAATTGCCCAATTACGGTCATGTCGCGCATTGCGCAATTTCAAATTCAAATCGACAGCGTCACTATTCCATGGCTGATGTTCGCATTTTTGTTCACACTTTTCACATGATTTATAATCCCCGCAGCGCGACGATGTACTATGCGCCCCACCATTGAACTCATCAATTGTAGTATCGACACGCGTGCACCGAAACCCCATTCTATCACGTTCCCCACGCCACAGGCGAACATAGTCCTGTGCATTCGATAGTGCATCTACTCTTTCTTTGAAATTTTTACCTAACATTTTTTATTTCTCTTGTTTTATCTACCATAATGGCTAAATAATTTACGAACCATAAGCCGACGCGCTGCCAATAGTTCCCTATATTCACGCTCTGCGCATTGCAATTTTCTTGTGGTCCTTATATATCGCTTATTTGCGCCATAGCCCGGACATTTTGAATTATCACAATATTCACGTCTGGAATATCTTTCACAATTATCATCAGGCACACCTTTTTGCAAATATAAAAACACACAATGCATTCTTGACACTGTTCCCATTTCGGAATCCGGGCAACGATTCACCGGCACCGCGGTTATCATTTCCTTGGCATCAAGATTTTTATTTTGCAAATACCCAACCCTTTGGCGTTTACGTTTAATATCGCGTGTCACCAAAAAAAGTTGTCTTAAATCATCAAACATCTTTTCACCTTTATTTTTGTAACCCAAACATTTCACGGAAACACTTTCTACGATAATCCTTTGCCTGATTCAATTTGTCCCACGCATCATCGCTACGAGGTTTCACCCTGGTGACATGACGTGCCGCCCGCACACCTTCGTTGGCTTTACGCACCTTTTTCAGCCAATCTGCCGTATCCCTACGCGCATGACTCAAACGAACACACGCACACAAAAGCGGCCAACCAACTTTTTTATCTAAAAAATATCTAATATCCATTTTATTTTCCTTTTTATACTTTAAGTGCATTTATGAATGCGGATTGTGGTATTTCAACATTACCGAACGTCCGCATACGCTTTTTACCCTCTTTCTGCTTCTCCAAAAGTTTTCTTTTACGCG
The DNA here is from genome assembly GCA_902787305.1 of uncultured Pseudomonadota bacterium. GTDB lineage: Bacteria > Pseudomonadota > Alphaproteobacteria > Rs-D84 > Rs-D84 > Enterousia. Next base: position 55,356 of record CADAFS010000009.1, on the reverse strand, counting down.
TGATATCCCCGCCATAGCATTTTGCGGTCACATCTTTACGGTACGCTGCAATCGTTTCACGCGCAATAATTTTTCCACCGATTGCCGCCTGGAGCGGTATTTTGAATTGGTGCCGCGGTATAAGGTCCTTTAATTTTTCAACGATCGTCCGCCCCCGTTTTTCCGCAGATGAACGATGACACATGAATGATAGCGGTTCAACATTTTCTTCGTTTACAAGAATTGAAACCTTTACCAAATCTGATTGTTGATACCCATTTACCACATAATCAAACGATGCATAACCCGAAGAAATCGATTTAACACGGTCATAGAAATCAAATACAATCTCTGCCAACGGCAATTGGTACACCAATACCGCACGGTTGCCAACATAGGATATATTTTCTTGGACCCCGCGCCGTTCGGAACAAAGTTGCATTATTCCACCCATATATTTATCAGGCATCATAATCGTCGCGCGCACCCACGGTTCTTCGATGTATTCAACCTTGGTAATGTCCGGCATATCGGCGGGATTTTCCAAATCGATAACTTCACCATTACGCATATGAATTTTATACAGCACACTTGGCACCGTATTTATCAGCGAAAGGTTAAATTCGCGATTTAATCTTTCACTAATGATTTCCATATGCAACAACCCCAAAAATCCACAACGAAGCCCAAAACCCAATGCCGAAGATTTTTCGGTTGTAAATACGAACGACGCATCATTTAACGCCAATTTTTCCGCACTTTCGCGCAGTGTCGGGTAATCGTCCGATTCCACCGGAAAGAACGAAGAAAACACCACCGGCACAGATGGTTTGAACCCCGGCAACACATCAACATCCGCACGCGCATCCGCAATCGTATCGCCAACCTTGCAATCATGAATCGTTTTCATGCCCGTGATAATAAACCCAATTTCCCCGGTGGAAAGCGAATCGACATTTACCATTTTGGGCGTAAAGTATCCAATTTTTTCAACCGTATATTCCGCACCGGTTGCAATAAACTTTATCTTTTGTCCGCGCCACAGTGTGCCATCAACAACGCGCACCAACACAACAACACCCAAATAAGAATCATACCACGAATCAACCAACAGCGCACGCGTTGGCGCATTTTCGTCACCGCTTGGCGCCGGCAATTTATGCACGATTTCTTCCAACAATTCCGCGACCCCCGCACCGGTTTTTCCCGACACCGCAATTGCATCCGCCGCGTCAAGTCCGATAACATCGGAAATCTGGGCACGGACCGCGTCAACATCACTTGACGGCAAATCAATTTTATTCAATACCGGCAACATTTCCAAATCGTTATCAAGTGCCAAATACGCATTCGCGAGTGTCTGCGCCTGGACCCCTTGGGTCGCATCAACCAAAATCAACGCCCCTTCGCACGCCGCAAGCGACCGCGACACTTCATATGAAAAATCCACATGCCCCGGCGTATCCATCAAGTTCAACTGATAAACCTGACCATCTTTTGCGCGATAGTTCAACCGCACCGTCTGCGCCTTTATCGTAATTCCGCGTTCGCGTTCAATGTCCATAGAATCCAAAACCTGGGCCTTCATTTCGCGCGATTCCAATCCGCCCGTCATTTCAATAAGCCGGTCCGACAGTGTCGATTTTCCATGATCGATATGCGCAACAATTGAAAAATTTCGTATATTTTCTTGTTTCATGACTTTTAGTGGCTAGTGCTAGTGGTTAGTGTTAGTGTATTTACCAAACCCGATAACATCCTTAGTATTTCATTTATATCACTCTTTAATTTTTTTGCAAATGGTTCCTTGATGAATCCCAACGCCGCTGACAAATCTATCTGACACCCTAATTCCGATGCACTTCCTTTTGCGACATGCACAAAATGTAAATAATCTTTTGTTGTCCCACGCGAAGCCCCTTCTACCAAATTTGAACAAACCGAAACAGCGGCACGGCGCATCTGTGACACCAGACCAAATTGCTCAACCCGCGGAAAACGTTCGGTCAATTTATAAATGTCAAGACTAATTTGAAATGCCATTTTATAAACTTTTAACTCCTTTACCGATTTCATAACAAACCCCACTAACCACTTACACTAACACTAACCACTAACACTGACACTTCCCAACAACTCTTCTATCCTCTCTGCCCTCTCTAACGTATCATCATATGTGAACCGTATCTGTGGCACGTATTTTTGGTCAATCTGTTGTCCCATTTTAAAGCGAATCGTTCGCGTTTCTATATCCAATGCACGCTTTGCAACATCAATATCATCAATCGGGCAATGAAAGAACAATCGCACAAATTGCAATCCCCCGTGCGCATCCGCACCAACAAGTGACACCTTGGAAATTATCGGGTCATCCGCGTAATCTTTGCGCAAAATTTCCGCCACAATGGTATGCACCTTGGCGGCGACGCGTTCGTTTCTATTTGAATCAGTATGTTTTTTTGGCATTGACGTATCCGTTGCTATCATTGTATTCTACGGTATAAGATATTCAACCATAATCAAGAAAAAATTTTTACATTGGGGATAAAATTATGAAATTTTCTGAATACTTGCTGGCGCGTGCGGAAAGCAAAGCATACACATGGGCGGTTTTCATCCTAACGGTATGCGAATCGATATTTTTATTTATTCCCCCAGAAGTTTTTATGACCCCACCCATAATCGCAAATAAAAAACGCGCCGTCCCGGTCGTTTTGGCGGCATCACTTGGGTCAATTGTCGGCGGAATTATCGCATATTGCATTGGCATGTGGCTTTTCGATTCGGTTGGGATTTGGCTTATCAATAATTTCGCAAGCATGGAAAAATTCGAACTGGCACAAAGTTTATTTATAAAGCATGGCATATTTATCATATTTTTGACGGCCGTGACCCCGGTTCCATATAAACTTATGGCAATATGCGCGGGATTCATGGGTTTTCCGGCGGTGTTGTTCCTGGGGCTGTCGGCGATTTTACGCACCGGCCGATTCGCAATCGTCGGCTACCTGCTCTGGCGATTCCAAGAACGCGCGAACGCAATTGTAAAAAAATTCTTTTGGCCATTGACCATCGGCGCAATCATCATCGCCGGCATCGGGATTCTGTTGATGTTCGCGTTGTAATATCAATACGCCATATGGCTTAATCCATAAAGGAAATACACACCCCATAAAACACTCAACACACCCGCAGAAATAGCAGTTATATTTTTATATTTAGGCGCAATCCACCTTGCCACAAAAAATATTGCGATACTTGGCAAAATAAAGAAATCCACAATAATAAAGGATTCACCCAAAGATTGCCAAAATTCCCATCTATAAAGAAAACCTTCTATAAATGCCCAACCGAACACCACAACCAACCACGTCACACAAATTGCGGGCACCAATACAACCCAGCGCCATATATCTTTTGAATTTTTATTTTTAACAGATTTTTTCATAGATGTCTCTTTTCTTTACCGTCAGATTATATCACAGAATCACAATACAAAACAATATGAAACGATTGCCCGTCTTCGTGCGCTTTGCACACTCCGCCGCGGCACTCAATTTTCTTAAACAAAAATCCGCCAAACGGCGGATTTTTATTAACGAAAATTGGTGGTGGCCCTGGTCGGACTTGAACCGACACTCCTTGCGGAACTTGATTTTGAGTCAAGCGCGTCTACCAATTCCACCACAGGGCCAGACGACTTTTATTATTTTGCGGTCTTTTTCGATTCGACCTTTTTCACCAAACGCGCACTGCGATTCGCCTTGTGCGTCGGTTTTTTCACGGGTTTCACCGGCGCGCCATTCTTTTTAATAATCGCGCGTTTAATTTCCGCCATTTCCGGGGCAAGGCGCGAAATCGGCTTTGCCATGACATAGGCATCCAATCCGCCGTGCTTGGTCAGTGTCCGCAAACCCGCGGCCGACAAACGCAACGAAAAATCCCGTCCCAAAATATCACTATGGAACTTCAAAACATGCAGATTCGGCAAGAACGTGCGCTTTGTATGACGTTCAGAATGCGAAACATTCATACCGACTTCTGTTTTTTTACCTGTAACTTTACATACACGTGGCATATCAAATCCTTTATAATTGCCGGGATAATTTATAACAAAAAACCCGCAAAGTCAAGTAATCTTTTGTGATATTCTTTAAAAAGCATACCTGAATCCAAAATTACCCGATACTTCTGAATACTCGCTTCCCGTGATATACAATGCTTCTAAATAGATATTCGTTGAATCCCCAATCCCGGAATAATTAAACCCGCCACCAATTTCCAGGGTATTTGTCGCGACATCTTGTTTTGTACTAACACTACTTACCATAACATCCACATCGGCGGCGGCATCCAACAGATATCCCACCTTACCATAAATCTGGGATTTACCGCCATTTTCAAGTTTCCATCTTGGCCCCGTCATAACAGACATGGCCCCCATCGCAGATGTTGAACCTTTGATTTCAAATGAATCAATTTTTGCATCCTGTATCGCGATAAAAGTCCCACCTATGGACGGTTTTATAAACCAATTTAATTTATCGGTATCACCACCAAAGACAAAATCTTTACCAACCTCTATATCCAAAGTGCTTGCGGTGTAATTATTTTTTTCACTCAACGAATCCATATCAATAAAATGTTGTCTAAACACCAAATCGCCAAACCAACCCGATTTCCCAAGCAACATTATATATGCACCCAAACCATATCCGCCGATATCAAGTTTGTTGTCCTTCATTTCGCTATTTCCACCGGAAACATACCCCAAACCACCGATATACAATTTGTAATTATTGCTTGATAATACAACCCTGTCATATCCAAACTCTATACCCGACAACACCATAGAACCGTCGCCTATATCAAAATTTCTATAAACATTACGCGTCCAAAAAGCGTTATTCAACCCCGGTCTTTGTTCTGTATCTTTTAGCCCCCATTGCAATTCGCCGACCCTTTTGTGCATCGAACCCGTTAGTTTTTTAACAGTATGCGTAACAGCCACGGCACCATGATTCACCTTTTGCAACACGGCCGCCGACAAAGTTTTTACCGGAACATTTCCCAATCTCAGCAATCCGTATTTATGATTATCTTCATCAAAATATAATCCCAATTCGTAATCCAACCCAGACACAGAATACAGATTAAATAAATCGGCATCATCCGTATTCACGTCCGCAAACCAGATTATATCATTGCCTATATCCAAGTCGGACAAAGATTGAACAACCAGATTAATCTGTCCCGATATGTTGTCAGTCACGGTTATAAAATCCGCACTGTTATTCGCAACATCTAAATCCAACGCAATAAAGTTATTATTCCCAACAGAATTCAGACCGGTCAATGTAATAGTTTCCGTATAACCATTTGCGATATTAAATATTCCGTTTTCCAAATTCATAGTTGGGTTATTCGTACCAACAAAATGCCCAATATCTGCCGTTCTGGTATAATTGTCGGGCGTTTGTCCAAAAATCATTGTTCCGTTGTTTATATTTATAGTATTGACATTATGCAAATCATTATTGAATTGCGTGTATCCCGTGCCATCACCAGTCACGGTTATGCTGTATGGACTATCAACCGTTATATCATTTCTGATTTCATCATTCACGATATAATGCGTAGAATTGTTATTCTCAAACGTGATAAATATATCCTTTGATACATCGTAATCATCACCCACAGTTATGGCAATATCTTTGTCTCCGGCATAATTACCCGATATAACATAATTATCTGTTTCTGATAAAAACTTTATGCTTTCACTGGTATATATCGCACCACCATTTGTTTCGATTGTGTAATTACCAATGAAATTTCCAGAAATACTACCTATTATCCAATCATTATAAATCGCCCCCGCATCATTTGTTGCAGAATTACCAATAAAATCCCCGGTGATATATTCAATTGTGCCATCATTATAAATAGTGCCCGCATACCCGGTAGCCGAATTACCTATAAAACTACCAGTGATAGATTCTATTGAGCCCTTGTTCCAAATAGCACCAGCATTATTTGTCGCAACATTGCCTATAAAATTTCCTGTAATATCACCAATTGCATCGTAATTATATATCGCACCACCACGATTTGCTGTATAATTACCAATAAAATCGCCTGTAATGTGATTTATTGTGCCGCCACCACTATTATTTATTGCGCCACCCCCAACCACCGAACTGGTTCCATAATTACCTATAAAATTCCCTAAAATAGAATCTATTTGTGAATCATAATTCACAATGGCGCCACCAAATGTCGTAGAATAATTGCCAATAAAATTGCCAGTGATAGAACCAATATTCGCTTTATGGCTATTCCTGATTGCCCCACCATAAGTAGCATGATTATCAATAAAATCACCAGTAATAGAAAAAGTCGTGGCATTAGATTGATTATTAATTGCCCCTGCTGTCAAAGCCGATTCCATAGAATTACTGATAAAATCACCAGTAATAGAATTGACATTAAAACCAGAATTATTTATCGCACCAGCGTCACCTAAATTTGACGTCTGTAATATAAAAGATTCTGTTATATCCGGACTTGTGCTTGAATTTACATTCAAATGATTATTTGTTGCGCCACCATGAACGACCGAATACGTATAATAAACCGGTGTAATGGAATAATCATTTGTATCAACTGAATATGTAGTAATGGTATTTGGTGCGCTGTTATTCGCAACCTGGGTAAAGGTTATTGTATATGCGCTGTCCGTTCCCAATGTCGGGGTATAATTTGCAAAATCGAAACTGCCATACGCATTGCACGCAACCAATGCAACAAAAGGCATAACAATATATTTATACATTTTTTACCTCTATATTTACTGAATAAAATCATAGATTATAAAAAATGCAAAATCAAGATAGGCACACCAAAAAGAAAGGGCGCTTTTGCGCCCCTTTATTTTATTTCACGACCAAATCTTTGCCATGGGTTGTGACATGCACGGTGTTGCCTTCGGTGACGGCGTCGGACAAAATCAAATCTGCGATTTTATCTTCAACCATGGACGTAATAAGGCGTTTCAGCGGTCGCGCCCCGAACACCGGGTCATACCCATGTTCGCCCAGCCACTTTATCGCACTGTCCGACACATCCAAATCGATGCGCCGCGCCGCCAAACGCGACCTTAGGCCCCGCAGTTGAATTTTCACAATGTCCGCCATCACATCTTTGCCCAATTGGTTAAAGAATATGATTTCATCGATTCGGTTGATGAATTCTGGCCGAAACTGTTTCCGCACGGCGTTCATATCGGGTAAATTACTGGTCATGATAATTATCGTGTTCGTAAAGTTCACAACATGCCCCTGGCCGTCGGTAAGTCGCCCATCGTCCAGTATTTGCAAGAACACATTAAACACGTCCGGATTTGCCTTTTCGATTTCATCGAACAGCAAAACTTGGTACGGGCGGCGGCGCACCGATTCGGTCAAAACCCCACCTTGGTCATAACCAACATACCCCGGGGGCGCACCAATAAGGCGCGCGACCGAATGCGGTTCCATATATTCACTCATATCGATTCGTGTCATCGCCGTATCATCATTAAACAGGTATTCCGCCAATGCCTTGGCAACCTCGGTTTTTCCAACGCCGGTGGGCCCCAGGAACATAAAACTGCCCGACGGCCGGCGCGGGTCCGACAAACCCGCACGCGAACGACGAATCGCACGCGACACAACGGATAACGCTTCATCCTGGCCCACAACACGTTTGCGCAATTCGTCTTCGATATTTAACAATTTTGATTGTTCCGCAACCGAAAGCCGTTCCGCCGGCACACCGGTCCACTTGCTGACCACCGCGGCGATATGTTCCGGCAAGACCGTTTTATATTCGCGCGATTCGGTGTTCATCTTTTTGATTTTTTCTTCCAATTCCGGAATTTTTCCATATTGCAACGCGGACGCCTTTTCATAGTCGCCATTTCGCATTGCGGATGCAACCTCTGCCTTGGCCGCATCCAGTGCCGCCATCGCGTCCGAAAGCCCGCGCATTTTTTCCTGTTCGGCGCGCCACTTTGCGGTCATATCCGCGGATTTCTTTTCTGTTTCCGCAATAATTTTTTCCAAATCGGCAAGTCGCTTTTTCGATTCCTCGTCTTTTTCTTTTTTCAATGCCTGTTGTTCGATTTTAAGTTGCATCAGGTGCCGATCAACCTCGTCCAAATCTTCGGGTTTTGACGCAACCTCTATACGCACGCGCGCCGCCGCTTCGTCAATAAGGTCAATTGCCTTGTCCGGCAAGAACCGGTCGGTAATATACCGATTCGACAACCGCACCGCCGCGACAAGCGCGCTGTCGGCGATACGCACCCCATGGTGGCCTTCGTATTTTTCTTTAAGTCCGCGCAGAATTGAAATCGTATCATCAACGGTCGGTTCATCGATATAAACGGGCTGAAAACGCCGCGCCAGTGCCGGGTCTTTTTCAATATATTGCCGGTATTCGTCCAGTGTCGTCGCCCCCAAACAGTGCAATTCCCCACGCGCCAGCATCGGTTTAATAAGGTTTCCGGCATCCATACTGCCTTCGCCCTTGCCCGCGCCGACCAGTGTATGCAATTCATCGATAAACAAAATGATTCCACCGTCCGCGTCTTTGACGGCTTTTAGAATCGCCTTGAACCGGGCTTCGAATTGACCGCGGAACATCGCACCCGCCATGAGTGCCCCCATATCCAACGACAACAGTTTTTTATTCTGCAAATTTTCCGGAATATCGCGGGAAATAATGCGTTCCGCCAAACCTTCGACAATCGCGGTTTTACCAACGCCGGGATTTCCGATTAAAACCGGGTTATTTTTCGTGCGCCGTGACAAAACCTGAATAGTGCGGCGAATTTCTTCATCGCGCCCGATCACCGGGTCCAATTTCCCATCGGCGGCCAGTTTTGTAAAGTCCGTCGTATATTTTGCAATCGCCTGTTCTGGGGTTTCTTGCATATCTTGTGGATCCATTTATGACTCCTTTTATATCGTTGCCACATATATAATTATCAGAAATGAATTTTCAAGCACATGGGAATACTTCCCCCTTTCCCCGTCATACCGCGGAAAATTTGTATGTGAGAACGAGCATAAGCGAAGTTCGAACAACTACAAATTTGCGTGCAGGCATTTATGCCGAGCGAAACATGGTATCCCGTTGAACTTCGACAACAACCACAAAGATCCCGGCCTTCGCCGCAATGACAAGAATAAGCAAGAAATTGGGCGCACCGCGCCCACACTAACACTATAAAAAACATGATGGTGGGAGAGGAAGCCCACCATCACATAAGGACACAACTTAAAACAACATTTTTCTTTTTCTATTCACACTCCTATGGTTCTATTTAATACCACTCTTGTTAAACTAACTTACTGTGCCTGTGCCATGACGGTCCATTCCAAGGTAGCATATGCTTCGTCATGCGTGGCATCGGCCGCATGAGGAACCGTAACCAAAGCACAATGAACACCATCAACCTTACATTTTCCCGGCATTTCCGGTAAATTATTACCATTGGTTATGCTATCAACATACTCTTTGACGGCACCCGCGGTTGCCAATGCCAACCCAGCACCCGCGATATTGTCAGTAACATTGGCGATACCTTTTTGGAAATCACTACCAGTATAATCTGAAGCCAACATTACCCGACTATGATTCAAGTCGACATAAACACCGGCCGTATTGGTACCCTCACCATTATCGCGAGTAATCTGGGCATACGGTGTATCTTGGGTATTGGTACCTATGTTTCTTCCATCTTGACCGGCGGCCAATGTATACCATGTCGAAGTATTCCCACTTTTAACACCAACCTGTGCCCCGGCTGCAGACGTCGCACCTGGTTGTGCATAATCATACACGGCCTTGGCGGTGGTCAAATTGGTTTGCACATCCGTATCACCAGATGTTCCACCATCAATAATGTTTTGTGCCGAACTCGCAACCCTGGCATTCGGGACAATCAGTTCCCAATGGTCGATATTATTCAACTGGTCTCCCGTCGGGGTCACAACATACGGTGCATCCGAAGGGTGAATCTGAACCCAAGAGTCTTTCATTACCGCAACCTTTTGCGTATGATATGTCACATTACCCTTCATATTTGCACCCATTCCGTCAAGTTTTCCATTCACAAAGTCATACACGTTTTTCGATGTTGGAACCTTGTTATCTGTTGAGTCTGCACTGATGGTGGTTGTTCCCAAACCATTGGTACCGTCCGTTTCACGATCAAGCACCCCATATACAGCCTCAGCGGTTGTCAATTTCTTTCTAACAGTATTCGTAGCATCTGAATCGGCACTCAAAATATCATTAGCCGTCCCAGTGATTGCAGCCGGATTCAATCGAACATTGTGCGTTTTTGTTGCACTTTTAGTATCGTGCACGATTTCAACGTATGTATTGTCACCAGCCTGTACCGCACCAGTAAGTTTCACCCATTCTTTGTTTTCACCACCTTGACCATAATTCCATCCGATGAACGCCGCTTTTTCCGTAACACTTCCATCACCACCTTCTTCAAGAGCTGTATCGGGAGAGTTGGTCGCATTACCCTGCAATCTTTCTTGGAATGTTTCATTGGTGTACTTTTTCGACGTAACCGTCTTTTTCACATCCGCTGTATAGTCATCAACTGTTGTATACCCTTGTGGCAAATCTTCCGACGTCATCAAGGATGGCGGAACGACAGCCATCGCACTTTGCGCGAACACCGCCGCGGCAAAGCCTGCAAATACTAATCCTCTGATTTTTACTTTCATTGTTTTTCCCTTTTTTTTGTTTGTTGTTGTTTTGCACCACCCCGGGTGTCAATTGAACACGGCGGTTTAATGCGCTTTCTGTGGTATTCAAAGGTTTATTGTGTCCCTTTTTACTACCAAAGCTCTCATTCTCCCCTTCCCGGCGGGAAGGGGTGGCGCCGAATGGCGACGGGGTAAGGGTCAAACAAAATCGTAAAACCCACCACCACACCAAACAGGTATGCCAATGTCATAGGATAAACCCATACCCCCCGGCGATCCCGCCGGATCCCTTTCCAGTGAACCACCCAAAAAATGCTGCGCATTTTTCGGGGCCCGGGGAAAGGTGATGGTCCCATCCGACAAATTTAAATTTTTGATTTCCCCTCTATTCTCTTACTTTTTTTATCCTTTTTTTGTTTGTTCATTGTTGTTCGAAACTCTCTTTATTCGTCTACGACGACACGGAACCATGCCTTTTGACCGAATTCATCCAATGCCATAACATACCGCGTACCTAAATTCAGTTTGTATGGATTTGTCGGATCTTCAGATGTTGGATCGCCTCCCGCCTGGTTCTTCCACGCATCAACCCAATCAAGCGTATCTGTTATGTCCGCGGCCATCTTTTTACGTTCCAACGCCGCATCGTCTGAAACATTGGCATTTACAATCTTTTGATCGGTGACCTTGCCATCCGAACCAACGACCAAAACTTCGTTTACATGTTCATCGCCTTGCAATTTATCAACTTTGCCACTAAGGTCAACACTTACCTGGCCAATATCAACCGTACTTGGAACAACCTTACCTTCATCATTAATAACCAATGCTTTGCCATGATGTTCCACACCTTGGTCGGTTTCAACAAAATCACCCGTCGGAACAATGTCACCATCCGAATTCACAACCATTGCACGGCCAGAATACAATTCTGGGTCTGCGGTATTGTTCAATTTTTGCGACAGTTTTGTATCCATTTCAGGCTTGAAATAAACTGCGTTTTCATTGGTGACCTTGCCTTCACTATTCACAGACAAAACATGACCAGCGGCATCAACACCTTGGTTCTTATCAACTTTGCCACTAAGGTCAACACTTACCTGGCCAATATCGACCGTACTTGGAACAACCTTGCCTTCATCATTAATAACCAATGCCTTGCCATGATGTTCCACACCTTGGTCGGCTTCAACAAAATCACCGGTCGGTTGCACATTTCCATATTGGTCAACAATTAATGCACTGCCGGCATGTTCCGGGCCTTGGAATTTATCAACCTTGCCGGAAATATCAACTTCGCCCGGGGTCATAAATTCACCAATCGGTCTTACCTTGCCATCATTATCTACGACCAATGCCTTGCCTTTATATTGACGACCCTGAAGCACATCAACCTTGCCAGATAAATCGACATCGCCCGGTTTCAAAACATCGCCGGTCGTCACAATACCGTCGGCATTGACAATCAACGCTTTGCCGGCTTCGCCTATACCCTGATTTTTATCAACCTTGCCCGACAAATCCACATCCAATTCGCCCGGCGTCACAAATTCAGACGTAGTCACAAAACCATCAGACCCAACAACCAATGCCTTGCCGGCCTCATTGATACCTTGTTCTTTATCAACCTTACCGGAAATATCTGTTTCCAAACCTTCAACTATGTTCGTGATGTTTTGAATCTCGTTATTGATATTTTTTATATCATTGGTAATTTCTGTGGTATCACCACCGCCACCACTACTAATCTGACGCGGGGCACCGATATAACTGCCAATTGATAAACGCTGTTGCGTGGATGCCGAACGATTTGTATCGGCCGTTCCTGATGAAACCGTTGCAACCGGCGCAGAACCATTTGACGTGGCCGTCGGACGGGGCATTGAACGTATTGAACCCGCACGCGACGCTGTTATACCCGCCGGCTTTGTATTTATATTCCCCCCTGGCATATTCCCAGACGTTCCCCCAGATGTATTCACAGCCATACCCGTAGATGTGTTCCCAGACCCCAGACCGGTAAAACCACCACCCAATTGACGCACCGCCGGTGCCGCAAATGTATCCGATGCACCAACTGCAAAAATCAACGCAATCAAAGATGTATGAAATGTGAACTTCATCTCTCTTCCTCTAACCATATTATATCACCGGTTTGGCTGTTCACAAAATTTGTCCACTAAATTTTTTCTATGCCACGGTTTCCGCCGTGTTCACGTGATAAACCGAATCGATTTTTATATTTTTTTGTCAAACAAACCGATTCGCTTTTTTTCCTAAAAACGAATCGGTTTTCTGCGGAAAACGAATCGTTTTTAGGAAAAAATACCCGCGAAAAAATCGCGGGAATTTTGTTTCAAATTTTCGTCAACTAAAATTCGTATTTAAGTCCGATTGAAATCGAATTATCCATCATAAAACCAATACTGGTTTCCAATGACTCCAATGGTGCCGTTTCCACTACTGTGCCCTCTGGGGGCCAATCTTGTACCCCACGTTTAAGTTTTGGTCCCTTGAACCCGGCAAAACGATAACGCACATCCAAAATCAAATTTTCTGATAAATAGTATGTGTACCCAAGCATCGCCGCACCCATGGGTGATGTCGCAGTCTTGCTTGAATTATTAGCCGTAAATTGCACCCATTCCATTGAAATCGTCGGAAATGCGACACCGCCACCGATTCCAAGATAAAGTCCATTTTTAAAATCGTGATACACGTTCGCCGTCGCGTATGGCACCGATAACTTAAAACTTATACCATTATCAGAATCTTCGAATTCCGATGTAAATCCGCCCTCTATATCCATGCGCCAACCCGGGTTAAAGCGATAACCCGCAACAATATGTCCACCTATTAGCATTTTAAAACGATAATCATCATGATCAAATGCCGCATTATAAACCGCTTCGTCTGGGGTGGCCTTGTACTTGTTGGTCCAATTCAATAGGTTCACATCTAAACTCATTCCGACATAACCGATTTTGGTTTTGTTATACACATACGCCCCTGAAGTTCCGGAATTATCACCAACCAGGCGTGATTGCTGATACGTCATTGTTCGGATATTTGGCTGTGTCACATAATTTGTTCGTTGATAACTTGTTGGTTGCCTATTGACATTCTGTTGCGGGACATAAGTACGCTGGCCATAACTGCGTGTCACAACCGGCGTACTACCAACATAGCGCGTTCTGGGGTTTACACTAGTGATTACACCACCAATTGGCATAGCACTAGAAACAACCCTGGGGGTGCCACCCGCCGCATAAGCCCGATTACAACCCAAAACGGTACAAAACGCCACAAATCCGCCCAAAAAACGCTTCATAAAAATCTCCTAAATGCTTCCTTTCCTTAAAACTATAACACATTTGAATTTTTTATAAAAGACAAAAATTTTTCGTTCGCTTTCTAACGCCCTTGACCGCAAAAACTTTTTTTACTAGTATACACGTTATGGAAGATAATACCGTGATTTCTTTTATCGGCGTTGGTGCACGTTATGACAACGATCCGGATATATTGACTGATGTGTCTTTTAACATCGGTGCGGGTTCGTTTTATTTCCTGTCGGGGGCATCGGGCGCGGGCAAAACGACACTGTTGCGATTGATATATCATCTGCACAAACCTTGTCGCGGAACGATAAAGATTTTTGGTGTTCCGACCGATTCTATGTCGCGCGACGAAATAACCGAAATGCGCCACAAAATGGCGATTGTGTTCCAAGAATATTCTTTGCTTTCGCACATATCGGTGTTTGATAATGTCGCATTGCCCCTGCGTGTGCGTGGTGTGGATGAAGTAAAGATAAAAAAACTCGTCACAAAAACATTGGAATGGGTCGGACTTGCCAAATACGCAAATGCGAATCCCAAGAGTTTAAGTGGCGGCCAACAACAACGCGTTTCTGTGGCACGTGCAATTATTGTTCAGCCATCAATTATGCTTGCGGACGAACCAACCGGAAATTTGGACGATGAAAACGCGTCACGTTTGATGGAACTGTTTATTCAGATGAATAAAATGTTTGGAACGACAATTATTCTTGCCACACATAATTCAAAACTGATGGAAACATATAAATTCCCGGTTATGCATGTTGAAAATCATAAACTGGCATTCACGGGGCCGGCGCGCGCGCATACCGGGGCGAAAAGGGTTGCGCCTGAAATCCACGACACAAAGTATTTTACGGAATTATCAAAACAATTTAACGATATTGGAAATAAATAAAGATGAAAAAACCGATTGTGTTTTCACTGTTTCACGACCAGTCCGTATTTATGACGGCAATTATGGGCATTATGACTTTTTTGGCGGTGTTGTCATTGGGTTTGGCACTGGCGATTGGCACGGGGATTGTAAATTGGAATCGCCAATGGGATGTCCATGCCACGGTGCAAATTACAAATTCCGAAAAAACCGACACAATCAAGAAAATTTTTGAATCGAACCAGGATAAAATTGATAGTATGCGCCAAATTGACGATGCCGAAATGTCAAACCTAATGAAACCATGGCTTGGTGGCGGTAATGGCGTTCTAAAAAAATATCTGCCGGTAATGTTCGAGGTTAAATTTAAATCAAAATCCGATATGAACACAATCGGCGCTTTAATCGGTACAAATGCGCGTTTTATTCCACATTATGATGCATTACGGCCGTCAATATCCGCGGGATGGAAAATGGTGACGATACTTGCATTACTGCTTGGGCTTATCATTGTGACAATCGGCACATGTGTTTCATTTATCGCACGCAACACGGCAATTTTACATCGACGCGAACTTGAAATTTTGAACCAGGTCGGCGCCAGTGATAGGTTTATAACACGGCAAATGCAAATAATTGTCGCACGAATTTGCACCATCGCATGCATCATTGGTTTTGCAATTGCATGCCCGATATTACTTATGACATTGGGGCTTGCGCGGTCCGCCCGCGTTGGGTTGATGGCGATGCTGGAAATATCCGGGGCCGGATGGGTTGCACTTTTGCTGGTTCCATTTATAATCGTGCTGTTTGCGATAATGGTAACGAAACGAACAACATTAAAGATATTAAAAACCGAATCATGAAATTGCTGCGTCCATCATTTTTATTACTTGGCATGTTCGTCATTGGCGGAATTGTTTTCAAATTGACATCACCAAACGATTGCGACTTTATTTTAAATAGCGACAGCATTTTCGTCCTAACGGGTGATTTTCGCCGTGTTCCATTCGCCCTGCGCCAGGTTGAAAAGTATCCCGACGCGGACCTTTATATAATCGGTGCGGGCCCCGGCGCACCATATATTGGCACCGAACGTGCCATAATCGAATCGGAATCAAAGTCAACATATCAAAACGCATTGGCGATAAAGGATATTGTGGAAAAATCGGGACTGGACCGAATCGTTGTCATCACAACCGAAGATCATATTCAACGCGCAACATTTCTTATAAAATCGGAATTACCGGAAACGCAAATCGTGTCATGCCCGGTTGCACTGCATGAAATGCGACCCGCACGCCGATTGGAACGTTGGATGGTTGAATATGTAAAATTCTTGGTCACAATGATTGGAATCAGGGAAGGCCCGGAATCTTCATATAAATAAAAAGGTAAAAAAATGTTTAGGACAATTATTTTCAAAATCATACTTGGCATATACTTTGTTTTGTGGGCGCCGATATTATTGGTCGTATTGCCATCGCGCAAAATGACACTGCGCGCGATTGTTGCGGATGCACGTGGCGTATTAAAACTTGCACGCATAATATGCGGAATAAAGTATTGCATTTTTTATCCCCCAACCGAAGAAAACGGTGTCCCCGTCCAACCGAACGACAATATCCGCACCGATGGCAAGGCGATTATCGCATCAAAACATATGTCAATTATGGAGGTTGCGATTTTGGTCACCAACATTCAAAATCCATTTTTTATTGTAAAGCGCGAATTATTTTGGATACCAATTTACGGGTGGTCATTTTGGCGCATGGGATTGCAACCGGTGAACCGCACACGTGGCGCAACAAATATGAAAAAACTTTCGGCATCGGTCGCCGCGCGCATAATGAACGGCCAAACGCTTATCATCTTTCCCGAAGGCACACGTGTAAAACCCGGGCAAAAGATTCAATTAAAACGCGGCCTGCTGTTTTTGGCGGAACAATTAAAGTTGCCGATTACCCCGGTCGGCGTTGATACCGGACTTTATTGGCCAAAGCGCGGAAAAATGAAACCCGGCACGGCAAAAATTTATTTTGAAGACATTTTGCCGTCAACCGCAACATTGGCCGATGTCCATGCCGCAATCAATAAACACAGTGCATAATTTTACATTTTCGTGAGAAAGGGCGGCCACGAACGGCGGCAGGGTAAGGGCGGTGGCGCAACGCACCTAATTTCTTTTTTCACTGATCACTAACACTTGCACTAACCACTGTAAAAAAATTTCATTTTTTATAAAAAAGGTCTTTTTCGCGATTCGAATTTGTGGTATAATACAATCGTAAAGGACACAAAGGGACCCCCATTGAAATCGGATGAAACCGGTGAAAATGTGGGGAAATAGCGTTATGAATACTTGCCCGATCGGAAAAGGTTCGTGCGCAAAACAACAACAAACAAAGAGGAAAAAAATGAGAGTAAAAATTAGGGGGCTGGTCTTTGTTGGATTTGCCGCGGCCGTTTTCGCCCAAAGTGCAATGGCAGATCCCACGACGGATGCCAAGACCGTAACATCAAAATTGTATGTTGATAGCAAGGTTGAGGGCGTTACAGAAACAGGGAGCGGTGCCAACCTTACGTATGGTGACACAACTATTGATGAGAATTCCCCGAATGACAAAGCACCATCTGCATTAAATGTTTATAAATTCGTGACTGACACGGTTGGTGATGCCGCGGTTACTATCCAGGGTGATAACACATATACAACTGCGAGTAACAATAATGGAACATGGACCGTTGGAATTGATACAACGAAACTTGGTACTACATCAAATATTACGAGTAATACGAATACAGAAAGATTGACGACAGTTGGCGCGGTTAGAGGTTTGCTTGATACGTCCCTTAGTGACGCGACGAGTGGTAGTGATGCCGAAAATGATACAACGGTGCCAACATCGGCGGCAGTTGTAAGTTATGCCGAAAAGAAAGGGAATAAGTTAGATGGGAATGATAATAATACTATAGCGCAGTTTTATAATAGCCCCACAAAGTATCCGTCGGCCAAGGCCGTGTATGATTTCGTGACGACCCAAGGTGGTAATTTCCAACCAAAGGCGCCGACCACAGATGGAACAAGTTTGTACCTTGGACATAACACCGTTGATGGTACAAACAATATCGCAGACTGGAAAAAGTTAGAGGCAGTGGCAACTGGTGCGCAGTCAAGCACGGACTATGTTACCATAAAAGAAGATTCTGGTGTTTACAAAATTAACATTCCGAGCGGACAAGTTGGAACGGTGATAGGGGATATTACAAACAATGGTACGAAATTGGCGACAGGTAAAGCGGTTTATTCGTTATTGCAAACGGCTGGCTCTGGCACGGATGCAACCACGATTAACAGCACCAATGCTACTGGAACCGATGGTGATAAGAAAGTTCCAACCGTCAAAAACGTTTATAATTTTGTGACGGGTGCGATTAGTGCCGCGGGGGAGAGTTATCAACCAAAAATTGAGAATACCAGTACAGGCAAGGTTATGATTGGTTATAATACAGCGACGACCAGTGGAAGCGACACAACATATTCATCTGGCTGGAGAGAGTTGGTTGGTGATTACACTATGCAGAACAATGTTTATGAAGGTGGCTACATTGAAGTTGCCCCGAATCCAGAAATTTCAAACCTTGCAGAAGTGAGATTATTAAATGTTGGTCATGCTGGTAGCGCTATTAGTTCTGCTACAGCTGCAGATGCTATGGCTGGAAAAGACAAACTTGCGTCGGCATATGCGGTTAAAGAGTATGTTACAGGTTTAACCGGTGGACTTACGATTCCAGAACCAACCGGGGATTGTGAGTATGGTGCTAATGGAATTACCAGCACTAATGGTGTGGCATGTGCGTTGGTGTTGTCTTACAGTGCATCTGCTAATGACAATGCTGGGGGTGTTGCACTTGAATGGATACCGATGGCACAGACGGTATCGTCGAATCCGTAATGATTGGTTTGTTGCATAATGTGACAATGGCGGGTCTCTTTCCCCGCCATTGTTTTTTTGACCATCAAAAAAATGCCATTATACCACACTACGGTGATATCGTAGTTGTTAGTAATTTTGGTGACAAAATTACAGTAATAACGCAACGATTTATAGAACTGCGTCACCTCAGCGAAGACCGGAACCCAGTTTTTGTAAATGCAAAAACTTGCACCGCAGACATCAAATAAATTGTCATTCTGAACTTGTTTCAGAATCACTGCGGAACAAACATCAATGCAAAGCACCGCTGAAGATAGGCACCGGACACTATCACGGTGCAACCTTGACATAAGCGGATTTCACGGTGTGATGATTTTCTTGGGGAAAATTATCCGTCAACGAATTTAGCAACATCTACAAACTTGATGAATCCTTGGAATCTTTTTGTTCTGTTTTAACTGTTGTTTTATTACCCTTCGCTTTTATCCGGTATCTTGCCGTCGGTGGAAAGTAATATCGCAATCCAACGCGTGGAATCAAACTGGGCCGTGACAATGAATACCGCGACAAGTAATGGAACACTGAAAAACATTCCCGCAACGCCCCATATCAAACCCCAAAATACCAAATTTATTAAAATCGCAAGTGTCGAAAGGTTTAATGTTTTTCCCGTAAGTTTTGGTTCGATGATGTTGCCAAATACAATCTGTAATCCGATAAGGCCCAAGGCAAGCAATACAAGTTCGTTTAATGTTGCGCCCGATATTGCACCAAACAGTATCGGCAGACCGCAACCGATAATTGCACCGATTGTTGGAATATAACTGAGGATAAATATCGCAAATGCCCACACGCCCGCGAATTCAAGTCCCAGTATCCACATCCATGCATAAGAGATAAGGCCCGTAATCCCGGAAACAAGTGTTTTCATAAACAGATATTTTTTCATATTTTCATCAATGCTTTGTATGATATAGCGCAATTTTTTGTTGTGACTTTTGTTCGGGAAAAGTTCGGCAAATTTTTTATGAAATGTGCTTTGTTCCACAAACATAAATATCATATATACAATGACCATACCCATTGATGTCGCAAGTTTCGCGACCGACGAACCGATGCTGGATACAATTGATGTAATACTGGGCAAGGCGACAGAGGTTATATCAATATCCAATGTATCGGATATGTAATTCCAAAGACCGTTCAACCTTATTTGAATTCCAGGCATTGCCGCCAACAGTTCACTAAACATTGGGCGAACGCGTGTCGCAAAAAGATAGATTAAACCGACAAAGGTCGCAATGGATAAAATTGTGGACAGTAAATTAAATAACGGTTTGGAAATTGCACATTTGCCATTGTCGCAGGCGGGGAAAAGTTTGCGATAATATGTTGCCGTTGCGTTTATCAAATACCACAAAAATGTTGCAACCAATAATGGTATAAATATCGAACCGCCAATCCAAAGTATGAATATCGCCGCAACAAATAAAATAAGTCCGTTCATGGGTACGCCTTTTGTTCGTTCGTATTTATTCTATCACAATTTTACCATTTGATAAAGTGGTTGTATGTGATGGGTGTATTAAATTTGTGAAATTTTGTTGGTGACTTATGAACATAAATGTTGTGTTCGGCATCGATTTTATTACGTCCGCAATTTGCGATTGTGTTTCGGTATCCGCGCCGGAATCCGGTTCGTCCAAAATCGCAAGTTTCGGGTTGGTTAGCAGTAATCGCAACAGCATTATGCGTTTCCTTTCGCCGCCGGAAAAACCAACATTTACCGAACGATTTAACCATTCGCGTGGTATGTTCAATATGTCGCGTGCTTCTTCTAATCTTTCGATAAATTCGGACATCGGTAAATCGCGGCCTGATTCAAAATGATGATGCGCGGACGCGGAATGTTTAAGAAAACTGGTAATTGTTAAACCCGGAATTTCAGGAACATTTTGCGTGCCGGTGAATATGCCCATCAATGCGCGCGATGTTGCGTTTTCGTTTGTTATGTCGCGACCGTCAAAAATGATTTTGCCGTCATCTATTTTATATATTGGGTCGCCGGATATTGCGCCAACAAGTGTCGATTTGCCCGAACCGTTGTGACCGCAAATTAAATGTCGTGCGCCGGTTTCGACATTTATATTTATGTCTGATAATAATTTTTTTCCATCAAAAGATACGCACAGGTTTTTTATTTCAAGTATCATTTTATTCCCCCATCGGTTTTGGAAAGTGCCATTTGGATAAGTTGTCGCGATTCAACCAAAAATTCCATCGGCAATCGTGAAAGTATCGGTGTCGCGGTTGCACCGATAATAAGTGCCGTTGCCGTGTCGGTATCGATTCCCGCCATATTCAAATAATTTAACTGCGTTATATCAATTGAACCGGTTGATGCCTCGTGCGTTTGAATGTTGTCGGTGTTTTCATAAACTATATCCGGCAATGCGTTTGTTGTCGCCATGTCGCCAACAATTCGTGTGTCGCACTTTGATACATTTTTTCCGCCGTGTCCCGAAAATTTTACCAAACTGCGGAATGTTTGGCGCGACCAATCAAGTGCAACACCGTATGATAATATATTAGATGTCGTGTTGTCGCCAATGTGCAACATTTTTGTTCCGGTGTCACTTTGTTGGCCCCCGCGTGTTATGGTTAGTGAATAAAAATCACTTGCCGCGCCGTCCCCATATAAAATCGTTGATGGATATTTCCATGTCATGGCGGATCCAACCTCGAACTGGGTCCAATCAAGGCGCGCGTTGTTATAACATTTGCCGCGTTTGGTCACAAAATTCAAAATTCCGGTATTGTTATATGCGCCGGGTTTTGGCGCATCGCCCGCGTGCCAGTTTTGGACGGTTGCGTATTTGACATATGCATCGTCGCCCACAATTATTTCAACAACGCCACTGTGCAATTGGTGGTTTGGGCGGCGCGGGGCACTGCACCCCTCCATATAACTAAGTTTTGCGCCCGTATCCGCGATGATAAGCGTGCGTTCGAATTGACCGATTTTTGCAGTTTCGATTCTAAAATAACTTGCCAAGTCAATTGGGCATTCGGTGTGCGGTGGAACATATACAAATGTGCCGTCTGAAAAAACGGCGGAATTTAGTGCCGCAAAAAAATTGTCGGTTGGCGGAACGACCGTCCCAAGGTATTTTTGAACTAAATCGGGGTATTCCAAAACCGCACGTGAAAAAGGTAGAAAGATTATTCCGCGTGAGCCGAGTTCCGTCGTGTATGATGTGTGGACGGATTCACTGTCGATAACGGTGTCGGTTGCCATACCAAGCAATGCGCGTTGTTCAGATTCCGGCAAACCCATTTTATCGTATGTGTTTTTAAGGTCGCGGTTATCGATTGGTGTTGGGGTATTATAATAATTTAATGTATCGTAATCGATTGGCGCATAATCAATTTCACCCCAGTGGGGTTCGGTCATTTTTTGCCATGCATCAAATGCCGCCAATCGCCATTCGGTAAGCCATGCCGGTTCGGCGCGGCGATGTGATATTTCACGAACAAGTTCGGGTGAAAGTTTCGTCATTTAATGTCGGTGTCCGCGGTTGCAAGTTGATAACCTTGGGTGAAAAAGGTTAGTGATTGCCCAAGCAATCCGTTTAGGAAAGTTGTTGCCAAAATTCCGTCGGGT
The DNA here is from genome assembly GCA_902787305.1 of uncultured Pseudomonadota bacterium. Lineage (GTDB taxonomy): Bacteria > Pseudomonadota > Alphaproteobacteria > Rs-D84 > Rs-D84 > Enterousia. Next base: position 32,785 of record CADAFS010000009.1, on the reverse strand, counting down.
TCGGTTGCGTTAAGATTTTCCAATAAATTTTCGGCGCGCGACATATAGTTTGACACATTACGCTTTACATTTGAATCAAGTTTTATTGCGCGCCGCAATTTTTCCATTACAAATGGATTTTTTGCATATTCGTCCAACAGCCCGCCCAGTGTTCGCCACAATGGGTGTTCCGATGTGTTGCGTGGCATTATGTCCAGTGCCGCCAAAATTGGAATAAGGTTTTGCAATAAATCTTGGTATATCATTTCGGCGTGTTCCGCCACCGCATTTGTTGCAGATTTATTCTTTAATATATTTTGCATTTTGATAATCATGTCTTGGATATAAGAATTGTTTTTTTCAAGTGCCTCTATATGTCGGTTCGCGATGATAACCATTATCATTGTGATTACACATACAAAGCCCAAAATTCCAAAACATATTGATATTATTGTAAAATCCATTTCTTTTCCTTTGTTTCGATAAATAAAGTATAACACACTTTTTCCGATTCGCGCGGGTTTATGTAAAATAATTTTAAAAAGGTTCGCCAAATGCATTTTTAGGTCTTGCACAGATTCGGTCAAATTGTTATAATGCGTAATAGAAGAAAGGAAAAATGCAAGGAAAGGAAGGTTTATGTTTCGCAAAATTTTAATTGCTGCTATGCTTGCAACCGCCGCTGGCTATTGCTTTGCGGCGAATGCGTTGGAACAGGTCGTGACGTCAGAGGTGTTTTATAAAGAAGACCGTGACGATAGGGAAAATTATACAGAACAATATCAACAGCCGGTACAGTATAGGGAGGTTTATTATGAACAACAGCCCTATCAGGAACAGGCATACGAATACCAACAGGTTGAATATCAACCGCAACCTATGCCGGTGCAACCGGTTGCAATTCCGGCGTGGCCCATCGGGTCCGAGGCGGATACCACCGTTTCCTGTGCCGAAGGTGTTTGTTCTAAAAAGAAGCAATCTGATAATATAAAAATTGTTTCCAAGGTTGGGGATGATTTGGTTGTGGAAAATAATTTTAATATGGGCGTTCGTGGTGCGCGTGATGGTTCGGGGTGGTCCGGTGGCGCAAATATGTTGCACGGAATGCCGATACCGACCGGGTTTGACACTGAATGTGTAAATGGTGCGGAAATGCCGTTGTTGCAACGCGAAGTGTTGGAAGATGATGGTGGAAATGTTTTGGCGGTGTCACGCAGTGGGCGCAAAAAATGTGTTCGCTATGCCGATGGGTACGATGCGTATTTGGCACGCAATGGTTTGGTTGAAAGAACGGCGAACGGTGATATTGTCACCGGCGGTGGTGTTATAACCGTTGACGGTAATGGTGTGGTTAGTGTTGTGAACAATATAACCCCAGGCCAAGACACGATGGTTATTGCCGAAGGTTCGGAAATGGTGGTTGATTTGTCGGCGGATGCGGAACCACCGGTTAGCTTGCAAGACCAGGTTCGTTCTTGGGTTGTGGCAAGTGGTCAAACATTACGCGAAGTTTTGCAATCTTGGTGTGACAAGGAAGGTTGGGATTTGGTTTGGACAACATCACGTGAATATCCGATAGAGGCCAGTGCCGTGTTCAAAGGTCGTTTCGTTGATGTCGCGTCCGCGGTGGTGCGTAATTTCGGACGTGCTATACCGGTGCCGTATGCCAAGTTTTACAAGGGAAATCGTGTTTTGGTAATATCAACAACCGAAGATTAAATATAAAAATGCAGGGAGATACACATGTTCAAGGCGTTTAAATTTTTTGTTGCACTTTTGATTTTTGTTGCGGTCGCGGGTTGTGCGACACGTAATTCGGCCAAGGTTGCCGCCACCGTTGATAAAGATTTTGTTAATGTATATGATGCCTTTGAAATGGCAAAAAATCCGCGTGCCAAGGTTGCCAGTGGTGACACGGTTTCAATGTCCGAAGGTGTGTGGCTTGGTGGGAAATCGATGCTGTTGGAACATAAAAATGATTTGCCGAAACAATTTGAAACCGATACCGGCGTCACAATTTTGTTGAATGAACCCGTGACGTTGCAAGTGTTGGCGAATAATATCAATTCTATTACGCGTATTCCGGTAAAGATTGATAGCCAGATTGCATCTGATAAATTAAAGCGTACGATGAATGTTGCGTACACCGGAAAGTTGTCTGGGTTATTGTCCCAGGTTGCGACCGATTTAGATTTGCTCTGGTATTATGATAAGACGGCGATTGTGTTCTATGAAACGGAAACACGGACGTTTACATTGTACGCATTGGGAACGGATGTGTCGTATCAATCGTCGGTACAAACGGATGACGGAAATCAGGTTTATTTGGAAACAACACTGAAAGAATGGGACGAAGTTGAAAGCACCATTTCATCAATTATTGGCAAGGCGGAAAATGCGAACTTTACCGTGTCGCGCAGTTTGGGAACAATAACCGTGACCGCACCACCGTCGGTGTTGGCGCGTGTTGGCGATTATATCGCACGGCAAAATAAACGGTTGTCACAATTGGTGACGATTGATGTCAAGGTTTTACAGGTTTCAATCGCAAACGATTCGGGGTTTGGTTTGAATTTGGCGGCGGCGATAAATGCGGCGACGGGGCTTAACATTGTTGCAAATCCAAAGAATAATTTCTCGTCCCCAGAGGCCAGTGCCATAAATATCGCGGTTTTGTCGAATGAATTGTCGGGCCTGACCGGGGCGACGCATTTGGAAAATGGGGCGACGGTTCCGGGCGCATATACCAATGACCAAATAAATAATGGTTCACTTGCCGGTATCGCGGGCAGTACAGCGTTGGTTCAGGCATTGGCAAAGCAAGGCAAGGTTTCGTTGGTGACCAATGTTGGTGTGACAACGCGTAATAACCGTGTTGCGCCGGTCAATAATACCAAGAGTACCGGGTATATTAAACGGTTCGAATCGCGGAACTTTACAACCGTCGAATCAAGTACCGTGGACCAAGACAGTTTGGAAACCGGTTTTTCGATGCAGTTATTGCCGAACATTTTGGAAAATGGAAAGATATTGTTGTTGTTCCGTATGTCGGTTCGCGAATTGTTAAAGATGTCAAGTCAAACAATTGGCGAAGTGACCCTGCAATTGCCAGAGGTTGAAGAACGCAGTTTCATGCAGGAAGTTATCATGGAATCTGGGCAAATGTTGGTTGTGTCGGGCTTTGAAAAACAGGCGAATAATGATATGCGCTATGGGCTTGGGGATCCGGATTTTATGTTGTTGTCTGGGTCGCGTGAAACGGCATCAACCCGTGATGTGTTGGTCGTCATTTTGACCCCGCAAGTGTTGGTTAGCCCGATGGATGCGGAACGCACGATACAGCAACATTGGGGCGCCCCATTGAATTAAAAATAGAAAGACCGTCAAACGAACTGTATCCCAAAAAGTGGACAAGATAAAAACCGCCCCTGGGGTCAGATTAAACGACGGTCTTTTTATATAGTATAAAAAGGAGAATGTAAATGAAGGGTGTGTGCATTTCTTTGTTGTTTGCCACGTTTGGTGCATGGGCGATTGGTAATAATGTGATTTCTAAGTTGGCCCCCTATGCGGATTATTCTTGGTTGAAAAACGAAGAATTATCATTTTCAGAAAAAGAACAAGAGTTAGATATAAGGTCTATGGATTGTACGAATAAAGATTTATCAAAATATACAGCGGAACAAATATCTTTTGACAATGGAACAGTGTTTCCGAAGAATGCTTCAAAATTACCTACTGATTTTAATGCAAATGCTATAATGGAAAAACATAAAAATCCTGGGTTAAATTTGCATAAATTACATGAACAAGGAATTGATGGGAGTGGTATATCTATGGCTATTATAGACCAACCACTATCCCCGCATAATGAATACAATGACAATCTTGCCTATTATGAAGAATTTTTGGTTTATAAAAAGCAACCTGGTTCAATGCATGGGGCCGCTGTTTCTTCAATAGCGGTTGGGAAAACTGTAGGTGTTGCACCAAAAGCAAAGTTATATTATTTTGCTGCTGATATCACAGATGGACAATTTCAAAATGATGAAGAGAAAAGGAAAATTTCTAAATATTTTGCGGCTGCTTTGGATAGAATTATAGAAATAAATAAAAAATTACCCGATAAAGAAAAGATTGTTGTTGTATCTGTGTCTGCATCACCTGCGTTATCGCGTGACCCGGAAATATGGGAAAAAGCACTAGAAAAAGCGAAACAAGCAGGAATTTTTGTGACAACAACACATATTGAAAAAGAATACGGACTTCGTGATAATGGTGTTTACAGATTTGTTTCGCAAGAACCTGATGATTTTGAATCTTATAGACAGACAAATTGGCAAATTGGTTATGATATGCCTGTTGATATTCAAAAAAATACATTATGTTTCCCGATGGACCACAGAACGACTGCGGCGCCAAATGGTATTAACGATTATGTTCATTATGCAAATGGTGGTTTTTCTTGGATGAAACCGTTTGAGGCGGGTGTATATGTATTAGCAAAACAAGTAAAACGAGATATTACACCAGAAGAGTTTTTCAAAGTCGGTTTAGAAACAGGAACGTATAGCGAAAAAGCAAAGTGTGTTATTGTGAATCCGATTGCATTAATTGATTATATTCGTAAATAGTTGAGAATTTCCGTCACGAATAAACGGCGTGCAGGAATGCACGCCTGAAACTACCCCGTCTGGCTTCGCCGCCACTACCCCGGTGCCGTTCGGCACCACCCCTTCGCCAGCGAAGGGGAACTGCTAGGCCAATTTTGCGACGGCGCGTGTTAAACGCGAAACCTTGCGCGATGCGCGTTTTTTTGGCATTGTTTTGCCGGCGGCCTTCATCATTTTGCTTTCGGCACTGCGCACCGCAGTCGTGACGGACTAGCACTAACCACTAACACTTACCCGCGCTTAATAAGTGCAATCGCATTTTCCAAAATAACCTTGGCGGCAAATGAATCAAGGCGCGTTTTAATATCATGCCGGCGCACCCGCCGCCCCAAATAATCCATCGCGACAATGGACGTTAATGCTTCATCAATAAATGCAATCGGCGTATCAACCAATTTGGAAAGTTCATCCGCGAACGTACGCACCGCCCGCGTTGTATCGGAATCAGTCCCATCCGTCCGCAACGGCAAACCGATAATAACGCCCGCGAAAGCGTCATCTTTTATCAATTTTTCGACTTTTTTCAATAAATCCAATTCATTATGTGGCAAAATCGGCGACCGCGGGAACACCAGTGACCAAGATGCATCCGAAACCGCGATACCCGTCCGGCGCGCGCCCCAATCGATGCCTAACAACCGACCTTTTTTTTCTAATGCCTTGAAATCTGATAAAATCATTGTATAATCACCTTTGCACTTTAATATAGGATGTAAAATGGCGTTTAGCAAGCAACAATTACAGAAATTCGCGGATTTGATAAAAATCGACATTTCCGACGAACAACTTGAAAAAATGAATATCGATTCCGTTATCGAATGGATTGATAAATTGAAACAGATTGACACACGCGGCGTTGAACCAATGCTGTCACCCGCAAAGCACGATTTACCATTGCGTGCGGATGTTGTGACGGACGGCGGTATTCGCGACGCAATTATGGCAAACGCACCCGACAAATCGGGCGTAAGCCGCGGATACTTCGCGGTGCCAAAAGTTATGGATGGAGATTAAAATGACAAGATATGGATATAGAGTTTTTAACCGAATGGACAATCCGAAGCCAGTGTTTTTCGTGTACACACTCCCAGCCCGGGGGTTAACGGCGGCCAAACAACAGGTCAAACTTGCAAACGGGGCACCGGTTCATGTAAACAACCAGACATGGAATAAAAGCGCAGAAGAATGCCTGTGGAGGTTACAAATACGTATTTGTACAGACAAAATTCTCATAGAGTTTATAGCTATCGATTTCAAATGCATGTCACTAAAAAATGCACCAACCGACCGCGCAGCCCAAGTACAAAAATGTTTACAACGCATGCAGGATGGCAAATGTCCATATAAACTTGCACGGCAATTATTTACCGGCATAAAAAATAAATAAGGTAAAAACAATGGCAGATAAGGAAATAAAAGTAATTTTAACAAACAAGTCAATGTCAAATGTTGGCAAACCGGCAGAGGTAAAATTGGGACCATGGACCGAAGAACAAAAGCAATACCTATTAAATTTTATTAAAAACTATAACCCGGATAATTTTTCTGGTACCAAATGCTTTTGCAACCTGCATTTCGATACAACAATAATTCACGCGAGTGGTATTCGACCGGCACAGCAATTTGCGCCAATTCGTCCAATGAATAAACCGAACGAAATGATTATCGAAATTATTCCGGCCGCCGATAAAGAAGAACGTGATTGTGGACTAAAAGAAGAGGCTAATTGCGCGATGATTTTTCAACGTGGTCTTTGCAAATCACCCTTTATAACACACATTCGTGAACTTTTACCAACAAATGCGATTGAACATTAACCCCAGGGAAACAAAATGATAGATTTAACCATTACCGAAGCATTAAGGAAATTACAATCGCGCGAAATATCTGCGACCGAACTTACGCGCGCGCACCTTGGCCGCATTGAAAAATATAACCCCGAACTGAACGCGTATATTACGGTCACCGCCGAACGCGCGATGGCGGATGCGACCGCCGCGGATGAACGCATTAAAAACGGAAACGCGCAACCACTTGACGGGATTCCAATTGCGATGAAGGATTTATTTGCAACACGTGGCATTCGCACGACGGCGGCGTCGCATATGCTTGAAAACTTTGTCCCCGAATATGAATCGACCGTATCCCAGAAATTTATTGATAGCGGGACAGTGTTGCTTGGCAAATCAAATTTGGACGAATTCGCGATGGGAACATTTTCGAAAACATCGTTCTTTGGCGCACCGGTAAATCCATGGCAACGGGAACGCCGTTTAACCGCCGGCGGTTCTTCGGGCGGTTCCACGTCCGCCGTCGCGTCGGGTATGGCAATGGGCGCAACCGGGACGGACACGGGCGGGTCGATACGTTTCCCCTGCTCTATCACCGGCCTTGTCGGTATGAAGCCAACCTATGGTTTATGTTCGCGTTGGGGCTGTGTTGCATTTGCGTCGTCACTTGATACACCGGGCCCAATTGCGCGAACGGTTGATGATGCAGCACTGTTATTATCCGTAATGGCGGGGCACGACCCAAAAGATTCCACAAGTGCGGATTTCAAATTAAATATGCAAACGCCGTTACAACCAATTTTGGGTGACGGGAAAAAATTGCGCGTCGGGGTTATACGCGAATTGGGCGATGTCAAAATTTCCGACGATATGAAAAACCTGTTTGAAAAAAGAATTGCGGATTTGAAATCAATCGGTGCGGAAATAATCGAAGTTTCAATTCCAAACATTTTGGATGCACTCGCCGCATATTACATAATCGCCCCGGCCGAGGCATCATCAAATCTTGCCCGATATGACGGTGTGCGATATGGCCTGCGCGTCGAAGGGTCCGACATTTACGACACATATAAAAAGACACGCGCCGCCGGTTTCGGTGACGAGGTTAAACGCCGTATGATTATCGGCACCGCGGTATTGTCGTCTGAATCATACGATGTTTATTTTATGCAGGCCGCACGTGTTCGCCGTATGATTGCGGACGCATTCGACCGCGCATTTGAAAGTTGCGATTTAATCGTTTGCCCGTCGGGTGCGGGAACGGCAAAACCACTGGATTCCGATATGACACCACTTGAATACTATGCATTGGATTTATTTACGGTGGCGATGAATTTGGCGGGCGTGCCGGCGGTTTCTGTGCCGGCGGGTTTGGCAACGGACGGGTTGCCATTGGGCGTGCAGGTCGTAGGTCCAATGTTTGATGATGTTCGCGTATTGCAATTGGCGCGTCATATCGAACAGTTTGCAAATGTCGATAACCGTCCAACAAAAATAATGGGGGAATAAAAAATGGTGGCCAGAAGTGGAATCGAACCACTGACACAGGGATTTTCAGTCCCTTGCTCTACCAACTGAGCTATCTGGCCATCCGTGAGGTGTATAATAAAATACAAAAAACAAAAAAGCAAGGAAAAAGAAAATGTTTACGATAAAAGGCAAAACGGGCGATTGGGAAGTGGTTGTTGGACTTGAAACCCATATAGAGGTTCTGTCCAAAAGTAAGATTTTCAGTGGTGCATCGGCGGACTATAACCCGACCGTCGCCCCCAACACCCAGGTTTCCATGGTCGATGTCGCCATGCCGGGGATGTTGCCGGTTTTAAACGAATACTGTGTGGACCAGGCGATTAAATTCGGCCTGGGCATCAATGCGGAAATTTCGCATAAAAGTTGTTTTGCCCGTAAACAGTATTTCTATCCTGACCTGCCCCAGGGGTATCAGATTTCACAACCCGCCGATCAACCACCGGTCGTCGGCCGTGGCTACATTGAAATTATTGGTGACGACGGGAACCCCAAAAAAATTCTGATTGAACGTGCCCATTTGGAACAGGATGCCGGGAAATTGAAACACGATGTCCACCCAACAAAATCTTTCGCGGATTATAACCGCACGGGTGTCGCGTTGCTTGAAATTGTCACTTTCTTGGACGTGAAAAATCCAGAAAACAATTCCTTTATCACGTCACCAGACGAAGCGGAAAAATATCTGCGTCAAATTCGCGAAATTGCACGCGCACTTGGCGTATCCAAGGCAAACATGGAGGAAGGCTCCATGCGTGCAGACGTCAATGTATCGGTCCGTCCCGTTGGCGCAAAATATTTTAATGAACGTTGCGAAATCAAAAACATGGTATCGTTCAAATTTATAAAAACCGCCATTGAATACGAGGCACGGCGTCAAATCGAAATCCTTGAAAACGGCGGAACGATTGACCGTTGCACCATGCGTTTTAACCAAGGCGACGGCACAACAACCGTCATGCGCAGCAAAGAAGACGCATTGGATTACCGGTATTTCCCGGACCCGGATTTATTGCCGTTGATTATCACTGACGAAAGAATCGAACGCATACGGCGCACCATGCCGGAATTGCCGGCGGCGACACGCGCGCGCTATGTTGAAAAACTGGGGCTTGCGGAATACGATGCGACACGCCTTACCGAAACGGTTGATATTTCACACTGGTTCGATGCGGCGGTCGCGGACAAAACCGAACGCGCCAAGGGCGTTGCAAATTGGATGATTTCCGAACTGTTCGCGCACCCGGAAAACTATGACATAACAAATGAAAAATCGGGCGTGGTTGATGGTATGCGAATTATCACACCAACCGATTTGGCGGAATTGGTCGATATGGTTGCGGCGAACGAAATCAACGGGAAACAGGCCAAAGACATATTTATCAAAATGCTTGATGGCGAATCGGGCACACCGCGCGAAATCGCCGACAAATTCGGCATGAAGCAAATAACCGACACATCCGCGATTGAAAAAACCGTCGACGAAGTTATCGCCAACAACACGCCACAGGTTGAACAATATAAATCTGGCAAAACGGGATTGCTTGGGTTCTTTGTTGGGAATGTTATGAAGGCGTCCGCCGGCAAGGCAAACCCCGCGGTCGTAAATGAAATTTTGAAAAAGAAATTGGGGTAAACGGATTTTGAAATGGCATTGATGGAATTGGAGAAATTTGTAGAAATAATTGTTGAAAAATTTCGACAAGAAATTATGAATTTAGATATCCAACTAACACCACGCAAACCCGAATATCAAGAAAACCCCAAAACAAACAACAGATACAAAATAATAATAAAACAACAAACTTTATTTAATCGAACAAAATGTAAATAAAAACCAAAAGGAAATGAAAATGACTGACAGAATCATAGTAAATTACAATCCAATCACTGGTGAAATGTCCATACCACGAACGGGTACGGTTATCACATATGTTCCGGTATCTGAAATCAATCCAGTAAAAACAAAACGAAAACCGATACAACTGGTTAAATATAACCCTTTGCATCGCCCAGGAAGCGACATTGTCAAAAAACCGACCACAAAAAAAGAAGAACCAAAAAAATTCGCTGTTTCTGAAGCACTAGAATCAAAAAAAACAATAAAAATAAAACCAAAACATACCCGTATGCGCCCAATGACACCAGAAGGCAGACATTTGGATAAAAAAGCACTACGCTGTTGTGCTGCGGCGTTGGATAGCACAGCCCTAAGAAGATTACTACTCATAGAATTTTCACCTAATTTGTATGGGTATGTATCAACTGTCACTGATCCTTATGAAGACGTGTTGGGGTTAAACTTGCCAGCCAAAAAGTCACCTTTGCAATACCGTTCTAAAAAACCTGTGCATGGCCGCCACACACGTAAACAAGTCCGGGCGGATCGTAGACGCGCAAAACAATTAATGCAGGGAACTCCGGAAGAACAATTGTCATCGGCGGATTTTTATGAACTTACTATGGATGAAAATCACCATATTTCCAGGGAACGTTTGGAAATGGCGTGTAAACGGGCCTATGACAAAGAACGACAACAACGTTTTGCAGATTGTATGCGTTCTCTCTATCATGAAAAATAAAAATGAAAAAATACTTTATTAAAACTTTTGGTTGTCAGATGAACGTGTACGACAGTTGGCGCATCGCCGCCATGCTGAATGCGCGCGGAATGACGGCAACCAAAAGTGTTGCCGACGCGGACATAATAATACTAAACACTTGTTCCGTCCGTGAAAAGGCAACAAATAAAGTATTTTCCGAACTGGGGCGCGTGCGCGACGCGAAAAAGCCGGACGCAATTTTCGGCATTGTTGGTTGTGTCGCGCGTGAGGTTGGCGCCGCCGCATTTCATCGAATCCCCGAATTAAATTTTGTTTTGGGTCCGCAAAGTTATCATCGGTTGCCAGAAATTTTATCCGACCCGGATACAAAATTGTTAAACATCGATTTAACCGGTCTTGAAAAATTCGATGAATTGCCACAAATGACAACCGCGCCAACCGTATCTTATATCCCAATTCAGGAAGGTTGCAATCATTGTTGTACATATTGCATTGTGCCATACACACGCGGGCGCGAAATTTCACGCGCATTCGATGATGTTATGCGCGACACGTTGCATGCGGCGAAAACCGGCGCGGTGGAAATTTGTTTCCTTGGGCAAAATGTGAACGGATATAAATACACCGATGAAAACGGCAAAATTTTCCGTCTTTCTGATTTAATACGCGCAACCGCAAAAATCCCAGAAATCCGCCGTATACGATTTACTTCCAGTTATCCAACGGAAATGACGGACGATTTAATTCAAATGTTTGCGACCGAACAAAAACTGTTGCCATTTTTGAATATGCCAATTCAAAGTGGTTCACCCGATGTGTTGCGCCGCATGAATCGCCCATACAGTTTGGACGCGTACATGGACATCATAAACAAATTGCGCGCCGCGCGTGCGGACATTCAAATTTCATCGGACTTTATCGTTGGATTTCCTGGCGAAACTGATTCTGATTTTGAACAAACACTGGAAATCGCACGCCGCGTTCGTTATATAAATTCTTATTCATTCAAATATTCGCCCCGCCCGCATACGGCGGCGGCATTGATGCCCGACCAAATCAGCGAAAAGGTAAAACGCGAACGACTTGCGATACTTGACGGCGTGCTAAACGAAATTCAACGCGAATTCAATGAAACATGTGTCGGAAAAAAACTAACCTGCCTTTACGAAGGCGCGGATAAAACCGGGCGCCACCTGCTCTATCGCACACCATATATGCAACAGTGTATCGTTGCGCGCGTGGAAAATCCGAAACAAATGGCGAACATCAAAATCACCGCGGCGAACCGCGCATCATTGCGTGGAAAAATTGTTGATTAAAATGCAAACTTTGCATCCAACGAAACACGATACGACAAACCCAAATCATCGTTCAAAATTCCAAACTGCAACCGCCCACCGACACCATCAACAACCGACATTATATCGGTATAAATCGAACCATAGATATCGCCATTCGTTTGCCCAACCGCACTTAACCCAAACGCATATTTATTTCCATCAACAACCGTTTCTTTATCTATATTCACACCAAACCGCATATTCACATCCGTATCCGAAAATCCCGCAACCCCGGCATAGTCAAACCGCGCACCAATAAACGGCGTTAAATCAAATTCATCAAGCACCCGAAACACGATTCCACCGTCGGCAATTCCCGCCCCGGAAATTCCATTTGGATTTTGTTTGCCACGCACACCATCAAAAATTTCTATGTCTTTAAATTGCGCCGAAGACAACGTTCCAACCGCCCGCGCATAAAAATCAGAATCTTTATACAACGCGCCAAAATTCGCACCATATACCATCGCATTAAAATTATCAATTTCGCCATCATAATCCATTCGGCCCGCATAGCCCCCAAACTTTGCAACCAAATTCTTGGCAACGCGCCCGGCAACACCCACACCGCCACCAAGGACGGAAAAATCACCGGAATAAATATAGAACGGTTCCGCCACAACCCCGAACGCCAAATCATGTATGTGGTCGCCGAGCATAAATGTATTAAACGACCGCACCGGATCCAACAACCGTATCGGATTTGTCCGCATTGAATTCAACAACACATCGCGCAACCCCGCCCGACTGCGTGCGGCATCTAATGCACCAATCAATTTATCATCCGGATTTTCATCGCGTAATTCGTCCAACCAATCACCAAGATCGTTTTCGAAAACGATGCCGTAATTTGTCTGTCGCGCAAAGCGGGCGTATAAACGACTGCCGTTCAATTCCGCATAGGGGTCAAACATTGAATCAACACCTATAAATTCCGCGCCACCAAAATTATCACTGGCATTGCTAAGCACTATGCCATTCAATATCGGTTGTGATTCATCCCAGTTTTCATTCCACCCACGAATTATAAAGGCCACCGAATTCGTGGAATTTCCAGCCGCCCCAGGGTTAAATTCTATGGCCGGGTGTGTATCAATCGCGCCAATATCAAGGACGACATTTGCACCGGTCAGAACAATTTTCCCCGCACCACCCGCGGCGGCAATAACATCAGATAAATTTATGTTATTATTTTCGTTATCAACAATAACCCTATGCCCCGATAAACCGGCAATCAGATTCATATCCCCGTTTCCAGTAATAATCTGATTTATATTTGCCGGAACACAATCTATGCATAAAATTGGATTTATTATCTCACCATAATTTTGAATCGTAACAAGAATACCCCCAGTAATAGTTATCGTTCCACCTATCACACCATGGTTTATAATAGTAGTATCTGAATCCAAAGGCCCAAAACTAATATCCCCATATGGATTACTTTCGTCATATGTACTACCTATCTCTATCGCCCATGCATCTATTGCGACAAAGCACAACGCAAAATTACAAAGGAATTTCAGCACATTTCTCATACCCACAATTTTACCACATGGGACAAAATTCTTAAAGTAATTTTTTTACCCTTGACCCGATTCGGTGATTTTTGATATAATAAACTTGAATCAGATGGGAATCTGGTTCGGGGCTGTGAGAAGCCTATCGTGTCCGGTGCAAAGCATCGCAATCCATTGTGATTTTCCTAATGTTTTGCACCGTAATAGTTTGTCCCCCGCTTGTTGGGGTGCCGTTGGTTATAATGCACTTGCAAAAGGCCACGGAATCACTGATACGATGATTTCTCAACACCCCGACACGTCCCATTTGGCGACGTTTTTTAGTTCTCCTCCTGTGGAGGAGTACCCGCAGGGGGAGGTGGTCTTTCGTATTCCAGAAATGTTGCCACTTTCTCTGGCAAAGGACACAAAACAACAAACAAAATAGGGAGAGGACACAATGAAAAAAATAAACAACATTTTTAATACCGCAAATAAATCGTTATTTGCTATTGGCGACACCTCCCGGCGTTCCACGCCGGACTCCTCTGGCCAGAGGAGAATTTTGCTCTCGTCTTGTCGCGGTCCAATTTCCCCTCTGGCCAAAGGGGTGCCCGCAAGGGCGGGGTGTCGCAAATTTGGTGTGTGGTTCGCCACGCTTGTTGCACTTTTTGTCGCCACACCATCATTTGCGGAACCAACCGAATTGGACAAGAAAACCGTCGCATCTAAGGCCTATGTCGATACGAAACAGGACAAAATCATAACCGGGTTGGTGGAGTTTACTGACGAAACAATGTTGCCGGCGATTACGACATATGATTCTACAAGTGGACTTGTTGGTAATAAGATAGGTATTTTAGATGTGCAAACAATTTGGGATGATGAGGGGGCGTTAGACTCGTATTCTGATGGCAATGGATATGGTCCAGAAATGGATAATTATGTTCCGACCGTTCGTGCCGTGGCAGAAGGATTGGTGAATAAACAAGATAAACTCCCGGCGGCATGGACAAGCACAACAAATCCGTATGCTATGGCCTCCACTGGTGGGCAAACAATTGAGTTGTTCAATTGGGATGTCAATCGGCGTTATATCACCGCGGGTGGGTCGCAACCACTTACCAAAAGATCCGGCGCGGATAATGTTATATTGTATATTAACGGAACAAAAACATTGGCACAGTATCAAACATCAAACTTTGGTGGAACCGGTGATGTCGCAAACACAAATCAAAACTATATCAAGGGTGCGTTGGTGTCATTGGAACTGTTAAAGGATGTGTATAGTGAACTGAATTCTAAAATTACGAACAATGCATTGCCGACGGGGACGACCGGCACGGTTGTGACGTATAACGGCGTAAATGCCGAAACCGGTGTCCAAGAATTTGGCGAACGCGCGGTTTACGACCCGGCGAACGCCTACAATGCGCAAACCGATGCAACAAAACTTGCCACCGCCGGATTTGTTGAAACAAAACAAAACAAAATGGTATGTGCCGGTTGGGACAGTGATACACACACCGACGAACATTGTTGGCTTTGGAGTATAGAGTAATTGCAAAACGGCGCGACACTAAAAATTTTAATTATCTGGAATTTTGCCCGCCTTCGCGAAACGCTACGGCGTGGCACTAAATTTTCTTAAATAAAAAATTCGCCAAATGACGATTTTTTATTAACGAAAATTTGTGGTGGGCGCATGGGGATTGCACATCCCCATCCGTCACATAAATGTGCCGTGATGGGGGCCCTTCCACACGCAACGGTTTCGCTGCGTTAACACTTGCAAAACCGGCTATCGTGTCGAACCCCAATGGGGTTCTCGTCCAACTTGTCCAAACCAAAATTAAATCCGGCCATCGGCCGGATTGAATTTTGGTGGGCGCATGGGGACTCGAACCCCAGACCCACTGATTAAGAGTCAGTTGCTCTACCAACTGAGCTATGCACCCATGGTTATCGCACGCCCCAAATTTCACAAAGGTATCCATACCTATGCAAAGTGGCGCAGGCCCATGTTATCATTATAAATGTCAACGGGTGCATAACGCGCCCGATTTCACCAACCACTTACACCAAGCCAGGGCAAAGCTATATTGCGGCCTCACCATAGTGCTTTGCACAGACGGATAACATTATTTCCCACACCACGGTTTACGCCGGCCGCCGTTATATTTGCGACCGAATTTTTCACGAATTAAAATTTCGCCCACATCGGCACCGTTCGCATTTTTCACATTTGCATCAATCCGCCCAAGGTACTTGTCATCTTTGACATTACTAAGTTCCACCATCGACCCAACGGGGATTATTTCGGAAAGTCGGTCGCGTGCCGCAATTGCGCGCGACCGTTCATATTCGCAATCGCCATTCATTTCCGGCGTATCAACATTACGCAACCGAACACGCACCGAAACGGTCGTATCCGCATCCAAACTAACCGCCGCAGAAAAAGTGTCACCATCCAAAATGTGCCCTACCCGCGCCGGCACGGCAAACGCCGATGCGCCCCAGGTAAACACCAAAACGGGGACACAAAACCACTTCATCACGGCAACCTTGGCGACCAGGTTGGTTCCAAACCGTTCACACCATCGGGCAAATCGATTTCATATAAATTCTGGCCGGTGATATCGACACTGCGAATATGGCTTACGCGTTCCATATCGTCATCGGTGCGTTCCGTTTCATAATAAACCAACCTGCGCGAACCGGGCGCCCATGATGGGGCCTCCATAAACCAACCACCGGCAAGAATTTTTTCATTTTTCCCGCGCGGGTCCATCACCCCGACATAGAATGTATCGTCCGCCATTTTCGTGAACGCGATAAACTGTCCGTCCGGTGACCATGCCGGCGTTGCATACCGCCCCGCCCCATATGTTATGCGTTCTTCCGCCAATGTATTCAAATCCAAAACGTGAATTTGCTGGCTGCCGCTGCGGTCGGAATTAAAGGCAATTTTGCGCCCGTCGGGGGAATACGTCGGACTGGTGTTTATTGAATTGCCACTGGTCAATTGGCGCAGCAAATTATTTTCAATATCGTATTCATATATATGTGTAATTCCGTCCTTTACCAAAGACAACGCCACATGTGACCCGTCCGGTGAAAAGCGCGGGGCAAAATTCATACCGCCGAACTTCCCAAGCCGCCGTTGCGCGCCCGTGTTCAAATCCAAAATCCAAACCATCGGGTCATCATTATAATATGACAAGAACACCACCGATTGCATATTCGGCGAAAAATGCGGTGACATAACCAATGTTTTTGTGTCGGACAGATAACGCAACCCATATCCGTCTTGGTCCATAATCGCCATACGCTTTGTGCGATTATCAATCGGCCCCGTTTCGGCGATAAAGACGATTTGCGTGTCGAAATAACCAACTTCGCCCGTAAGTCGTTCATAAATCGCATCCGCCATAATATGCCCAAGTCTGCGCACGGATTTTTTCGACGCAACCAAACTTTGCGCTTCTATCTGTTCTTGGGACGCGATATCCCACACAAAGAATTCAAGTTTATATCGTCCATCTTTTTGCTTGGTCAGTTTCGATGTCACCAAAATTTGCGCCTTTATCGCCGCCCAAGATTTAAACGACGGCATTTTATCCAACTTTACAAATTCCGGAAAGGCATTGTGATTTACAATATGAAAAAAACCGGTGCGTTTCAGGTCGGCCTCTACCACATCGCGAATCGTCGCCGCATCCGCCGCCGGCGCCCCACCCGCCAGTTCAAATTTTTGCACGGCGATTGATGTCGGTTCCATTCCCCCCGCAACGATATCAACCTTTAATTCCGCATGTGCAACATTTACAAAAGACAGTATGGCAAACGCCAACGCGAAAATTCGTTTTAACATTTTTCCTTCCTTATTTTAAGTATCTTCGTCCGCATTCTAGGATACAAATAAAAAAAGTGCAAGCGGACAAAACGGAAAATTCAGTATACAACACATTTAATCGTCTGCGACGCAAGTTTACGGCGTTGCCGTAAACTGGATCCCGCGCTTCCGCGGGATGACGATTATCTGGAATTATTACTTAAAACGGTGCGAAACCATATTCAGCCAATATATCATTATACAAATCTTTCCACCCTGGGTTTTGTTTTACTATCAATCTTATTTTCCAATTACGATTCCATTCCTTCAATTGTCGTTCACGCGCAACCATGTTTTCCAAACTATCATACCATTCAACATAGACCAATTTATTAAGATTATGTTTTGCGGTAAAACAGTTGGGATAAACTTTGGTTTTATGTTCAAACACACGACCAACGATATCCGAAGTGGAACCAATATATAATGTTCCATTTCGTTTATTCGTCATAATATAAACACAACCACCAGATTTCATAGAAAACATGCTATAACAAAAGAAACAAATTTCAATAATTATCCAATTATTCCAGAGCGTCGTCATCCCGGCGAAGGCCGGGACCCAGTTTTTGCGAATGCAAAAACTTGCGTCGCAGACATTAGATCACAAAATACAAATTTCGCCAACGATACAAACGCCCCTACAATCGTCCACACCCCAGTAAACACAAGGATCTAGACATTTGTATTGACAATTGTAAATACATTGGTATAGTGCCTTGTGGATACAACAGTATTGAATATTGTATAGGATAAAATCTTATGCCAAATGTGATGCAGCAACTCTTTGTGATGAACATCGAATCCCTGCTCCGGGAATATGCGGCATATCGCGCCTTTAATAAATCAGATGCGGTTATAAATATGCGAATTCCACGTCCGATATTGGACAAGTTAAAAGAACTTGCGGACACGCATCATGTTCCGTATCAATCACTTATTTCATCGGTCCTGTTTTCGATTGCGAACACGGACGAAGACAAGGGGTAAAAGAAAATGCAAGATTATTCATATCAAAATATTTTCGACACACTAAATTCCACAAAACAAACAAAATCGATTGCGCGTGAATATATAACCCCATCTTTGTGGCCAAAGAAAATACCAAATCAAACAACCACCGCAAATACCGGAACTGACGTTTGGTTGTTAACCGATGTCCTTGGGACCGTAAAAAATTTAGAAACAAAAGATTATCAGAGCAGTTCCACCATCGGAGGCATTTTACGTGAATATGCACCGATGGATATGTTACCAATGCAAAAATTTGAACTTATTGATAATCACATACACATAATCAAAGTTACCGCCGAAAGTATGACGGCGGAAATATCCCGCTATGCCGCATGGGCAATCATGAAAGAAATTGGGAAACACCGCGACACAACCTTTCACCAAGAATACTTTATGTATCCAAACCAAGAATCAAACGCAATCGTCGCACGCGTCAACGAAATATCCCGAATCAATGCCCGCGAACGGGTAAAAACATACAAAAAACAACTCGATGGCATACTTGGCACCCTTATAAATCAAAACTATCAATTTGGAAAATTTTACATATTGCTATATACCTGGTTATTTCCAAAAGAATACAATTCTGATAACAATTTACAGAATTATTCTCATATTACCGATTATATGAACCACAAATTATTACCACTATACGCAAATGCTTTGGAAAACATAGTTAACCGATACAACAATTCACAAAATAAAACATATAACAACCTTTATACAATCTCACGAAATGAAATGCTCTCTATTCGCAAGCACTTTGCCGATGCACACGATTCCACGAAACAAAACCTTTCTGTTACGCCAGTAAAAAATGTTATTGCCGACCGTGAAAAACGCGAACAAACATTTATAAATAAATACATTCATGAAAAAGTAAGATAAAAAAAACGGCGCAAACGCGCCGTTAAATTTTTTTTCTGTTTGGTTTTTATTTCAATGCACCCGTGACACAACCGAAATACTCCTGCCCTGCATTGGAACCAACAAATTGCAAAATAAGACCAACACCAAACAACAAGAAGAACCCAACAAACATACCGATTCCCTTTGTTTCAATATCTTTCATTTCAACTTTTCCACTTTTAATAAAACCCCACGCCCAATCCATCAGAACAAATGCCGCACCAATAAACGCAAGTGTTCGTAATGTTTGAATTACCGGTTTTAAACTTTCAATCAGCTTACACGCCCCACTATTATCCGCCGCAAATGCCGGAACATTCGCCATAACAAAAGTTGACACAATTAAAAAATACTTTGAAATTTTACTTTTCATACTAAATCTCCTTTTCTCCCACAATTTTATCACAAATTTAACCCAGTTTCAAATGAAAAAGTGGAAAGTTTTGTCATACCGCACTTGATGCGGTATCTCATCAAACAAGTTGCGGAAGAATTCTCTAAAACTTCGCAAAGATCCCGCCCTGCGGCGGTATGACGGCACTAACCGCCAACCACAAATCACTAACATCCGTCGCGGCATGACCGCGCCACGGTCGTGACGGAATAACCACTAAAAAAAAACACCGCCCGGGGTGGGCGGTGCAACCAACAACAAACAAAACTTATTTTGCGGTCAACGCGAAAAACTGACCCGAAACCGGAACCAATTCCGCCTTGCATTCACAGCACGGTTTTTCAACCGGCTTTGCCACCGCCACGGGTTTCGGCTTGCGGTTTGCAACCGTCGCCGGCGCCAAGACATGGCGTTTGTTACGATCCATACGACCCGCATTATCACGTGCGAACAAATCTTCGCAACGGGTATTTTTATAAACGATACGGTTTTCGTCATCGAATTCTTCGACCTTTTCTGAAAATTGTTCTTCCGAAGATTCTTCCGAATAATACACACAATTATCACCGCGTTGGACATAGCGCACGCCACCACGATAATAATCATAGTATGAACAACCCGTAATCACACCGGCCACAATCATAAAAGACAAAATTTTTTGCATTTTCTTTCCTTTGTTTGTTAAATCTCTCCGGCCCCCGATTCGTTCAAGCGTATTGTTGCACAACCATCCGCCATGTCAATGATTTTTTACAATGTAAGTGTTAGTGGGTAGTGGTTAGTGAACCACCCCCCGCCGGGTGGACATCACCCACAAAATTTTTCAAATTTTGCGGGGCCCGATACCCGGCACCCCTCTCTAGAGGGGAACTTTGCTTTCTGGAATAAATTCACAATCACGAACAAATTCCAAACAATACTAACCACTTACACTAGCCACTTACACTAAAAAAACACCGTCCAAACGGACGGCGTTTTTTGTTTATTCAAACGATTAGAAATCGATACCGAATTTAGCACCGAAACCAAAACCATCTTCAACAACCCATGAACCAGCAGCTCTATGGTCAACATCTTTGCTGACATAAACACCGACATACTTGGTTGTATCAATGTTATAGTTCAAACCCGCGGTAATCGCCCAAGAACCATGCGATTCTGCATCATTGTAACGATCCAACGATTTGAAATAATCCGCAGTCACAAGTGCACTCCAGGTATCACTCATTGTCCAATGACCTGCAACACCCAAATTCAACATATGATTTTTCCACAAACCGTCCACATCTTCTTTACCCCAATTAAATGCTTCGGTATTTTGATAAATAAAGTTTGCGTGTGCGGCAATTGTCCAGTCATTGTTCACATAACCACCACGAACGCCGGCACCCCACATATATTTTGTATCATCTTTATCCAAGAACGAACTATGATCACCCCACATTGGACTCAAAGCAAAACCACCCATAACATCCAACTTCCATGCGCCATCGCCAATCAGACGATATGTGGCATCAATTCCCATTTCATTCCAACTATTACCTTCAAACCAATCATTTTCCGCAACCGATGTTGAAACACTTACCGCCAAGCGATCAGTAATACCGTATCCAAATTCTTCACCCAATTCAACCGCCGTGGTCATATCTGTTTTCGATTCCAACGATGTTTCACTGTAAAAGTGCCCTTTCATCGGCATATACAATGGATTACCATCGATAACATTGATACTCGCGTGTGCCGCAGAAGCCGCAACAACCGTCAATAAAGAAGTCAAAGCAATTTTTTTCATTTTTTTTCCTTTCCTTTATTTGTTAATTGGAAACTAGAAATTCATTCCCATCCTAGTTGTATGCATTTTATCCTAAAAACCATCATACTTTCAAGTAAAAAATGATTTTATTCATAGAAAGCAAATGTGCCCCATACAAAATCATACGGGGCACATCACCTATCAAACCCTTAGAAATCGACACCGAATTTAACACCAAATCCCATGCCTTCATTCCATTTCCAATCACCGGTTTTATGCAACATTTCGCCGGCAACATACGCGCCAACATACGATGACGAACTTATGTTATAATTTATACCAAAATCACCAATCAAACGACCGGTATTTTTCACACCGTCATCAATCTGACCAGAATATTCGATACCCGCAACCAAATTCCAATCGCGATTGATTACATATTGACCATCCAACCCGAACGCAAGACGATGTGCGCCATCTTCGTTCCAATTAAATGATTCACTGTTTTCATAACTGAACATCACATGACCCGCAACGGTAAAGCGCGCAACCGTATAGCCACCACGGATACCGGCTTTCCATGTATAGTTCAACAATTCTTTTTCCATAAAGTAACCATCATCGGCATTTTCATCATACGCATACAGCCAACCATCAACATTATATGATCCGACCAAATCAGCAACCCAATGACCGTTTTTCAAAACACGATATGCTGCACCCAACGACAAACCATCCCATCCGAACAAATCAAAAGAATCGTGTTCGGCCAACGCGGTTGTTAAACCAATTGCGAATCTATCGGTAATACCATAACCGAAACTTTCACCCAACGCCCAACTTTCCGTTGTTTTGGAATTGGAACCAAGTGATGTTTCACTGTAAAAATGTCCCGCACGTGGCATATACAGCGGATTTCCATCCATAACATTCACACTTGCATGCGCGGCGGACGCCATCGCAATAGTCAATAAAGAAGTCAAAGCAATTTTTTTCATTTTTTTTCCTTTCCTTTATTTGTTAATTGGAAACTAGAACTTTCCCTGCTCCTAGCTAAGCATATTTTCCCACGGATAAGATTTTTTTCAAGAAAAAAGATTTTTGATAAACGCATAAAAATATGATACAATGCCCGCCGATTTAGATTTGTATTTTTAATTCCACGCGCAAACGCGCACAAATTCAAAACTTTTTTTCACATACATGAATTTTTTTTAATGTGGCGATTCGCAAACACGATTTAATCATTGTCAAAATTCAATTCGGGATTCTTTGATTTTTTTATCTCGCGCCAGTCAGCATGATTTTTCAAATGCGTTTCATAATCGGTTGAAAATTTATGTCCACCACGACCGTCCGCCACGAAATACAGGTACTTGGTATCCGCAGGTTCCAACACCGCGCGAATCGCATGCGAACCAACATTTGCAATTGGTGACGGCGGCAAACCATTATTGCGATATGTGTTATACGGACTGTCCACCTTTAAATGCCCACGCAACAACGGTTCGCCCCGCATATCACCATATCCATCGGTTATCGCATAAATCACCGTCGGATCGGCTTGCAACCGCATACCGCGCCGCAGGCGATTCAAATAAACACTCGCCACAATTTTCATCTCTCCCGTTCGCGGTGTTTCGCGTTGCACAATCGACGCAAGTGTCACAACATCGTTCCACCCCGTAAGTGGTGCCGGCGGATTCCGCCGCGTCCGCAACCATTTATTTTTTACCTCGTCCATTTTTTTGCGCGCCAAATCCAACACCGCCAAACGCGATGTTCCACGTGCAACATAATATGTATCCGGAAAAACATCACCGTCCGCAACATCGCACACCGCGCGCCAATCACGGCAATCAACATCACCCGAAAGCGCGCTGTACCCACGCAATAAATCTTTGATTTGCAAAATGGTAAGACCTTCGGGAATAACAATTTTCACGGTTGCGATTTTTCCACGCGAAAACATTCCGGCGATTCGCCACGCGGATGCCCCGGCGGGAATTTCATATTCGCCCTTTTGCACGCGGCCACCACGCATACGAATCGCAAATTTGAATGCCATATCAGAAAACACAATTTTATCTTTATCCAACCGTCGCGCAACCGACGAAACTGTGTCCCCTGAATTGATATTAAAATTAACCGATTCGCGAATCGGCGACCGAATACAAAGACCATAGAAAATCACGGCAAACAACAGCCCCGCGATTCCAGAAATATAACGTGTAAAGATTTTCTTTTTACGCCTGCGCATAACGTTGGGAATTATTGCAGATAAAATTCATTTTGCAAGCGAGTGATTAGTGCAAACACAACAATCCGCACCACCCTGTCCACCGTAGCCTTTGGCGAATGTGGAAAAAACCGCGCCGAGGGGCCTGCCTCGCTGTAGCTAAGCGAAAGCGGGACGGCGCGATTTTAATTTATGGCGGGCAAGTATTTTCTTGCTTTTATAGGGGTGTAAAAAACACGACTAATACAAAATTATTTTAATTCGAAAATTATTTACATGCTACGGATATGCCGTTGTTCATCGCCATTTGTTGCGCGCATTTTATATTTTGAACATTGTTTTGTGCCACAATAGCCTGTAATCTGGCATATTCTTCGGGCATTGTGAGTTGCAATTTTGGAACATATGCAGATTTCAAAACTTTATTGGCATGCAAAATTTGACGAAAATAGCTATCCTCTCTATCGTCACCTATGCGTTGCAACATTGGCATATACAAATATTCTAATGAATTATTGTACCACAATACTTGAACACCGACTTCTTCAACCATTGGCGCATTTAATGTTGTTATATCGCAATCAAACAAAAAAGAATTGTCAATAATTCGTGCCTTTGGAATATTAACAACTTTTAATGTTGACGATGATTGACATTTTGAAAAAAATCCACCCGGGATTTCTTCTATATCTGGCAAATTGATTTCTTGCAATTTAAAGAATATACATTCAAACCCGATTCCATCGTCTAAATCATGAAGTCCTGGTAATGTTAATTCGATGATATAATTGCCCGCCACTGTTGCAATATGTTTATTATCTACAGATATAAGTTGTTGCGTTTTATTTTGCGGATTTGTTGTAACTTGTATTTTTTTACCTTTGAAAAAACTTTCAAAAAATTTAAAATGTTCGTCCCCAAAAAAATTATATAAACGTGTTATTTCGCCAGTTTTAGTATCTAATATCATACAATCAAGCAACATTTGGTGGTCTTTATTTATCCTGTGAATTCCTTCGTGTGTCGCGTAACAATCATGCCCAAAATGTTTTCCTTCAATTTCGTATTCATACCACATAAACTGCCCCTGCCTTTCGATAAAATGTTCGGGCATATCTGCTGCACAAATGTCTTTACCAAAATATTTGTTCAATGCATGTGTCAATCCAGGAATAATATTATCTGGGTTATTCGAAAAAGTTGCATCACAACAACTGACACTGTGGTTATACCGATTTTTTATGGATATATGATTATCAACCTTTGATATTTGAATCGATATAACCGATGTTCCATATTCGTCTTGTCTTTGTGGCTTGGTGGACGGTTTAATTTTATCTGCACCACGTTTGACCGCATGAATCATATAATGTGTTTTATATCGCGATGGATCATCAAATGTGCATAATTCTTCGTGTGGGCGAAAATATTTTTTAATAGAATTTTGCTGTTCCAATGTTTCAACCAAGAACGCATCGTACCCGGCTTCATCCAATAATTCAAAAGGCGTTTTTTCCGTTAATGCCTTTATTTTTGGGCTGCGATTATATCTTGTTTGAATATATTTAACTAAATTTTGTGCATCGTCTGGATTGTTTCCGGCAAATTCCAAGATATGTACAATATTGTGTATATTTAACAATCCTGCATCACGCATAACGCGGGCAAAAGCCTCACCATGATGTCTTTTCAATTGCTTATAGTTATAATTTATATCTTCGTCTGTCAAAATTAAACCTTTGTGGTGGCAATAATACACCAAAAACATATATTGTCAACATAAAAAATGTAAAAAATCGCCGATCGATCTGGCTATTAACGCAACGGTCGCTTGTGCGAACCAACTATCGTGTCGAACCTGGCATACTTGCGTATGCTATGTATCAAATCCAATTGTCACATCAATCATAAATTAAAAATCGCGCCGAGGGGACGACGCGATTTTAATTTATGGTCGGAGTAACAGGATTGTAATTCCCACTCACTTCGTTCGCGGGCCCCTTTCACTGCGCACGCGTTGCGTGCTTGTTCCGAACCTGGCATACTTGCGTATGCTATGTATCAAATCCAATTGTCACATCAATCATAAATCAAAATTGCCCCGAGGGGACGGGGCAATTTTAATTTATGGTCGGAGTAACAGGATTCGAACCTACGACCTCTACGTCCCGAACGTAGCGCTCTACCAGGCTGAGCTATACTCCGAACACACACAACAACAAACAAACGTTCTTATCTTTTAAGAACAAGCCGATTGTAGAACAGTAAATTTTCATTTGCAACTTTTTTTTAACTTTTTTATTTTTATCCTACATTTATACTTGTATTTTCGTTGAAAAATGGCAATATTCACACATAAAAAACAAAAGAGACACCTATGTTCGCGACGCATAAATTAAATCACGTCGTCCCGTTTTCGGTATCGCTACAGTAAGGTGGGCCCCTCAGGGTGGTTTTTAGTTTATTACTATAGGCATTACAGGACAAGGCCTCTGATTCAACAAACTGCACAATTTTGGTAGTAAAAAAATTGTAAGTTAGTGGAAGCAAAATGTACGCGAAACACCCAACACCAAGCCAGGGCAAAGCCCTGGCACAGTCTTGGAGTAGTCACGGCACCGCTTCGCGGTGATACACTAATTCAAACTTGTCAAAAAGGTTGGAAAAACCTGTTCTTCGTCCGTATCGGTGTTTTCCGAATTTTCAGGATTGTCGGATTGTGTTCCGTTTTCGGCCGCCACCGGAACGTCCGGAATCGGTGTTTTGTCGCCCGGTGTACGCGAAGAATCAATCTTGGCCTGTTCTTCGTTAACAATGCGGCCGTAATGTTCCGCCGATTGCAACAACCGTTCGCGTTCGATTTCATCGGTTGCAAGACGCGCCTGGTCCATATACTGTTTGCGTTTCATGCGCCATTTATGACACCGTTGAATCATCGCAATAACCGGCGATTGATTTCGTGAATTGTTGGACGATTGCCCACGTGAATTCGTTTGATTTTTTCTTGGTTGCATAATAATTCTTTTGTTTGGAAGTAAACTCTTTATAAACTTTGTTCGGTCAACCGAACAATTAAACCAATGGCAATGTTAAAACATCTTAAAACCAATTGCAATAAATTTTTTCTGTTGCTATGCTTTGTTATATATCAGGAGGGTTCATGTCGTCTGAACGCGGAAGTTTTTTAATCCAAGCGTTGCTTGCGTTGACATTGGTGTTCGTGTTTATGCCGTTTTTGGCGCACCGGATTGCGACCCGTGATATAAATGCGCAAATGTATTCCGCCACACGTCAAATCGACACAATTCGAACCGCCGCAAAGATTTATATCCAAGAAAATGTTTCAAGTTTATCGTATGACCAAACAAAAATATCGGGCGACAGTTTATCTGATTTGCTGGAACCGTATGGATTGCCAATTGGGTTCATAACACGAACCGCATTTGGCCAAGATATAAGTTTGATTATTAACAAAGATACCCAAGAAGTTTCGGCCTTTATTCGCGTCAGCGGTGGAAATCTAAACACCATGCAACGCGCGGAACTTGCGCGAAGAATCGGTTTTTACGCGGTGTTTGATCCCGAAGATACAACCGGAAACATTGACGTTGGAATTCATCTTGGCGAAATGTATTCGGATGTTGTTCGCCGAAACGATGGAAATTTTTCTTATTCGGGATTTTTGACCGATTTAGATATGGATAATTTTAATATAAACAACATTGCAAACATATTTGCGCGACGTGCAAAATTTGATGGTGGCGAATCGGTGACGCTAACCATAACCGGGGCCGAGGCCGGCCGTAAAGAGCGCAGCAACATAAAATCACTAACGACAAACAAAACGGTTTTTCAATCGATGGGTGGTGAATCAGCACTTTCGTTGACACGTGGCACATTAAAGGTTGGTTCAATGGTCGCGCGAACGGTTGCAAAATTTGGTGATGCAAGCAATGTGACGGTTACCGATGCCGATGTGGTAAGTTTTGATATGTCGGCGGGGCGCACTGGATTTACGGGGCCAACAAAATGGTCGGTTGGTGGAAACCTGGTTGCAAGTCGAATAACATTTAATGTTGAAAGATTGGATGTGGGGTCTTTTGTAAACCTTACGCGTGGGCAAGACGTGTTCATTGATTCGACAACACTTACATACAGCAGTGCCAGTGGAATTGATGCCAACAGTGTTTATGCCGGCAATATAACATTGCGTGAACAAACATCGGGGGCACTCACGCGGGGCGACAGTGGTGGCGCAACACTTTTGGATATACGGCCATCGGGCACATCGATTTTGCCAGACGCGTTGGTTGATACAATTGATAATGGCGCGTTCGGCATATTGGCCAATCCAACCGAAGATAATGATGCTGTGGTGAATTGCAGTTCTATTATATCAGGAATGGGAAATTCGTATAACGCAAAATCTTTGGCGCAATATATAATATGTCAGTATGTTTATTGGCAACGTCTTGAACGGCGCATAGATATAAAACAATGTTTAATAAATGGGGGGACCAGTTGTGACTAAGATACTAAAAAAATCAGAAGTCATAGCACAACGCGGTGGCGGCCTAGTCGAGGTCCTGCTTGCCATGGTTATTATTGCCGTGGCGGCCCCGTACACATATTCGATGATTGCCGATACAACGCATACAATACACGATATGGCGGTTGCAAATGATATAATAAGTTTGCGTGAAACAATGTTGAACTTTGTTCGATTGAACCAAGACCTTTGGCCGGACGAAGCACAGATTAAAATGACCGATGATGAACGTGCGGCGATTTCTGAATCGCTTTCTGCGGGATTTATTGATAAATATAATGTCAATGGCGGAACGGTGGTCGATGTTTACCTTGCGTTTAATTTAGATACAACGGCAAAGCGTATTGCGCGAATTGCGGCAAATGTCGGTGCGGACGCGGCGGTTGTTGGCGCGGACGGTGTCGCGTATGGCGACACATGGGCGGTCACCGCACCCGAATTTTTACCCGGAAATTTAATTTACAGAATAACACGCAACCAAAGCGATTTTGATACAACGCGTTTTTTACATCGTGGTTCTTCGGGTGATGCAGAATTAAATACTATGCAGCGCGATTTGAATATGGGAAATCACGACATTCGTAATGTTGGTGGAATAAATGGAAAATTCTTGCGTGTCCGCAATCTTAATGCGACATTTGTTGTTGCCGAATCAGTCAATACAAAAAATGTCTATTTTTCATCGGGCGCGAACATGAACGGCGACAGTACAACAATCGGGACAATTCGTGTCACCGGCGACCTTAGCGGTTTTAGAAATATCACCGCGAAAAAATTGAGCGGAAATGGAATCGATTTGAATGCGCGTATAATCGCCGACCGTGCAACAGTAAATAACTCAATAAATATAGGGAACGAATTTATCCTTAAATCCACAAGTTTGAAAACAATAAGTGGTTTTGCCGGAATGACGACGGGTACGGTGTATGCACCATATCTGTCGGCGGGCGAATTGACATTTGCGGGAAATTTTGGATTGACGGTGTCTGGTGAATTGCTGTTATCATCAAATGCACCGATAAAATTGGGTAATTGGTCTTTTCCGTCAAAAACACCGCCATCGTTTGTGTCTTTGACGTTGGCGCGGTCGCCGATTCCGAAAATTCCAGACAGGAAAGAATTTGAACCGTTGATGAAAAGTGGTTGGAAAACGCAATGAAAAAAAGAAATTTGATTTTTTCTGTATCCAATGCATCCCGTGGAACGGTGTTGATAGAATTTTTGTTAACTATCGCACTTGCGGGGACATTGATTCCGTTTATATACCGTTATCAAACACGTGCGATTGCGCGCGCGGAAAGTTTGCGTGTCACGCGTCAAATGCAAAAAATTCAGACAATTTTGGAACACTATATTGTGCAAAATCGCGAAGAAATGTTAAAAACCACGGGGCGCAATATCATAAAAATAAAATTGACCGATTTAATCCCGTATGGGCTTGATGAAAATTTTGCAAAAGATATGGCGGTCAAATATCAATTACGCATTTTAAAATCAATTGATGTTGGTGACCAATCAACATTGCAAGGTGTGATTGTGTTTAACGACCCGGAAATAAACGCCATGCGCACACGTGAAATTGTTAAAATGGGTGACGATAAAATCGGATTCATCGAAGGCACACGCGCATACGGTGGTTTTGGGACATGGCGCGCCGATACGGTTGATTTGGGTGTTGGTGGCACATCGGGTATTGTTCAAACAACGGGGATAACACGTGATAACGCAATGTATTTATGGCGCGTCCCGTCGGCCAGTGCGTCTGATGCAACAATGGCGTCTATTTTGAACCTTGGCAATCGCGATATAAATAATGCGGGATTTGTAAATGCCGATAGTTTATCATTAGAAGAATCTTTGGAAATCGGAAAATTGACATCTACGGACGTGATATTCAAAAATAGAACAACCATAGATTCCACATATAACACGCAAACCGCACTGGTGTCCGGAACATTTTCGGGCGATTCAAAAAGTATAACGGTAAACGGGCCGTTTAGTGTCGCGGACTTTGCAAAATTATCTTCGTTTACGGCGGACAGTTTGTCTGTGACAAATTTAACCCTTGGCGGATTTTCTGTGCCGTCGGGGTCACTATCGACAATACGAATCGGCGGTTCACTTGATATGACCGAAGGTCGAATAAGTGCGATGTTTGTGACGGTTGGTTTTACCGGTTCAATAACACCGCGTCTTGGGGTCAAAGAAAAAATTGTCGATTCGATGAATCCGGCATACTATTGGAATGTAAGTACCCGCGTCGCAAACCTTGGTGATATAAAATCCCCAACACTTTCGGATATGGCGACAAATATTTTGCGTCGCGAATCTGTTTCTGGGTCAACGGCCACCCAGATATTTAGTTCAGTTGTGTCGAACAAAAACGCAACTATGGGTGATTTTATGAATGCGATAATTGAAATAGAAAAAAGTGTGCGTGGGAAATATCGACTGTTGAAATTGGAATAATTTGTGGTATACATAATGCCAAAGGTGCAATATGAAAATAAAATGTGATGTTTGTAAAACTGAATATAACTTGCCGGCCAAGACATCGGGCGATGTGCGCTGTGCGATATGTGGCCACACATGGACGGTAAAGGTGAAAAAAAATCGTTCTGGATTGATGGTGTTTTTTGCGTCACTTTGTGCATTGCTTGCGGCGACGGTTTTTGCGGTTGCGGTTATCATTACATCACGTCGCGATGATTCGAATAATAAACCACTTGTTGCGGTTGTTGATGATATTCAAACGGTGACGACAAATGGTGTGGAACAAATGGTGGTGCGTGGAACGGTGACAAATCGTTCGGATGATATATATGCGTTTCCCGACTTGGCAATCGTCCTTTATGGCGAAGATGGTTCCGTTATCGGGCGTCAACGGTTTATGCCGTCGGCAACGTTTTTGGATGTTGGTCAAACGGTCGGGTTCACACATAAACTTTCGGGTGATGTTTCTGGGGTTCGGCGTGTCGGTGTTGAATTGATGAATATAGGGGATAAAAAATGATAAAGAAAATTTTATTTTGCGTTTTTATTGGTGTTCTGTCGTTTAACGCGATTGCAACCGACACGCCACAAACACCACCAACACCAAACATCCCGCGTGTAAGTATTTTTTCAACTACAACCGATTGGGCGGCGTTGACCGGATTGCCACTGCGCCAATATGTTGGAAAATTCACATGGAAAAATTCTGATGTTGAACGTGGCATGGTTTTGTATTACCTTGATGCTTTCCCTTGTTATGGCGAAGCCGACAGTGTTCGCATCTGGCTTGGGCCAAATAAGCAATCAACCGGGATATTGCGATTGGTGTGTGTGCATGCGCCCACGGAAATAAGTTTTACATGGCGATACGCCACCCGTGACGCGGACCAGGCACAAAGTACCGGTTTGCTAAAATGTCCCGTGACCGGTGACCGCGAATTGGATATCGATTTTTCAAAATGTGTTCGCGGCCCCGAATGGAAGGAATATAAATAAAAATGAACGAAGTGCGCGAATTTATTGTTGCAGACGAATCGGTCGGCATGCGATTAGATAAATTTTTGGTGTCGCAATTGCCGACTTTTTCGCGCAGTGAAATTCAGCGTTTCGCCGTCACGCGCGATGGCAAAAATATAAAGTTTTCCGAAAAAGTAAAATCCGGTGACAAAATCTTTGTCGAAATTCCACCCGTACAAACGGATGTTGCAACCGATAACATATCGGACGAAATCGAACTGGAAATTTTATACGAAGACGATGACATAATTGTTGTGAATAAACCGCGCGGTGTCGTTATGTATCCGTCGGCGGGCAACAAGACGGGAACATTGGTTCAAAACATTTTGTCGCATACGCACCTTTCTGTGCTTGGCGGGCCGACACGCCCGGGTGTGGTCCATCGACTTGATAAAGATACCAGTGGCGTTGTCGTTTTTGCAAAATCTGATGCGGCATACCGCGAATTGGTAAAAATTTTTAGCACACATAACCTTACCCGCAAATATATCGCGTTCGTTTGGGGTATTCCGAATTGGACGGGCGCGGACATAACCGGCAATATCGCCCGTTCTTCGCGCAACCGGCAAAAGATGACGATGGTAAAAAGTGGTGGCAAACCCGCACACACAATTGTCGAAGTTTTGGACGCGTGGCCACGTGACGGCGTTTCGGAATTTCGTTGCACACTGATGACCGGGCGCACACACCAAATCAGGGTTCATTTGTCGGCGCATGGTTTTCCGGTTTTATGTGATGGGGTATACGGTCGTGCATCGTCGCGTCTGGGGTCGGTTAAAAATCCGGAATTGTTAGATTTTATCAAAACACACAATGGCCAAATGCTGCATGCCCAGATTTTGGAATTCGCACATCCTGTAACGGGCGCATCAATGAAATTCAAAACGAACCTGCCCAACGATATGTTGGAATTGAAACACGTGTTAATGTAAGTTCTGCTTCAATGACTTTCTTACCGCTAAAATGCACGATTTTTGGGGTGGTTTTTTTGGGGTAGTATTTTACGCAAACCCGCGGAATCCTTGGGGTTGTGGCGGATAAAAAAGGTGTCAAAAAACCAAGGTTTTTAGTCAACACTTTTTTTCAAAAATCCAAAATTTTTATTTCCTGTAAAATCAATGACTTACGAATTTCCGAATTTTGGCTTGAC
>CADAFS010000008.1 GCA_902787305.1 uncultured Pseudomonadota bacterium | reverse complement strand
GTATCAACATATGCCTTTGATGCAACGGTTTTCATATCATCTTCGGCATGCGTAACATTGGTTATCGCAGTAATCACAAATATCAATGCCAATAATATCTTTTTTAACATTTATTTCCCCCCGTTCACACGTTATGTTTTTTAATTGCCACTAATTACTAGTCCCTGTATTACTGTTACTATTATTACCATTGCTGTTTCTGCCATATACTTGTTGATCTTCAATGGTCCACAGTGTGCAACCATCACTTTGGTTCGCACAGGTCAATTTTGATGTTTCCATTGTGGGCAAACTTGTAACACTGCCTTTCAGTGCCGATGCCGTCACCAATTTATTTGCGTCTGTGCCCGCGGTATAATTAGCGGGGTTATCATATATTCCGCGTTCACCGATTGTTCCGTTTCCGGTTGTTGTATACATCACAACCGTCGTTCCGGCATTTGCACTGTTTGTTCCCGCGGCGGGAATTTTCTGTTGTCGCGTTTCAACCGATGTATCAACGTATGCCTTGGACGATACAGTTTTACGGTCGGCTGATGTTGTTTCCGCGTATGCGGTGCCAACCATAAAAACACATAATCCAAACACACATAAATTTCCGATTCGCATGATTTTCTCCCTTTTTTCCTTTGATTTACTTGCATACAAATTCGCTAATAAAAGTGTAACAAAAACCAAGGTTTTTTGACACCTTGTTCGGCCAAAATTCGGAAAATTGTAAGTCATTGATTTTACAGGAAATAAAAATTTTGGATTTTTGAAAAAAAGTGTTGACTAAAAACCTTGGTTTTTTTCAACACTTTTTATCCCCTGCAACCCCACGGATTCCGCGGGTTTGCATAAAATCCACCTCCCCAAAAAAACACCCCAAAAATCATGCGTTTCCGCGACACAATGGATCAGGTTCGTATCGCAATCGCTGATGTCCCCGCACGCGTTATGGAAATAGTTAGGGAGTGTTAGTCCGTCCCGTCACCGCAAAGCAGTGCCGCGGCCGCGACAGGTGTAAGTGGATAGTGGTTAGTGGACACTGGAATAATCATATAATCACAAAATAATTTCAGAGAATACTCACCCACTAACCCCTAGCACTAACACTTACACTATTCTTTGCACACGGCGGTATATGGGTGTTTGGAACGCGACAAATCCACACCACGCGCACCGCAATCAAGGCAATTAAAACGTCTGTTCTTGGAAAGTTCGGAATCAAATGGCACATCATCAGGTGACACAACACCTGATTTTTCCACATATTCTTGGTCCGGGAAACCGAAATAAAATGCACGTGACGAACCGCGGCAATCGTTCACCCGCCCCGGATAACACGCCGACGACGAAAGTTTTGTCGAATCAGGAACACATGTAATTGTACAGTTTTCTTCATCAATAACCGCCTTTTCACAATCCGTGCAATCATTTGCAATAACACGCAATGTCGCACCACCACGGCCACGCACAATTTGCGGCTTTGGCATTGTGCATTTTGTGGTCTTTTGTATTTTGTTTGGGTCTTGCAAACATTCCCATTCCAATGTTTCGTAATTAAGGCGCGCAATTTGGCCACCGGGGCATTTATATTCACCAAATGGCGCAACGCATTCCCACACGCCATCAACCATAACCGCGGTTTCAACGCCAACGCATAGTGGTTTGCGCGATTCATCGGGGACACATTCCATTGCCGTTGCATTCCAAACCTGGTCACCGCCACAACTTGTCTTTACATTATAATTGGCACATTGCCAACGGCCAAAACGAAAAACCTTTTGCGTGCCCGCGGGACAGTTCACATCTTCCACCCCGGGGTCCGTAAATACGCGTTCCGGGTCCGGAATATCATAATTTGTCATGTACATAAGTTGCCCATTTTCAAGCCCAAGTTTATCAACCATCGCCTTGGGTAATGTTTGTTTCGTACTGGTTCCGGCAACCATAATCAAATCGTTTTGATATATTCCAAAAGTTCCGTTTGTTGTAAAATTCTTTTCCAAAATATCCATCATTTCATTATATTCCGACGTGTCCAGTGCACCGGTCGTTGTTATAATAAAACTGTGGCTTGGGCGTTTTATGCCATCAGAATAACAATCCATAATTGAAAAGCGCGAATCAAAGCATACGTGTTCTGTTTTAATTTGATTCTGTTCAACACATATATCGTTAAATGTATTTCCAGTAATCGTTGCATTGTGCACCGCCAACGCACATTCGGCAATAGAACGCAAATCAGACACGGCGATTGCATAATCGGTTTCTTGTTCAACAACACGTGTGTTTGGCGCAAAGAACATATAGTATCCCGCCATAAATAAAGACATAAGCATTATAAGAAAAATATTCATCTTTCCCCCTTGCGATTTAGTAAAAGTCTAGGTATTATATGGATGAATTTCAACAAAAAATAATTTTTATTGGTGAAAATATGAAAAAGTGTATTTGGTTTTTATTCCTTTGCGGTTGCGGTTTTACACCGATGTTTTCTGAATCAAATACGGATATTTATGTTCCGGTCATAAGTGGTATAAACGGAATCGAACTGCGCAACGCACTGAATACAAAGTTCGGCGGTCAAAAAGAAAGCACCGCGCCGTAT
Organism: uncultured Pseudomonadota bacterium; assembly: GCA_902787305.1. Taxonomy (GTDB): domain Bacteria; phylum Pseudomonadota; class Alphaproteobacteria; order Rs-D84; family Rs-D84; genus Enterousia. The sequence continues at coordinate 44,254 of CADAFS010000008.1, read as the reverse complement.
AAACTTGCCGTGACGCTAAATGAACCGCAAACAAAATACAAGGCGTTGGAACCGACCGGCGCCGCAACGTGGCAAGAAATAAAACTAACCGCGAATTATGTTTTAAGCGCGGGTGACAAAACAATTTCCACCGGAACGGAATCTGCATCTGAATCATACACATTTGTGCGGTATTTGGTTGCGGCGAACGCATCGTATAATAACGCGGTCACAAATACTATCACGGTTTTGGCCGACAAAATTGGCACACGCGCAATTGCCGATGTTTCAAAACACGAACGCGAAATGGCGAAAAAATGAAGTGGAAGGAATCTGATTTTGCCAAAGGGATTACCGCCGTTCGCGGTGTATTGATTTATGGACCCGATGCGGGGTTGGTTGACGAACTTTGCGATAAATCGGTGGATATTTTATCGATTGAAAAAGATAATATATTCGCACTGGATTCCGATGAATTGCGGGACAAGCAAGATTCATTATTTGCCGAAGCATGCACACCGTCTATGTTTGGTGGGCGCAAGATGGTTATTATTTCAAACGCCGGCGATTCCGATGCAAAAACAATCCGCGATTTGGTTGAACACCCGTCGTTGGACGCAATGGTTATCGTGACGGCGGGCGATTTACGTTCGGGGGGATCACTTCGCACCTTATTCGAAGGTGGCGACAAAATCGCCGCAATCGCGTGTTATAGTGACGATGCAAAAACACTTGAAAACCTTATTCGAAATGAACTTTTTACCAATGCCGGGATTAAACAGATTTCGCCCGACGCAATGGTTTATATGACAAGCCACCTTGGGGGCGACCGTGGAATCACGCGGGGATTTTTGAATAAAATTGCAATTTATGTTGATGATAAAAAAACAATCGAATTGGATGATGTGGAAAAATGCCTGCCCGACACGGGCGCCGCAAACACCGATGATTTTTTATATTCGCTAACGGCGGGACATATTCAGCAAACTATGCTTGCGCTTGACCGGTTGTTGTATGACAATGCGGAACCGAATATGTTGGTGCGTATGTTGGACCGGCATTTCAAATCGTTACTGACCGCGGTGATTGATGGGCAATTGCCACGACTTTTTTGGAAGGTTGCGGACAAATTTAACCTTGCCACAAAAATATGGCGGGGCGATGATATAACCGCGGTTTTGACGCGGCTAAATGAACTTGAAATGCAAATGCGGACAACCGGTATGCCGGCGGAAATTTTGTTGCGCGATTTTGCGTTAAAATTGGTATTAAAAACTTATAAAATGTCTGTTAAACGAAGGAACTGATTATGTTATCATCTGTGTATGCACCAAAAGATTTTAAAAGATTGCGCGTTGTCGGCGACTTGGTGGCGCGCTGTTTCGATTATATTACACCGCACGTCAAAGCCGGAATTTCAACCGGCGAAATTGACCGTTTGGTTGCGGGATTTTTGCGTGAAAACGGTGCGCGGTCGTCCGATTTGGGATACCAGGGGTACCCTAAAAGCATTTGCACTTCGGTGAATGATGTTATTGTGCATGGTATCCCAAGTGACGATGTTGTCTTAAAGGACGGCGATATTGTAAATGTTGATTTGACCGCGGAATACAAGGGGTTTCACGGCGACGCGTCACGTATGTTTATGATTGGCAAGGTATCCGACAAGGCGCGCGAATTGGTGCAAACATGCCAAGACGCATTGAACGCCGCGATTGCGGTATGCGCCCCGGGTGTGCCACTTTCCGAAATCGGCAAAACGATAGAGGCCGTTGTTAAACCGCACGGATTTTCAATATCGCGCGATTTTGTTGGGCATGGCATTGGCAAGGTTATGCATGACGATCCGCAAATTTTTCATTTCTATGATAAAATGTGGGACCGTGTAAAAATGGTGCCGGGATTGGTTTTCACAATTGAACCGATGATAAATACGGGACGCGCCGAATGTAAAATTGATGCGGATGGTTGGACGGCGCGCACGGTTGATGGCGGACTTTCGGCGCAATGGGAACACACACTGGGGATTACCGAAGACGGCGTCACAATCTTTACGGAAAAAATGATAAACGCATGAAAGACAAATCATTGGAATTATCTTTGCGTGCCGGACATCGCGACAGGTTGCGCCAAAAATTCCTGGATGGCGAACTTGCGAAATATGAAATTATGGAATTGATTTTGGGATATGCAATTCCGCGCAAAGATATTCGCCCTATTGCGCGAATGCTGTATAAAAAATTTGGTGGGACATTTCCGATTCTGTGTGCATCGATTGATGATTTGGAACGGATTCCGGGACTTGGGCATAACACCGCGATTTTTATCAAGGCGATGCAAAAAATCCTTGTTGATGGTTATAAATCCGCGATTGCGGAAAGGCCCGTGTTTCATAACAAAGAACAATTTAATAATTATGCGCGTCTTATGCTTGGTGGGCGCGCAACCGAAGAAATGCATGTTTTATATATGGATGAAAATTTACATTTGTTAAAAGACGAACTGCACAGTACGGGCACAATCGATTGCACGGTTTTATATAATAATGAAATTGTTAAAAACGCACTAAATATGGGTGCAAAATTTGTTGCACTTATTCACAACCACCCTATTCCCGGTTTGGGATTTTCACAGGAAGATATCGAAATCACAGAACAATTAAAAAATGCCCTGTTAAATGTGCGCATACAACTTTATGACCACTTTGTCGTGTCGGGTGGAATTGTATATTCGATGAAAGAACAATACTGGTTAAAATAATTCTGCAACATCGCACACGGTTTTATATTCCGATGTCGTGGCGACATGCAAATTATTATTCCACAGTGTGTATACGGTTTTTGTTGATGGTGTTGGTGTATCCCAATCTTCGCCCATGGGACGCGAAATTTTTGTTATTGAAAAGTCTGGTTTAAACGAAAACTGAATTTTTTGATGTGCGCATTCCGCACCTTCGACGGTAAAGAAATCTTTTGGTGTTATATTCACCATTTTTTCGCCGTTGTTTAATTCGACCCGATATATATATTGAAAGTGTGCAGTGCCGGTTTCGCGACGCGCACGGGAAATTCGGTCGAGGCGACCGTCTTCGTCAATATCATAAGAAAATGTCGCGACTTCGACAACACCTTCGCCGAATTCATCGGGTTCAAAGTTATGCACGGACACCGGATTAGCCAGGCCGTCAGTAAATTCCGCCCCACCCGTGGTTTCAACAATTGGTTCGGCCATTACACTTATTGATTTGGTTTCGGTATGTGGTTTATTAAATTTATAAAAAACAAAAACACCAACCACAATCAGCGCCAGAATTATTATAATTTTTATCCAACCGTTATTTTTTTCCATTTTATTTCCTCTTTAATTGTTTCGAACGCTGCCTTCGCGCCAACCTTCGATGCGTCGAATGCCTTCGGCCATGCGTTCCAACTGGATATCGGACATATCGCGCAAATACATATTTACCGGAACACCCATCGCCCGCCCAAGGCGCGCCGCATAAGATGCCGGGTTATTTCCGTCCGATGATGGTGCGTAAATATGAATTGCTTCAGCAAGTGTTTTATTTCGATATTTTTCGGTTTTTAATAAGGCAACATTTGCCCGGCGACCAACCTCTGGGTTTGGAAAAATCGCAAAATTGTTTATCGTTTTTCCTATGGCGCCCATACGCCGTGTAAAATCTGAATACCGAAGTGCACCCGGATTATTCGCACGCCATGTTAAACTGCCCCCGAGGTGTGTATATTTTGAACCGTCCGGTGCGGTATATGCGATTTCACCCACGTTTATATTGATTGCGGTAATCGCCGTTCGACCACCGGTTGATATTGGTGGAATACTTACCGGAACACTTGTCGGGCCGGTTGCGCCACCGGTGATATTTCCGTCCGGTGTCCAATTCATTAAATCAGATAAATCCGGAAAATCTTCCGTTTCTGGCATTTCATAGTTTGGCAAAATACCACTTCCGGAATCGTATATATCGATATCTTCGTAAAGCATCGAATGGTCCCCGCGCGCGGCAATTTTTGTAGCCAAAATTTCATTTACACCATCAACCGAAATCCGCGTTGTCTTGCACCCAATGGCCAAAATATCACCACCATAAATAACATTTAAAATCGGCCAAACCGCGGTCAAGATTCCAAAAATTAAAACCAATGTTTTGAAATTTTCTTTGATATCATTTTTGGCACCGCGTATCATGGATATGCCCCAACCGATAACCAGGCCCGCGGTAAACAATCCCAAAACCATCCATGCATAATAAAGGAAATTTTCAAACCCGCGCAATATACAGGCCGGGTCTTCGATATAAAAAAAGTTGGCATCAACACCACGCACGTGCAAACCGACGTTTTCCAACATTGTTCTGATGGTATCAATGTCATTCATTGTCTTTTATTTTTTCGATGCGACATTCGTAAAGAATCCCGGTATGGAAAAATCTTCGTCATTTGCGGCGACACCCGCCCAACCGAACAAATCACCCATTATTCCGGTATCATCGCTTTTTTTCTTTTTAAATGGCAATATACTTTTTAACTTGCTGATTTTCCCACGTTCAGGACTTTTTCTAAATGTTGGCATTTTATCTTGGACATCGACGAATTCGGTTGCCAAACTTGCAAGTGTTGCATCGGCATCATCCAAAGATTCGTCGCCTGTGGCGGGTTCCGTGGTTTCGCCGGCATCTTCTTCGTCCGGCTGCACATCTTCACGCAGTGGCGTCATTGTTTCCAACAATTCTTCCAGCGTTTTTTCATGTGGCGCGTCCGGCACATCGTCTTGCAACATTTCATCAATATCGCCAATATCGTCAAATTCCGGCATTTCGTCTGTTTCAACGGTGACGGTTTCGGCAACCACTTCTTGGCCCGTGGTTTCCGCAACCGGCGCGGATTCTTCACCACCGCCCAACACCGACAGAATCGGGACAACGGGTGCGGTGGCCGGCTTTTCGGCGACAGGATTTTCAACAACCGGTTTTTCAGTTGTTTTTTCGACCGGCTTTTCCTTCTTTGCTTTCGCCGTTTTTTTAGGCTTTGCCACCGGTTCTTCGGTCACATCCGGTGTGGGCGTGACAACCGAATCGGCGACAACCGGCGCGGTTTCCACCGCAATTAAATCGTCCACCGGAACCCCAAACAAAACCGTATCCGCATCCAGCCCCAGCGTAGACCGAACCTCTTCAAACGCGGTCCGCACTTCGCTGGGATTAAAAGAATCCGCGCCTGAAATATAAATTATCTTTTTCTTCATTTGCATCACCATCGCATTTTTGAAATCATCGTCAGGACGATTATATCACATTTTAGGGTTGAACGCATATAAAAAATGTCTTAAAATGACAATATGTCGGACATAAGGGAACAAATTTTTCAGGAACTATCAAAACTTGAAGACGCGACCGCGCGTCTGCGGGCGACGGCGGTTGACGCAAGTAAACAAACCGATTTGGAGGTTGCAATTTTAACGCAACAAGTGCGAAATTTGCGTGCAAAAAATGCACGGGCGACCGAACTTATTGACCAATCTATTGAAATTCTTGGGGGGCTGAAATGAGTGTCGTTTCAATCCCGATTGTAAATAAAAATTACCCCATGGGGTGCGAAGATGGCCAAGAAGGGCGTTTGGTCGAACTGGGGCAAATGGTGGATGCGCGGGCGCGGCAAATTTTGGATAAAATCGGGCCGTTGCCGGAAAGTTCGCTATTGGCCACCGTTTGTATTGTGCTGGCCGATGAGTTGCGCAACAAACCCACACCAAGTGTGACCGATGCCGATTTGCGTGAAATTTTGGCACGCATACGCGAAATCAAAAATAAAATCGCCCAATAATTCGCGTTTTTTGGTTGTTATTTTTTTTCAAATGTTCTATGTTTTATGTCGTTATGAGTAAAGAAATAGTCGAAAGAATTGATTCACAACAATTGGCGGACGCCCTGTCCACGCGGTATTTGTCGTACGCGGTTAGTACGATTGTATCACGTGCCCTGCCCGATGTGCGCGATGGGTTAAAGCCCGTGCACCGCCGTATTTTGTATTCTATGTTGCGGCAAAAGTTATCGCCCGCGGCGGCGTTTCGCAAATGTGCGACGGTTGTTGGCGATGTGCTTGGGCACTATCACCCGCATGGCGATTCGTCTGTGTATGATGCGATGGTGCGGCTGGCTCAGGATTTTTCCGTGCGATATCCGCTGATTGACGGCCAGGGGAATTTTGGAAATATCGATGGCGACCCCCAGGCGGCATACCGTTATACCGAATCCAAAATGACCGAAGCGGCAATGCTGATTATGGACGGCATTGACGAAGATAGTGTCGATATGATGCCGAACTTTGATGGAACGACGGTTGAACCGGTGGTTATGCCGGGGGCATTTCCGAATTTACTTGCGAACGGGGGAATGGGTATTGCGGTTGGTATGGCAACGAATATTCCGACACATAACGTGGCAGAGGTTTGCGACGCATTGACATTGATGGTCGACAAACCGGAATCCACGACCGCACAGATATGCAAGAAAATGATTGGGCCAGATTTTCCGACGGGTGGCGTTCTGATTGATGATTTCGACACGATTGTTAAAAACTATGAAACCGGTAAAGGCACATTCCGTATTCGCGCACGGTACGAGATAGAAGAACTTGACCGCGGCGGGTATCAGGTTGTAATTACCGAAATCCCGTACGGAATTATAAAGTCCAAGTTGGTCGAACAAATCGGCGAAATGATTGACGCGAAAAAATTGCCCTTGGTTGATGACATCGTTGATGAATCTACGACCGATGTTCGCATTATCATCACACCCAAAAGTCGTAATGTCCCCGCGGACAAAATGATGGCGCATTTGTTCGCCCTGACCGATTTGGAATATCGGTTTAATATGAATTTTAATGTTATTGATTCCAATGGCGCGCCGCGCGTGATGGGAATTCGCGATGTGTTGAATGAATTTATCACGCACCAGAAAAATGTTCTTTGTCGGCGGTCACGGTGGCGACTTGCGAACATCGATAAACGGCTTGAAATTTTGGGCGGATTGCTGATTGTATATCTGAACCTTGACCGCGTGATTGAAATAATCCGGACCGAAGATGACCCAAAAACGGTACTTATGGCGGAATTTAAATTGACCGATGTTCAGGTAGAGGCAATTTTGAATACCCGCCTGCGCGCACTGCGTAAATTGGAAGAAATGGAAATTCGGCGCGAAGATAAAAACCTGCGCGCGGAACGGGAACAGTTGGTTGCACTGCTTGAAAGTGAAGAAATTCAGAACAACCAAATAAAGGCGTGGTTTGCGGATATTAAAAAGCAATATGATAAAAAGACCGCACTTGGGCGGCGGCGCACGACTTGGGCGGCACAAACCGAAGAAATCACCGTAAATGCCGAAGATTTTATCGAAAAAGAACCACTGACGATTATTCTTTCAACGATGGGTTGGATTCGTGCGGCGCGGGGGCATATGGATTTGAATGCACTCGATTTGAAATTCAAAGAAGGCGATGAATTGCAATTTGCTTTCCATGCGATGTCAACCGATAAAATAAATCTGTTTGGTGCGTCGGGGCGCATGTTCACAATTGCCGCAAATGATTTGCCGTCGGCGCGCGGGTTTGGTGAATCTGTGCGTATGATGGTTGATATTGGCGCCGAAGAGGCGATTGTAAGCGCGTTCGTTTTGGATGCGTCGGCAAAATACCTGTTGGTGTCGCGGCATGGAAACGGGTTTATCATTGCCGGCGAAAACTGTTTGGCGCAAACACGCACCGGGAAACAGGTTATGAATGTTGAAGACGCAAATCCCGCGACGTTCTGTGTTCGGGTCACGAGCGACACGGTTGCGATGTCCGGGTCAAATGACAAGATTTTGATTTTTGCGGCATCCGAAATTCCGGAAATGGTTCGTGGCAAGGGTGTGATTTTACAGAAATACAACGCCGAACGGACATATGTTTTGGATGTAATGTTCTTTGACGCGGCGGATGGGTTCGGTTGGACAACGGGACGCGGAACAACGAAACTTGACGATTGGAAACCATGGGTTGGCAAACGCGCAACCCAGGGCCGCACCATTCCCGTCGGTTTTCCAAGGAGCGGGAAGTTTGGACGGTAGTGGTTAGTGTTATCCGCCTCCGCCTTTGGCTACGGCGCGACTGCGCCAGGATTTTACCCTGTCTTGGTGTAAGTGTAAGTGAAACGGGCGCAAACGCGCCCGTTTTGGTTTTTAATATGACTTTGCAACGAATACAAAATTTGGATCTTTGTCATCAAGACATCGACGCGTAATTTTGTATTTTTCCATCAATGTGTCGAACCTTTCATTTTGTGTTTCGGTGTATTTTATGCGAAAGAACCCGATTTTTCCACATGCCAACGCAGAATCCAATTCATCAAGGTTCGCAACATTGTGAATCATTTTTTTATTGCGTTCCTGGACCGCGACAAGCATATCGTGTTGTATGGAATCAAGACGTTGTGAAACCGTTTCAGTAAAATCTTTAATCGCGACCGTTTCGCGTGAAGATTTCCCCAAATCACGGCGTGTCATTGTGACCACACCGTCGTCCATTTCACGCGCGCCGACTTCGACCCGCAAAGGAACGCCGCGTTTAATCCATTTCCACATTTTATCCGCACTGCGCATATCCGAATTATCAACAAGCACACGAATATTATGGTCACGTAATTCTTGTTCCAACTTTGCTATAAATTCGTTCATCGCGGAAATATTTTCATCACCACGTGTAATCGGGATAATTACAACCTGGTACGGGGCAACCGCCGGTGGCAAAACAAGACCGTCGTCATCACTGTGCGTCATAAATAAACTACCCATCATACGCGTTGAGGTTCCCCAAGATGTTGTCCACGCATATGTCAATTTACCATCGGTCCCCAGGTATTGAATACCAAAAGATTTCGCAAAATGTTGGCCCAAATCGTGCGATGTTCCGGCCTGAAGCGCCCTGCCATCTTGCATAATTTGTTCAACAGTGTATGTGTGATCGGCGCCGGCAAATCTTTCTTCGGGGGTTTTTTCGCCCATAATACTTGGGATTGCCAAAATATCACGCATATAGTCACCATACATTTTGTGCATTTTGCGCGCGTCTTCATTAGCATCTTCATGTGTTGCAAACACATTATGACCTTCTTGCCAATTAAATTCAGATGTGCGCAGGAACATGCGCGGCCGCATTTCCCACCGCATAACATTTACCCACTGATTCAATTTCAAAGGCAAATCACGATAAGATTGAACCCAACGCGACATTGCTTCGCCGATAATTGTTTCCGATGTTGGCCGAATTATATACGGTTCGGTCAATTTGGATTCCGGGTCCGGTTGTAATTTACCATCTATCATTTTTAGCCGATAGTGCGTGACAACCGCCGCTTCTTTAGCAAAGCCGGCGACATGTTCCGCCTCTTTATTAAAAAATTCAATTGGTATCAGCAACGGAAAATTAGCATTTTGCACACCAGATGCCTTGATACGTTTGTCCATTTCATCGCGCATCAGTTCCCAAATTGCCCAACCATATGGCTTTATCGTCATGCACCCACGCACAGGCGCATTTTCCGCCAAATCAGCGGCGACAATCAAATTTTGATACCATTCACTAAAATTTTCCGCACGTGTCGGTGTTATTGCTGTCTTCATTTTTTATACCTTTTAAGTTCCATATATTTATTTGAAATTATTTCATACATTGTTTCCGCAATTTGTTTTCTATCTTTTCCCGCCAATGGCGGTGGCGGCAACATATAGACGTTTACGCGAAATCCGCCCAAAACCATGATGTGAAAAACCTGGCCAAATGCACTGCGTTCACGGGAACATTTAGGGCCGGCGGTTTGTTTTGCGTTATCAAAATACGCATAGTGTTCCGCTAAGTCCACGTCACTTATTGGTGTGCCGTCATGGTGACAGTATTGAACCACAACCGGTTGCACGGTGACATCGGCACCTTCGGCCACATTGAATAGCGGGCTTTTGAAATCCTTCACATACGCGCCGTTGGTTGTCGTTCCTTCGGGAAAAACGTAAAGTGGCCAATCGATGTTCATGATTTCTTTTTGAACCTGGGCCAGGACTTCGGCCGCATGTGACGGCCGGCGGTCAATAAAGACAACGCCAAACTTATTCGCGACCCAACCAACAAGTGGCCAATTGCGGACATCGTTTTTCGAAATAAATGTTCCGCCAAACATAACCGGAAAAGTTGCAATTTCAAACACGGAAATATGATTCCCCGCAACCAACAACGGCCGGCGCGCCGATAATGTTCCATGCTTTACGATTTTGACACCGGCGATAAACAGGAAAATTCGCATAAAGATGGACATATACTTTACGGTTATCTTTTTCCGCGCCGGCAACAGAAAAAGTATTGGTAATTGCAAAAAGACCATTATCCAGAACGCCGTAAAACGCAATGTGCCGGTTATCGTATTAAAAAAATTTTGTTTGCGTACCATTGTCATTTTATTGTTCTTCGTCCGGATTTTGTGATTCTTCGATAAATTCCGCGTCCGCCGCATCTTCACGCAATAAAAATTCAAAGAACGCCCCCAGCACATTTAGCGACCCCGTTATCGGCATAAGCATTATTTTGCCCAGCGTTTGAATCGGATGACGTTTTACATCCAAATGTTCCAATGCATTTTCGCGACCATAGAAATGCTTTTGATACGCGGCATCCATATTTTTCGTTTGCAACATAACAAACACATCGTATGTGTTAAACGGTTTGTCGATAAACACGCCCGCCCCAAATGTGGCACCCATGCGCAGGTACCCCTTGATAAGTGGTGTCATTTGCTTTTTCGCGCTTTCTTCGTCCACAAAGGCGCGTGGCAAAATGTTCATTTTCGACATACGTTGGTCAACACCGTCCGCAAACCGTTCGGGAATCACACGCGCGCGCAAACGCAGTGGCGAAAGGTAATTGTAATACAGATACGATATCGCCTGGGCCGATTCAACCGGTTTTTGTCCAACCCACGACGCAACACCAAACAAAACAGCGATACGCCGGCGCAAGACATATTCACTAAGCCCCGCCCACAGCATACGCATAACCAACGCATTTTCGCGATATTCACGTGCCACACACGCACGCGACATTTCCGCGATATTATCAGATGCCTTTTTTATTTTTGAAATATTGAATTCCGTTTCGGTATAAAAACCACCCATTTTGTCCGCGGCCTTTTTATCAATGATACGATATGTGCCAACAATTTTACCGTTGTGAAACACCGCCATATATTCGGCATATTTATCAAATTCGTCAAATTCTTCGTGCAATTCTTTTTGTTCGGCCGTCGGGGTTGCGCCTTCTTCTTCGACAAAAACGTCATAGCGCAACGCGCGCACCATACGACGTTCTTCTTTGGTGTGCGTTAAACGAACTTCGAAATCACGAACTTTGATGGCCATCAATATATCCCTTGTTTAAGAATTATCATAAGAATACCAAACAAAAGACGCCGGTGCAATCTTTTTATTTTTTTAATTTTTTCGGGGAAATTATTTTAATTTATCCGCAATTTCCGCAATCGCAATCGCGTACCAATTTGAATTATTCCACTTTTTTATGCGGTAAAAATTTGGATAGGTCAAATACGCGGTTATTACCGGACGCGGTGCAATGTCGGAATCCGGGTTTTCATCCAATGTTGGTTCCGGCAAATTTGATGTATCCGCAACCAAACCCGCGACCATTTCACCAGTCGGTATTGGTGAACCATCGGGATTCAAAACACCCATACGCGCCCATTCGTTCAATGTTTTTTTCGTTTTGCCGTCCATCAGCGATGTATCAAAATCCGCCGGCAAAATCACGCGACGCACAATTTTTTCGTTTTTATTCCAACCCAATTTATTTAGGTAATTTCCCGCACTGGCCATCGCATCGCCAACACTATCGATAATATCAACACGACCGTCGCCGTTTCCGTCCACCCCATACGATGCAAGCGTTGTTGGAATAAATTGAAAATGCCCCATGGCGCCCGCCCAACTGCCCCTGATTTTATTTATATCCAATGAATTTTTATCCGCGATTTTCATTAGCGCCAACAATTGGTCACCAAAGAACTTTTCACGCCGGCCGTCGTACATCAATGTAAAGAACGCATCAACCAAACGATGGCGTGCCTTTACTTCGCCATAATTTGATTCCATACCCCAAAACGCAAGTATTACGTGCGGTGGCAAACCATATTCACCTTCAACCCGCGAAAGCAAAGTCGGATATTTGGCCTTCATTTGGTGACCACGCGAAATCCGTGTTGAATTGACCGTGCGTTTAAGGTATTCGTCCAATGTCAATTTGAATTCAGATTGATTTTTATCACTTTTTACAATCGACGGAATAAACGCGGGCGAACGCAATGTATCATTTATTGTTGATTCTGATATATTTTGTGCGGTCGCGCGTGCACGAACGTCATCCATTACCCTCGTCCAACGTGACATATCAAATTCGCCACTGTCCGCGAATGCCGCGCAAAAAAAGAATCCTGTAAAAATTATACTAAACACAAACTTCATCACTAAAATGTATATTTGAATCCAAGGTGAACACCAAACGATTGCCAGTCAGCATATTTCAAAGATTCACTAACATTTTCGGTGTGCGCCGGAACCGTTTGCAGATATGGCAACCCATTTTCATCAACCGCATATTGTCCATTTTCATCCAATACAAATTCAGTGTATTCGGCAATGTAAAGTTTCCCAGGGATTTTTCCAACATGGAAAAAGTTCGTGTCAACCTTTATCGCCAATTGCAACCGCGACGCAACACGAACATCATATTCCATTTCGGCCGCGTATGTGTACGAACCATTTGTTCCTTCGTCCAAGAAACTTGGGTTTTGTTGCCAATCCGTCCGGTTGGGCCAAATACCTTCGGATGAATACTTTGGCATACCGATTTGAAAATACAAACGCAATTTGTCCGCCAAGGTCATTTGCTTTTCAACCTCTAACCCAAAGTAGAAACCACTCCACGTTGTGTTATAAATATGCGTAAGGCCGCCAACCTTTATCGGCCCATCACCACCAATGATGACACAGTCCCCTTCGTACACGCCCCATGGCAAATTGCCCATTGTTTGTTCGTTGTAATCCATTGTTTGCAAAACATCGCCAAGGTACGTGACATAACCCGTTGATGAACCGTTTTGATTTACAACCTTGATATCTTCGGGACCCATGCAAACCTGGTACCAGGTTTCGGGCGGGATAACATCAATCGGTAAAGAATAATAATTTCCATCCTCGTCACCATAGACATATTCGCCCAAATTTGTCATAAGTGGTAAATATATCCCCTGGTTCGGATACAGGTGATCGGACATTTCCAAATTATGTTTAAAGATTTCATATCCAATTACCGGCGACAATTTCCACCCGCCAATGTTCCAAATATGTTTTGCACCGATTCCAAGGCGCAGATGATGCGAATCCCCAGATTGCCCGCCCATTGAAATCGTAAATATCCCGTATTCAGGTTCCGACCAATCATACGGTTCCAAATCATAGTCCATGGAAAGTCCACCACTTGACATTTTGCCGTATGCATAATCAGCAAAAGCGAATACATCAAAATTACCAAACGAAAATACATGGCGCGCGCCGACATTTATTTCATCAAAAATCATGTCGTCCCATTTAAGTATCGAATTTACACCCGTTTTGAATTCAAAATTTGCAAAACGACGTGAATACCCCGCATAAAGATATGTCGACGGTTCCATTTCCGGTGCCAACCCAAGGCCGTTTACCGTCATTGTACCCGCGGTGGCATATGTTAAATTTTCAGAATATTCTTCGATTGTTGGAACGGGACGGTTACGTTTTTCGGTTGTGTATGAATAGGTTCGTGTGCCAACAACCTGTTTTTCGCCGGTTTTGCCAATATATTTCGTATAACCACTATTGGCATATGCGCCATAATTTGATTGGTTTGTATTGACCGTCGGGGCATCTTGGTAGTAAACCGGCACGCCCTCATTCGCCGCGAGCGCGGCACAATGAATCAACATTGCCGGCAAAAACGATATTATTCCCCGTTTCATTACTTTCCTTTCAATGCGATATTATAACATCGACATTATTTTGTAAACAACTATTTTATGCTATTTGCATTTTTTGTTGCAGATTTTTATACCCGTTGTAATATCGGGGTTATGAACGCGCCGCACAACATTTATATTCATGTTCCGTTTTGTATTTCAAAGTGCAATTATTGTGCCTTTTTTTCGCGTGCATGTGCGAACCCGGATTGGGAATCGTATGCAAAAAAAATTATCACAGAGATAAAACATTGGCATGATATATTGGGACGAATTTCGGTGCCAACAATTTTCTTTGGTGGTGGGACACCGTCACTTTTGCCAACAAAAATTTTTGCGAAAATAATAAATTCGGTTCGTAAAAATTTTAATCTTTTGGATGATGCGGAAATCACGATAGAGGCAAATCCAAAAACACTTGATACGGTACGATTACGTGAATTTTGTGATACGGGCGCGAATCGGATTTCGATTGGCGTGCAATCTTTTGATGATGAAAAATTGCGATTTCTTGGGCGTGCGCACAATGCCGATGATGCACGGCGACTAATTGATATTGCAATGTCGCAAATTAAAAACGTTTCGGCCGATTTTATTTATGGATTACCATCGGACAGTGTTGATGACGTAATAAAAACATGTGATGCAATAAACAGAATCGGACTTTCGCATTGTTCGATGTATGAATTGACGATTGAACCAAACACGCCATTTGGAAAAATGAATTTGCAAATGCCGTCTAATGAAACAATGGCGGAAATGTATACGGCAATTTCAAAAACATTAAAACTAAATCGTTATGAAGTTTCGAACTATGCGGTGGATGGGGCGGAATGCCGCCACAATCAAAATGTTTGGGATGGCGCACCGTATATTGGAATCGGCGCAGGCGGCGCGGGACGAATTTTGATGGATAATGTGTGGTATGAACAAATGGGTGACGGAAAATTATTCGAATCGTTGTCCGATTCCGCGCGCGCAACGGAACGCGTTATTACCGGCATGCGGACACGGCGCGGCGTTATGGTTGATGACACGACAAAAAAAATAATTGATATAGAATTTGCAAAATCAAATCCCGATGTGATAGAGTTTAGACCCGGCAATCGAATTCGCGCAACCGATGCGGGAATTTTGATTCTTGATAATTTAATCGAAAGGTTGGTGAAATAAAAATGCGACATACTTTATTAAACATTTTTGGAATTATCGCCGTGGCTTTTGCGGTAATGTTTGCAATACAAATCAAAGGGGGTAAAAAAATTGGCATTGGTATAGATATGAATAACATAGATTTTTCAATAAATCCGACGGATGATTTTTTTGACTATGTGACATTGCGTTGGCGGCGCGCAAATCCGATTCCTGACGATTACACCCGATATGGTGTGTTTGAGGTTTTGATTGACACAAACCTTAACCGCGTGCGCGAAATTGCCGAAAAAGACGATGGAAAAATCGGGTTGCTTTACAGTGTTGCGATGAACGCGGATAAATTAAATGCCGATAAAACAAATCCCGTTAAACCGTACTTTGAGAAAATCGACAATATAAAGTCAAAATCTGATTTACCAAAATATCTTGGTGAAAGTCATGCGTATTTTTCCGGCTTTTGGGGTGACACGGTTGGAATCGATGCCGGCGACAGCGAACATTTTATATATGGCCTGAACCAATCGGGAATTGGATTGCCCCGCGATTATTATTTTGATGATGATGCGCGCACAAAAGACATTCGCAAAAAATATATCGAATTTATTGCAAAACAATTAAAAAATTTTGGTGTGGATGCGGACGCGAAAAAAATCTATGAATTCGAAGAACGCATGGCACGGTCTTTTTATCCAAAAGAAAAATTGCGCGACCCGCATGCAAACTATCATAAAATATCGCGCGATGATTTTATGCGTGAATATGACGGATTCGATTGGAAAACATATTTCGATGCGCGTGGTGCGAACGCCGCAGAATTTATCGATGTTGGTCAGCCAGAGGCGATAAAAGAATCCATAAAAATTATAAATGATACCGACCTTGGTTTAATAAAGGCATATTTGAAATATCAAATTATTTTGGCGGCCGATTCGTTGTTGGATGATAATACATACGAAATATCATTTGATTTTTTCAATCGTGAAATGTCGGGACAACGCGAACAAAAGCCACGGTGGAAACGCGCGGTTGGTATGATTGATGGCGCAATTGGTGAAGAAATCGGGCGACTTTATGTGTCAAAATATTTTCCGGCCGCCGCGAAAAAACGTATGCAAGAATTGGTGGAAAACCTGCGTCGGGCGTATGCCGCACGTATTCAAAAGGTTGATTGGATGTCGGATGAAACGCGTGCAAATGCGTTGCGAAAACTAAATGCCTTTCGTGCAAAGATTGGGTATCCGGATAAATGGCGCGATTATTCGAAACTGAGTTTGGATAAAGATGAAAGTTTGTTTGAAAATATGATGCGCGTTGCAAAATTCGAAGATGAATTTTGGTTGGAAAAAATCGGCAAAGAAAAAGACCCAACGCTTTGGTATATGAACGCGCACGAAATCAACGCATATTATGACCCGACCACGAACGAAATTTGTTTTCCGGCCGGAATTTTGCAACCGCCGTTCTTTGATATGAACGCGGATGATGCGTTTAACTATGGTGCGATTGGCGCAATAATTGGGCATGAAATGACACATGGGTTTGACGATTCGGGGCGGCACTTTGACGAACACGGGAATATGCGTGATTGGTGGACAGATGCGGATTCGGACGCATTCACCGCGCGCGCAAATGTTATGCGAAATTATTTTGACGGCATATTGGTTGCGCCCGACACGCATGCGAACGGCGAATTTACATTGGGTGAAAACTTGGCGGACTATGGCGGTGTGACGATTGCATACACGGCATATAAAAACTTTGGTAAAACGTCAGAAACGGTTCAAAACCTTTCGCCGGATATGCGGTTCTTTATCGCATACGCGGGCGCGTGGGCGGGAAACATTCGTCCCGAACAGGTTTTGGTCCGGACGAAAACCGACCCGCATTCACTGAATCGTTGGCGCGTAAACGGGATTTTGCCACATATTGATGCGTGGTACGATGTGTTTGGTGTAAAACCCGACGATAAAATGTATCTTGCGCCCGAAAAGCGGACACGTTTGTGGTAAAAATTTTTAATGATGCAAAAGTAAGTGCGCCACAATTCCGGCGACGGTCAAAATTGTGATACAGATTAAAATTATCATTTGCACGCGATGATGATGCGTCGCGTCACAGTGGTCGCAATTACAATCGCGATTGCCAAAATACATAATCCACGACAGGCACAACATAAGTCCCGAAAACACGAACAACCATATTTCCGCACTTTCGGGAATAAAGTCATTTTCCAACGCACCCGGCGCGACCAACCCAACCAGGCCCAACACCACCGGCAACACGCAACAAAACAAGTGCGGCAAAATTCCGGCGATAATTCCAATTTTAACGGCACGATTTTTCATAATAAAATCCAATTTCTTTGGTATCCCCAGCCGGAATCGAACCGACATCTAATTCTTAGGAGGAACTTGTTCTATCCGATTGAACTATGGGGACACGAGATTATATTTTAATCTTTGATTTTGATATTGCAAGTTATATTAAAATCTGTATAATGTTTGAACATTGATTTAGGAAGATTTGAAATGGGAAATAAACTTGTCGGATATGGTTCTTATTTGCCGTCGCGCGTTGTGACGAACGTGGACTTGGAACACGTGATGGACACGACGGACGCGTGGATTGTTGAACGCACGGGCATTCGGGCGCGGCACTTTGCGGGCGAAAATGAAACCGTTGTAGATATGGCGACAAACGCGGCGCGTGCGGCATTAAAAAAGGCAAATCTTTCGATTAACGATATCGATATGATAATTGTTGCAACAACCACACCGGAAATTGATTTTCCGTCGGTTGCGGTGCAAATTGCGGGGCGTTTGGGTGCGACGAATAATATGCCGGCGTTCGATGTTCGCGGTGCGTGTACGGGATATATATACGCCCTGCACTGTGCGCGCGGATTCTTTACCGCGGGCATGCACGAACGCATTATGATTATCGGCGCGGAAAAGATGTCGCGATTTATTGATATGAAAGACCGGTCGACGGCGGTTCTGTTTGGTGACGGTGCGGCGGCGTTGATATTTGAACGGTCAACATCAAGTTATTCCGGGATAATCGATACGGTGGTTATGTCGGATGGGAAAAAATTTGATATGCTGCACGGATCGAATGACCATAAAATCGTTATGAACGGGCCGGAAACATACAAAATGGCGGTATCATTGATGCCGGACGCGGCGCGATATATCATGGAACACGCCGGTATTACCCAAGATGACATCGATTGGATTGTCCCGCACCAGGCAAACATAAGGATTATCGAATCGTGTGCGGCGCGCCTTGGTTTTCCAATAGAAAAGATTTTAATAACGGTGGACAAACATGCGAATACCAGTGGTGCATCCGGCGCACTGGCGTTGGCGTATGCGTTCGATAATAACATAATACGGCACGGGCAACTGGTGCTTTATCCCGCGTTTGGTGCCGGGCTGACGTGGGGTGCAACATTAATAAGGGTGTAAAAAATGGCAACAATGACAAGAAATGATTTGGCAACGATATTGCGTGATGATTTTGGTTTTACGGCGACACAGTCGGGGAAACTGGTTGATGTGATATTTGATGAAATATGTGAAGCGTTGATAAATGGCGAAGAGGTAAAGGTCGCCGGGTTCGGCACGTTCAAGATTTTGGATAAATCGGCGCGTGTGGGTCGCAACCCCAAGACCGGCGAGATGGCAATTGTGACGGCACGACGCGTTGTGTCTTTCCGGCCATGTGCGGAATTCCGCGCACGGGTTTCAAAGAAGTGATGGTGGCAAGTGGTTAGTGGGCGTTTCGTTGTCATCCCGCGGTAGCGCGGGATCTTTGCAAAGTTTTAGAGAATTCTTCCGCAACTTGTTTGATGAGATACCGCATCAAGTGCGGTATGACAACAGAAAAAACGTGGCAACGCCCCGTTATTTTTGGTTTGATTACCGCCCGGAACAAGTCGTTCCATTCCACGTTCCACCAACGGATTCGCAATCCTTTTGTGTTGTGCAGTTGCCTAAACTACCAACACAACATCTTCGCGCAGAAGCCCCCAATACACATTGCGGTGTCCCGGCACACCAATTAGTTCCAGATAAATTTAAACATTCGTTTTTAGAGCAAGCACTAAGGTTGTTGAGAGCACACTTTTCCGGACAGATTGGATTATACGCGCCATTATTTTCCGGTGTTGCACCACCGTTGCAAGTTGTCGTATAAAACGCGTCACCCTTGTTATTGTTTTGATAGAGCCCCGTGCGTCTTATCGCCAGATTACAGGTTCCACTATTTGGTTGCACACAATTTCGCGCCCAGGCGGCATAAAGGTGATATGTTTTTTGTTCGGCCTGGGCATGAGTAATTGAACAATCGTATACAGTCCAACGTGTATTGGACCATGCACCATTTGCGCCGTCATGACTATCATCTAAATCAATATACCCCGTTTCGGTATTGCCATTCGGTTTCGGCAGTCCCAAACGCGCCGTGCCTTCGGTATTTGTCTTGGTCACCACACGACGTTTCGCGAAATAATTTCGTTGCCCCCAGTAGTTATAACAAACCGGATTATATGTGACATTGGTGCCCGCGTTACAACCCGATGGAATCACAGACAAATCGTCTTCAAGTAAATAAAAACCACGTAATGTCCAATCGTTAAATTTACCCGCCGGTTTATTTATTTCTGTCACTAATGGCCCCGTATACGAATCTCTGTGATACGATGCACTTGATGTTCCCCTATCTTTCCAATCGTAATACAATATCTCATCAGGTGTGTTACAATCGCTAGCGCTTGGCCAAAGTTCCGGATAATCAAACCCCGCCGGAACAACCGGATTAGCATAAGGATTCCATCCACTATAGGCTGTCCAATTTGGGTTAGTGTAAGCATCATACTTTGGTGGACACCAATGAATCTTTACCTTGAACTTTGAATGAACGCACTCGTTACTGCCGGCACCACCACGGCCACCAACTTCATTATAAGAAATTTCATAACCACCATCTTCATTACCATTTTCAAAATCGACATATGTTATATTACCACTGGGGTCGACGCAAATACCATTATTGTTCTTTGAAAATCCGGATTTGCAATCGTAACTTTGTGGGATTTTTGAACCGACATTTCCGGCGTTGCGTAAAATTTCCGATGCGCCCGCGGCAACATTTCCATTTGCATCGACAATTGTTTGGCCATTTACCTTGAATCCGGTAAAAGTGGTGTCCGCATCCGGTGTCACGCTAAGGTGCGTGACCCGCGTGCCGGTACAACCCGGACTACGGTATAACCCAGAACACATGCCGCCCTGTTCATAATAAAGTGTCACGGCGATTGCCGGTAATGATACAAAACACAACGCACATGTCAAAAAACGTTTCATAGTATGCTTTCTTTATTTTGTTTTTATTCAATGTCTGCGACGCAAATGCTTCACTTTGTTCGTACCGAATCCCGGCCTGCGCCGGGATTATTAATCCGCCGTGGCGCCGGTGAATTCTATGTTGTGCCAATCGCCGGCATTTGGATCCACACATTTTGCATCGGCGCCCGCGCCTTGCATTTCATATCCATTCTGACATTCAACGGCATATGTGACCGAACCATTCGTACCGATTGTCAAATTACATTTTGCCATCCCGGCGGGAAGTGGGCTTGGGCAATTCTTGGCCCAGGCGGCATACAGGTTCAATGTTTGGAAATCCGGATTATCCGTCACAAGAACCCATTTTTTATTTGATAGTGTCACCGGACTCATCCCGCCCGTGGTGGCCGGCCAAACCATTCCGGTTGAACTATCGCCCGATACCGCGGGTAATGGTCCCGGATAAAATCCACGGAACTTATAGCCGCTTTCGGTAATCGTTGGGGCCTTGTTGGTTGGGCTTCCGTTTCGTTTATAGTAATTATCACCTTCGATGTATGTATATGTATCGGTTGGATCTTGCGAACCACTTAGGCCCGGACGATTTGGATAGAAATCTATATTAAACTTGTTGTGAAGGTAGGCGTACTGATCAACCTGAGAAGTTGAATAAGTATCCGTCCATGTTTTACCCACTTCATCAAACGAAACATATCCAACGTTGGTATCATATACCGTGGGTGTTGCAACAAGTGTCGTGTCCGGGTCGGTCGCGGCAAATTTACCAATGTTTTCCGTGACAATTTCACCCCATTCACGCGCGAATAAAACCTTTTCGCCATTGACATCGACGTAAAAACCGGAACTGCGACTGCCGGGTTTAACCCACCAACCAATGGTGTCCACGGGTGAAGTGCACACAACCATATTGGTATTTGGGTCGGCAATATAAACACCAGGATACTGGCACGTACTGCCGTCGGTGTCAATCCATACTGTCTTAAGTTCCCACGAGTTTCCCCTGGTTCGCGGTGTGCGCTCACCACCATTATTCTCTATTTGCACATAACGCATGCCACCCGCAGCAGGGGATTTCCAATGTGCTGTAAGGGTGATATTGCCATCAATGTTGTAAAACGCGTTTTGTATCACGCCGTTTTCATTGATGTATTCAGTATTGCCATTATAAAAACCATCAAATACCACCCCCGTTGCAGATGGAACAGTAATGTTATACACGATATTTGCCGGACATTTTTCCCCACCGACAGTTGCGGTGGTATCATAAGCATCGTAGCAGGCCTGGTGTGTGGCATCAACATATAACTTTGATGGATTCGCAGGTGTCACGCCGGTCGCGGTTCCATAATTAAAGTTAACCGTCACCCATTCCGGATCGGATGTGCCAGGACCAGTTTTGTTTGTAACCCCACATGTAACATTATCTTCTGTTGGACAAAACCTACCGTTTTTAGCTACTGGGAGGCCATTACATTGCCACACAATGCTATCCTCAGAACCAGAAGAACCCCAATTGCAATAATGCGGATTACCAGATGACGTCACATCTAAATATATACACCCATCTTCGGTACTAACCTGACCACACGACCCTATTGGGCAACCTTCTATGGGAACGACTTCACCAGCGCCACTTATGAAAGTGTTAGGTTGTTTATTGCTGCATTTAATTATTACGGTATATTCCGGTTCTGGTGGTGTGGGTGTGTTAGAATTCCATATAGCCCTACATGTCGTATTGTCTGTTGCTGGCCTATAATTTGTATTTGGCAGAAAATCGATATTATTTTGACCACATCTCCACACATCAAGAGTATACCCCGAACGCCTACACCATGTTTCGTTTAAATACAAAACTTTATTCGTTGTAGTTTTAGGCTGAATGGTAGTAGGTGCCCCACCATTACAATTTATGTTCACGGTATATTCTTGCGGTTCACAGGTTTCACCCTCTTTTAAACACACCCCTGTATACTGACACAAATACTCACCATCATCACAATCTTGTTTAAGGTTATTACGCATACATTCGCCGGTGGATGTGCTGTATAATAATCCCTGGACCCAGCAATTCATTTCCGTCGGTGTTGGTGTGTCGATTGAATATCCGTTCACCGACATACATGTGACGATTTGTGCACGGCACGCGTTGACCGCGATATTCATTTTGGTTCTGTTTGTATCATATTCGGCTCTATCCCATTCATCCGGATCTTCGGTTGGATAACCGTTCTGCCCCAGGCACGATGTGACGTCACTAACGCATGTTTCGGCATAGTTGGCCAGGATTTCATCCTGTTTCGCCTTGATCTGGACCAAAACGCGCGCAAGGTATTGTTGAACAACCTGGTTCGCGGGTTCGTATTGCGCGGATGTGCCGGTGCCGCGGGTGTATGTGTAATCCTGGCACTTGTTAAGGACCGACATGCACATACCATAATTGCGGTCTTTTTGATTGTACCCGATTTTGTTTTGCAGATACAGTGACATATTTTCACTGGTCTTGGCCGGGTAATTACCTGTCACAGTTTTTTCAATGTATTTCGACAATGTGTCTTCGGTGCCACTGCCCCAGGCGTTGCCTTGATATTCGGTTGGATAATCCGTATAATTCGGCGCTGACTGACCATATTCTGTTGCAACATGCGCGTTACATGTTCCCGGAACCATATCCCATGTCCGGTACAGGTTCACACGGCAAACGTCACTGGTCATCACACTGGACACACGCGATGAAATTTCTGGGTCGATGGCGTGGCCGGGTTGACTGCCGATGACGATTTCACCGTTCACGATATAACGGCCCGTCGGGTCAAGGCAATTTTCATAATCCGAACCACAGACAAATTCATCCTGCATACATGCGTCAAGTGCATTTATACAACCGCGCATGTCGTATGCGTTCTTTTGTTGCGCGACCATAAGGCGCGCCTTTTGCAAAACGTTTTTCGCATTCCGAACCGTCGCCAACATTTGGTCGTTAGAATCGTTCAAACTGCGTTCATATGCCATGCATTCGCGGTCGATTTCCAAATCGTACGCGTTCGTGACAAGTGACGCGTCAACACCACGCGCCGTGCATGCCTTTAACACCGATGATTTGCAACGCGCCGCCGCGGTTTTATAAAGTTCTTCACCGCGTTGGTTGCTAACACTGTTCGTGTTCGTGGTGCCGAAAAGCGATCCAAGGTCGAAACCGGTGCTGTCAAAGGAAAATTCAAGCAACCCCGAAAGGTCAAAGTTTAACCCCAGGATATCGTTGCTGGCGCTGCTGGTGGCGGTGCCGGATTTCACATCGATAATCATATCTTTTATCTTGTTAAGACTCGCCTGAAGTTGGCTGTTGTCCGTGCCCTTGGTGCGCATTGTTTCTTCGGCAATCGTTTCCGTGAACAGGGTTTCAACCTCACGCGTGGTAAGGCCGATGTATTGGATTTTTTGCGCGACATCTTGTAATTCTTCGGTTGCGGTTTTTAGCGCCTGCTCTGCCTTGGCATAGTTTTTTATGTTCGCACTGCAACTGCACCGGCCCTGGTTATCGTCCAAGACGTTGCAATAATTATCCATACAGTTTGCATACTGGGCCTTGCAATAATCCGTAAGTTCGGCCAGGTCGTCCATATCTTCCAATGACATGGTGGAAACCGCCGTCGTTTCCGCAGATATTCCGTTTAGCGACGACATACGAATTGTTGGTGTCCGGCGAATTGATGCCATACGATCATTTGGATTGTAAAGCTTTTCCTGACTGTTGAGAAGTTTAGACGATCCACCCGATACGGAAATAACCGGACTTGCCGAGGCAACATTACCCGTTGTCGCACCACCACGTATAGATATCCGCTCTGCCCCGGTGGTTGTTGCACGCGCCGTGCCCGCCGCCGTTGCGGTTCGCGCCGCGGTCGTGCGTCCGGTACTTGTCGCCGTGCGCGCCACACTTGCGCCCGCACTTGGTGTCACCGCACGTGTTGCGCCGCCGGTCGTCCTTGCCGCCGCCGCACGGGTTGCCGCCGTTGATGTTGCGGTTCGTGTTGATGTCGTGCCCGTACGCGGTGATGTGGCCGTCGTTCCACGCGATGCGACCGTACGTGATGCGGTTGCGCGTGGCGTTGCGGTTGTTGTTCGTGCCGCAACAACACGCGATGAATTTCCATTTGCCGACCCGCGACCCGACGCCGTCGTCGCACCCGCCGATGCGGGCATTGCACGCGTTGTGGTTGTTCGATTTGCAACCGGTGTTGCGTTCACGGGTGCGCGCGAAATTTTTACCGGCGTCTGCACTTTTTGCGTGTCCGCTTCGGTTTCCGTTTCAACAATTTCCTCGGGCGCGACAAAAAAACCGTTTTCATCGTACATGCCGTCCGCATATTCAATCGCATCTTTTTCGTCGATGAAAACGGGTGCAACCTCAGCAAATGCGGGCATTACAAGCAGTCCACCAATAAATATAGCAAGTCGTTTCATGGTAAAAATTTCCTTCCTTTATGGAAAGTTTATCATTTTATAGAATTTTAACGCAAGCGAAAAATGAGTATGTGTTCTAAAAAAAATCTTTTTATGAATAATATCTTTTGGTGTTTTAACTTGCGGGCAAACATGCAAATTGATATAATACGGTCATGACAAAAACAAAAAAAATTTTGCCGTGGACGCGGTTTTCTTTTTTCGGTTGCGCGATTCCAACCAGTATGAAGGACGAACGGTTGCGCAACTATGAACCAAAAATCACCGAAAAAGATTTTGAATATAATCCAATCGCAACACCAATCGCCAAGGTTTATAAAAAAGAACTTTGCGGTGCGACGAATGTTAGTGGCGCAACACTGATTGACGACGGGCTTTCCGCATTTATCATTCGCGCCGCGTTCGCGCGCATGGCGACAAAAACAATCGATTTGCAGACATATATTTATAGTAATGATTTTTCCGCACATGTTTTAATAAGCGAACTTAAAAACGCCGCCGATAGGGGGGTAAAGGTGCGAATCCTTATTGACGATTATGGAACGAATTCTGATATCGCCGATGTTATCGTGCTGAACCAACACCCGAATATCGAAGTAAAAATTTTTAATGCCGTAAAGCATCGGTCGCGATTGCTGTATTATCCACAAATGTTGTTGGATTTTAATCGGTTAAATTCGCGCATGCATAATAAACTTTTTATCGTGGATAATGTTGCGTTGATTACCGGTGGCCGAAATATAGGCAGCAATTATTTCATGCCTGAAACCGCGGCGAATTTTTCCGATACTGATGTTTTATTTATTGGAAACATCACGCATGACGCAACAAAAAGTTTTAATGAATATTGGAACTATGAATTGTCGGTGCCGGCGGGTGTTATTCCAAAGGCATGTTCCGCGCACGCGATGCAAAAGTTAAACCGACAATTTCGACGCCAAGAACAAATAGGGACGCGGAACCTTAGACGGTATAACACGATTATTTCACTGGTTATGCGGGAATATGGGCGCAAGAATTTTGATTTTTCGTGGGGGCGCGGACAATTCCTTGCCGATACGCCCGCCAAGGTGCAAATGCCAATGTCGCGCAAAGAAAAATACACCGGGCAAATTATGCGAACATTGAATAAACTTTGGAACGCAACAAAAAAGTCCGCCTATGTGTCCGCCGCATACTTTGTTCCCGGGCGTGGTGGGATGCAAATGATGCGACGTATCGAACAATCCGGCGTGCATGTCACAATCGTCACAAATTCACTTTCATCAACGAACGCGCCAACCGTTTTCGGCAAATGGGAAAAATATAGACGCAAACTTATTCGCGACGGGGTTGATGTTTATGAATTTATGTCTTCGGCGGAAAATCGGCGCGGTAAACGGCACGACCGCATGCGCAAGCAATCAAGTTTTTCCGTCATGCACAGCAAGACCATCGTGTTCGACGACAAAATTTCATGGATAGGCAGTTTTAACCTGGACCCGCGCAGCGCGTATTACAACACCGAAAATGTTGCAATCTTTGAAAGCGCGGAATTCGCAGAAAAACTGCGCGATATGATTATTGATGATACAAAAACATCGTGGCATGTGACGATTGAAGATAAACGCACAACTTGGATGGGAATTCGAAGCGGTAATAACACACCAAAAATTTATCACCACGACCCCGATACAACAATTTTTAGACGCATCTTTAAGACGATTGCAAAAATTATTCCGGAAAAATTCGTCTGAATACAATCGGTTAAAAAATTTTTAAATTTTTTTCATTTTTTTTATTTTTTCGCTTGACCCGCGATTCGTTTTTATTCTATCATCACTGTATAGACAACGGGACCAGAGGAAAATCGTTCGAAAATCTGTAAAAACCGCGGATTTTCGGACAAAACAATAAACAATTTGGAAATTTTAGTCGGCAAAATGTAAATACACGATGTAAATACAAATTCCGGCTAAATTTCAAATAAAACACCCAGAAAGGAGGGACACACATGCAACAAAAAAACATCAAAGAAATCATGATTGCGCTGCACAAAGTGCTTAGCACAACCGTGTGGGTAAACGCCGACCGGCAAATTATTTCGCTTAGCGATGAATTGCAAATCGGTCACAACAACGCGCCGCGTTCGATTGAAGATTTGCCGCGCCCGTCGTTGATTGGTGCGTATGTGTCATTGCAAATTCGGACCGACAATTTCGATGTCGCCGCGGAATCGCTTGAAACACGTGATTTGGCGTTGCGCGTCAAAGAAATGGTCTTTGCAGAGGCAAAACGTATTATGGACGCGGACGAAGGTAAATCAAACGGCACCGTCGCGATGGCGGCATAGGCCCAAAAAAGTTTCCGGTTTCCGGAAGGAAGGAGAGCACGTCGGCGGGTAACCGCCGACGATGTTTTTTACATACACAATAAATGGCGCATTTTTTAACGATGATACCATCCGCAACGAAATAAATTCCATGTTTGAAACTGTCACCTGGCGGGAATAGGGCAAATAGTGTTTAGTCCGTCACGACCGCGGCGCGGCGTGCCGCGACGGGTGTAAGTGATTAGTGATTAGTGGGAAGTAAACCCCGCCCTTGCGGCGGGGTCGATGCGACCGAGCGTATGCGACGGTCAAATCGGGGGCGGGTTGGTTATATTATTTTTTATCGTTTTTTTTATCATCCGCATCGTCATCGGATTCCGGTTTCGATTCCGCCGCGGTCCGCGCATGTTCCGACATTTTCGACAGCGCAATCACCATTTCCATACCGCGTTGCAATTGATAATCACGTGCATCTTTTTCTTCGTCGGTCAATTCACGGTCATCGTCATCATAGTCTTTCTTTTCAGATTTTTCCGCCTTTTTCTTTGCCTTTTTTTCCGCCTCTTCATTTTTTAGTGCATTACGAAAAGACGCTTCGGAATAAAAACTTTCGCGCTTTTCAATTTTTTCAACTTTACTCTGCAAAACCTCTACATCCGGGGTAATTCCGGTATTTTGAATTGATGTACCACTTGGGGTATAATACCGCGCAATCGTCAAATGAATCGCCGTTCCATCGCCAAAGGGCTTTTGTTGTTGCACACTGCCCTTGCCGAAACTTTGCGATCCCATAATAACCCCACGGCCGTTATCTTGGATTGCACCGGCCACAATTTCGGACGCCGATGCCGACCCATGATTGATAAGAACAACCAGTGGTTTGCCACCCGTCATATCGCCCGGTGTTGCGAAACTGCGTTCTATATCGGTCTTGTTTTTTCCACGCGTGGACACAATTTCCCCGCCATCCAAAAACGCATCAGAAACATCAATGGCCGCGGTCAAATACCCGCCCGGGTTATTACGCACATCCAAAACGTACCCCACAACATTTTTCTTTTCAAGTTTTGTTATCGCATCGCGTAAATCCTTGGCCGTTGTCGCACCAAAATCAGAAATTCTAATATACCCAACCTTTGGTGTCTCTTCATCCGCATCGGCCAATGTTTTTTCACTAAACTTTACCGATTGCACCTTGATAATCGCGCGTTTAAGTGTCAATGTTTTGGGTTCCGATGTTCCCGACACAATGGTAAGTTTCACCTTGGTTCCGGGTTTTCCCTTCATACGTTTTACCGCCTGGTTCAATGTTAAATCAAACACCGGTTCATCATCAATATGCGTGATATAGTCGCCCGCCTTTATCCCCGCCTTGGCCGCCGGCGTATCATCAATCGGCGAAATCACACGCACCGCCCCACGGTCAGATGTAATTTGTATTCCCAAGCCCCCAAAAGAACCACTGGATTTGTCGTTAAAATCCTTGAAATCATCCGCCGACAAATACGACGAATGCGGGTCCAGCGCTTCCAACATACCGTTCATTGCCCCTTCCAACATTTTGCGTTCGTCGGCTTCTTCGACAAAGTTTTCACGCGAAACCTCAAACACCATGGCAAGTTTTTTAAGTTCAGAATATATTTCTTCATCCGTCATATGAACGATTGGTTCTTTTTTCTTTTCCGGCGCCGCGCAAACGATTGTCGGTACGCACAGGGCAATCAAAACGAAAATTTTTTTGAACATAGCAAATCCTTTTGCGCAGATTTTATAATAAAAAAATCGCGTCCGCAACACGATTTTTCGTTTTTATTTAACAATAAACAACTTACTTCCTGTACCTTTGATTCCACTTCGCTATCTGCGAGCTTTTTACTACAGGAATAGTATTTTCCAACTTTACACACGATAATAGCCTTGGACAGTTCATAGTTTTAACCGCATAATATTCCGTATCTTGTCCGACCCCCATTACGACATCTCGTAACAAATTATCATATTTTACTTTAAACATGGATTCCTTGTTATATAAATACTTAACAATTCTTTCTATCAAGCCAGAATGTTCAGGTGCAAAAGAACGTAACCGCATAAATTTTTCACCATCTTTAATTTGTAAAGTATCACTTACCACAGATACATTTACATTATCAAATTCAATTGGCGCAACATTCACACGCGCAAAAATTAAATCAAAAATATCGTCACGCATCGCTTCGTAATCAAGTTGCCACTGCGGATATTTTATACTATCTGAATCAACCTTGGCCGTCACCATATACAGATTTTTTTTCGATTCTACATTTAATCCAACCTGACTCTGCATTTCTTTCGAATGATTTTCTATACCACTTTGCGTTGTAAAGAAAAAAGCCCCCCCAGATTGGTTGCCCAACGGTACGCGTTTAGCCATAATGTTTTCCGCTTTCAACCCATAAGAAACGGCCTGCTCTGCATCCATTGGTTGCGATATTAAATGATATAAAGTAATCTCTGACATAAAATCCTCTTTCTAATTATTTTTTATATTATCAAACATAAAACATACATTTATTCTTCCTTAAAAATTCTTGCTGGGTCGACGGCTTTGTCGCCACGCCGCACTTCCAAATACATTTCGGGTTTATCCGGATTCATCCGCCCCACAGGTTCACCACCTAAAACCTCTTGCCCCACAATAACATCGATATTCCCAAGGTTCGTCATAACCGTATTATATCCATTTTTATGCGAAATGATTATAACACGACCATATCCTTTGAAACTGTCCGCGAATTTCACAACACCATCGGCGGGCGCCGCAACCAGTGCATCCGAACGCGTATGAATCCGCCACCCATCGGACTTTAACCCCAACGCCGTCTTTTCGCCAAAGCGCACAACAATACGCCCACGTACCGGCAGATTTAACTTTCGGGTTGAAAAACGCGCATCTTCGGACATTTCGGAACTCCCCACGCCGGCGGATAGTTCGGAAATACTTTTTGCGCGCGCCGACAATTCGCGCAGTTTTTTTTGCAATGCCGCATGTTCGCCCCGCAACTTTTCGTTTTGCGCCGACCGCCGCCGCAATAATTTATCAAGTAAACTTTTTTCATCAGCATATTTTTTCGCGGTTCTATCAAGTTTTTCTTTTTCAATCGCACGCGCCGCACGAATTTTATCAAGTTCCGCAATTTTTTCCGCCGCATCGCGAATATGTTCTTCCAAATTATCCGCCATACCCGTCATCACCGCGGACGTTAGGACAAAGTTATGCATATCATCGGTATCAAAACTTGGGTTCGCGGCAAAGAACAAAACCGTCGCCGCCGCATCCGCCACACGTTCGCGATTTTTTTCCAATTCCGCCGAAATAACCGCGCGCCGTGCATCCAATTCCGCAATTTTTTTGGCCAATTCCGCCCGCAATTCTTCGAGTGACGAAACCTTGTCCGCCGCGGTCACAAGTTGTTTTTTGGTTTTTTCAACATCCTTGTCGGACGATTTAACCTGTTGTTCAAGTTGCTTGTTTTTCTGTTCCGTTTGGCGAATTTGCTGTTGAATTTTATCAAGTTCCGACGGGGCGGCACACACAAAACCCGTCCCTCCCAGTAAAATCCCCAAAACCACCGCCACACGCAACATTTATTTCACAATCACCTTTAGGTGCGTTTTTTTACCACGTTGCACCATAAATTCCGGTTTTTTCGCGATAAACGCCCGCCAATCAGTCAATTTTTCGCCATCAATTTGAACACCACCCTGTTCTATCATACGGCGCGCATCAGATTTGGTATCAAACAATCCCGCCGCACACAGGAAATCCAGCGCACCCATTTGCCCCGGCATTTCAATTTCCACCGACGGCACATTTTGCATATCGCCGCCGCCACCAAACAGCGCCGCCGCCGCGCGTTCCGCCGCATCTGCGGCCGCCGCACCATGCGCGATTGTTGTCGCCGCCCGCGCCAGAATTTTTTTCGCATCGTTCAATTCCGAACCTTGCAACCGCGACAACTTTTCAATTTCATCCATCGGAATTTCCGTAAAGATTTTAAGGAACTTTTCCACCAATTCATCCGGCGTATTACGAAAGTATTGCCAATAATCATACGGCGACAGTTTATCTTCATTTACCCAAACCGCATTCCCGGCGGATTTTCCAATCTTGTTCCCCGCCGCATCGGTAATCAGCGCGGTGGACAAAACATACGCTTCCTTGCCCAACTTTTTGCGTATTAGTTCAATTCCCATAACGGCATTTCCCCACTGGTCCGCACCACAAAGTTGCAACACACAACCATATTTTTGATAAAGCGTCAAAAAATCCACCGCTTGGAACGTCATATAGTTAAATTCCAAAAACGTCATTCCGTTTTCCAACCGGCGCTTTACACTTTCCATGGATAACATACGTGGCACGGTAAAGTCCGTTCCAAATTGCGCAAGGAAATCAATATGCCCATAATTTTTCATCCAATCATAGTTATCAACAATAATCGCGTCCGCCGCGCCATCGCCAAAATTCAAAAACTTAGAATAAGATTTCTTAAGCCCCGCGATATTTTTGGCAAGTGTTTCTTCGGTCATCATCGGCCGGCCCGTATCACGCCCCGACGGGTCACCAATGCGCCCGGTTGCACCCCCAACCAACATCAATGGCCGATGGCCATATTTTTGCAACCATCGCATCATCATAACCGGCACCAAGTGCCCCACATGCAACGAATCCGCCGTCGGATCCGACCCCAAATACGCGGTGATTTTGCCATTATTTAGTGCATCGTTCAACGCACCCATATCAGAACACTGGTTTATAAACCCACGCGATTCTAATTCATGTAATAAATCATTTTGCATAATATACCTCAACTAAAATTCAACCATCGATTATGCCAATTCTAACCGAACCCCGGGCAAAATTCAACCAAACTTTTTTTGTAAAAATAATTTGACAAAAAGTTTATATATGCAATAATTTTTGCAAAAGAGGTAAAAAATGAAAAACGCACATGATTTATTGATAGAATTGTATGCACTTAAACTAGCAAAAAACGATTTATTATGGGATATACGCACAATGTCGCGCACAACCGATAATTATAGCAAAATAAATATTGATTATTCAGACATAGATTCCTTTAAACAAACAGCGACATCTTTCATAACCCCCGTTTTTCTAGGTTTGAATAACCCAAAGCACAAACTCAACGATCGTTATCAACTACAACTTCTTAAAACGTTACAAAACGCAAGAGCAACGAACATTATAGATAAAAGCAACAACATATTGGACATCAAACAATTCACAAACAATGTTCTGAAAAAGTGTGTATTGCCCGCATACATTGCTTGTATGAACAACACTTCTGAACTTGATACCAATTGGCTTTTTTATTCTTTAACTGGTGTAAATTTTGCACGTATAATCCAAGAACAAACAAAATCTGTTTTTGACTGCAAAACTTACGCGCACTATGATCCCGCGTATAAAAACGGTGTTGTACACAATCCCCATATTTTACATAACGCAATCCAAAAATGTGGTTATTCTGGTTTTGCAACAATGGACGAAATCGAAGCCGCCGTTGACACAGATGACATGGATTTATTCAGAACGATGGTACCACGCATGTTCGAGCGCGTTAAAAAATAAAAACAACAATGCAGATGTTACCAATTTCGATGAAAAAGTTATTCCAGAGTCTCGTCACACCGCTGAAAAGCGTTGCCCAGGCCGAGTGTAGCGAGGACCTGCTCCGCAGGAGATTTTTCATTGCAAAGCAATGAAAAACATGTGTCGCGGACATTTAAAGTGCGACGCCGCTTTCGCGTTCGTCGCATCCCCTGCGGGGCAGGTTTACGGCGTCGCCGTAAACTGGATCCCGCGCTTCCGCGGGATGACGTTGCTCTGGAAATTATCACACTATCACAATAATTCTGTCATCAAATTTAGTGACATCGTGGGGTATGACGACAAAAAAACGGGCGCGAACGCGCCCGTACTAACACTTTTCACTTGCACTAACACTTACTTTAGCATCTTTGCTACTTCGTCGGCCAAATTATCTTCGCGTTTTTCAACACCTTCGCCCAATACAAAATACGCAAATCCGGCAAGTTTACCGCCCGCTTCGTCTAAAACCTGTTTCACGGTCTTGGACGGGTCCATAACGAACGGCTGTTCTTCCAAAACGGATTCGGCATAGTATTTTTTCATACGGCCTTCGACCATCTTTTCAACAATGTTTTCCGGTTTGCCCGCCGTCGCGCCGGATTCAATGAACACTTTTTTCTCGCGTTCAACCGCCACCGGGTCAACATCGGCAACCGTCATAAATTCCGGTTTATTCGCGGCAATGTGCATCGCGATTTTCGGTCCGATTTCGGCAATTTTATCGCCGTTTCCATTTATTGCAACCGCAACACCAATTTGCCCCATACCCGGAACAAGTGCGTTGTGAATATAACTAAACACATGGTCACCCGAAACCTTTGCAATACGG
Organism: uncultured Pseudomonadota bacterium; assembly: GCA_902787305.1. Classification (GTDB taxonomy): domain Bacteria; phylum Pseudomonadota; class Alphaproteobacteria; order Rs-D84; family Rs-D84; genus Enterousia. Next base: position 10,382 of record CADAFS010000008.1, on the reverse strand, counting down.
CGCAGGTTCATATTTTCACCAATTGTCGCGATTGTCGCCGCGATATCATCGTGCACCGCGGCAAGCGTCGCATCAAAATCGCCGGACAATTCCAACGCCTTGTTTGCGACATCCGCAACCAATTTTTGGAATTTTTCATTTTTCGCAACAAAGTCCGTTTCCGCGTTCAATTCCACAACACAACCCATATTGTCGCACTTTACAACGGTCACCAATCCCGATGCCGCAACACGACCAGCCTTGGACGCCGCCTTGACAATACCCTTTTGACGCAGCCAATCCGCCGCCGCCTCGATATCACCATTGTTTTCAATCAATGCCTTTTTGCAATCAAGCATCCCCGCGGATGTTTTTTCACGTAATTGCTGAATAAGTTTTGCTGTCACTTCCGCCATTTCTTTTCCCCCTTTTTTTAATAAAGATTGATTTTGTTGCCCGATTTTTTCACACCGGGCAACACACATTTTGATTACTTATCGGCTTTTTCTGCCTTTTCCGCTTTATCGGCCAATTTACTGCGGCGAACTTCGCGTGCTTCGGAAACCTTGGACTTTTGTTTCATTTCTTTGTCTTTCATTTCATCTTCCAACGCATCGTTCGCATCATCGGCCATAGATGCCTCTACCTTTTTGCCGGCCGCGCCACCAAGACGCTTTTCAATACCGGACAAAATCGCATCAACACACAAATCGCAATAAAGTTGAATCGCGCGTGACGCATCGTCATTTCCCGGCACCGGATAGTCAACCATTTCAGGATTCGCGTTCGTATCACAGATTGCAATTGTCGGAATATCCAAATTTTTCGCTTCGCGTACCGCGTTCATTTCACGTGGCACATCAATAACAATCATAACCTGCGGGATACCGTGCATATCCAAAATACCACCAAATACATCGCGCAATTTTGCGACTTCTTTGGTCATAACGCCGACTTCTTTCTTGGTAAGGCCCAATTTTTCGGCATTTTCAATATCCGATTCCATCTTTTTCAAGCGGCGAATCGATTGCGACACGGTTGTCCAATTGGTAAGCATACCGCCCAACCAACGATTATTCACATAAAATTGCCCGGTGCGTTCCGCCGCATCTTTGACAATATCTTTGGCCTGGTGCTTGGTTGCAACAAACAAAACCTTGCCACCGGCGGCGGTAATCGCCTCCAGTGCGACCAGTGCGCGGTGCAACAGTGGTGCGGTTTTATTCAAATTGATAATATGAATTTTATCTTTGACCCCATAAACATACGGCGTCATAAGTGGATTCCAACGACGGGTGTGGTGTCCGAAATGAACGCCGGCCTCCATCAATTGTTGCATAGAAAATTTTGGCAATGCCATGATTTATCCTTTTTGTTTCTGTTAATTCCTCGCCATGGTGGGAAATACAAACCGGAAATCCCAGACAGAAACCCCACGCAACGGCTGTGTTCTTCGCGCCAAACGGCACGTGCCCCCATAATATGACAAAAAATTCAAAAAAGCAAGTATTTTTTAATAATCAACTATTCGTACAGATTAAGGTTAGAAGTGCAACATCGAATCGTTAAAAAATACCTGTTTTGTGGTTAATCAACCAAGTATTTTCATAAGTCTATTGTTTGTTTCTGATACTATCTTATCTACTTCTCCTGGCTTGGCAAGTCAAAATTCGTATATTCTGTTTACATACTTGTTTTCATAGTTAAATCATACTGTTACGAACATATTTAACCATTCCTTCTTGTCATACCACACAAAAAGCTTTACATTTGGAAAAAACTTATGCATAATGGTGACCGATATGCGTACGATTTGCAAAAAATTTTTGTTATAATGGTGCGACCATAAAGTAATTTACGGGCGCACTTTTACGGTGCCCCGTTTTTTTAACCAAAAGGGAAACATTATGTCGGGAAATATAGATTATAGTCAAATAAACACATGGCCATTCCAAGAAGCCCGCAAGATATTGGCACATATCGGAAACAAAACCCCGGCCAAAGGTTATGTTTTGTTTGAAACAGGTTATGGCCCTTCGGGGTTGCCGCACATTGGCACTTTTGGCGAGGTTGCCCGCACCAGTATGGTTCGATGGGCCTTTACCAAAATTTCTGATATTCCGACACGTTTGATTGCCTTTTCTGACGATATGGATGGATTACGTAAAGTACCGACAAATATCCCAAACCAAGAAGAAACCGCAAAATATATAGGATTACCGTTGACATCTGTCCCTGATCCTTTTGGTAAGTATAAAAGTTTTGCAGATCATAATAATGCAATGTTGCGTGAATTTTTGGATAGTTATGGATTTGAATATGATTTCATGAGTTCCACAGAAATGTATAAATCTGGGGCTTTTAATGAAGCATTGATGAAAATTTTGGCGAATTACGATAGAATTATGAAGGTTATGTTGCCGACACTACGCGAAGAAAGGCAAAAAACATACAGTCCGATTATGCCGATTTCACCAAAAACAGGTAAAGTGTTGCAAGTTCCAATGTTAGAAATCAATGCTGAAAAAGGAATTGTTGTTTTCGAAGACGACGACGGCACGCGCGTTGAACAGTCTGTGCTAAATGGCATGGCAAAATTACAATGGAAGGCAGATTGGGCGATGCGCTGGTTGGCATTAGATGTGGATTATGAAATGTGCGGTGCTGATTTAACAGATTCCTATAAATTATCAGGGGATATTATTCGTATTCTTGGTGGGCGCGCCCCAGAAAATTTAACTTATCAACTGTTTGTTGATGAACAAGGACAAAAAATATCTAAAACAAAAGGCAATGGTATTAGTATTGAACAATGGTTAAAATACGGAAATCCAGAAAGTTTGGCATTGTTTATGTATAACAAACCAACAACAAGTAAAAAATTGTACTTTGATGTTATCCCGCGTAATGTTGATGAATACTATCAACACCTAAATAATTATGATAAACAAGATGATACCGCCAAACTAACCAACCCGGTGGTTTATATTCACCGTGAACATGGTGTCCCGACCGGTCGTATGCCAATATCGTATAATCTGCTATTGAATTTAGCAAGTGCCGCGAACACGGAACGCATATCTGATATGTGGGGATACATAACCGCGTATAACCCAGAATTAAATCCGCAGAATTGCCCTGATTTGAACAAAATGGCGGAATCTGCGGTTCATTATTATCACGATTTTGTTAAACCAAACAAGAAATATCGTGATGCGACCGACCAAGAAAAGATTGTTTTGCAGGATTTGATGAATGGACTTGCGCAATTCGTCGGTAAAACGGGTATAGAAAAAGAATTAGAAACCTATTGTTATGATATTGGGAAAAAGTATTATTCAGTGGATAAACTGCGCGACTTCTTTACAATGTTCTATAATGTTTTGTTGGGACAAGAAAGTGGTCCAAGGTTGCCAAATTTTATAATGATTTACGGTATAGAGAAAACAATAGATATGATAAAAAGGGTACTATAAAATGTCAGAAAATGAAACGATGTCTACAAATGAACTTACCGCACGCCTGCAAAAGGCAGAAAACATTCGCGCACGCGATGGTGTTGTGTGGAAGGATAAATTTGATCGCACGCACACAATTGCCGATGCGCGTGAATTACCCGACGATACGGATGTTCGGCTTTGTGGTCGCGTCACGGCGTTGCGTTGGATGGGAAAACTGATGTTCGGGCGCATTTATGATATAAATGGCGAAATTCAATTTTCTATGTCGCGCGAAGAATTGGGCGAAGAAAACTATAAATTCATGAAGGCCAATGTTGATTTGGGCGACTTTATTGGAATCACCGGAAAATTATATCACACAACCGCCGGCGAATTGACCGTGCGCGTTGCAAATTACGAAATACTTGCCAAGGCGTTACGGCCGTTGCCGGAAAAGTTCCATGGGCTTACCGATATGGAAACGCGATATCGTCAACGCTATTTGGATATTGTTTCAAATCCGGAATCGCGCAACGCGTTGCTTGGGCGATTCAAAATGACACAACATTTGCGCGAATTTATGAATAATCACGGATTCTTGGAAATTGAAACACCGATTATGCAAAATATCGCATCGGGTGCGGCGGCACGGCCGTTCGTCACACACCACAACGCGTTAAACACGGATTTCCAATTGCGTATTTCACCGGAACTTTTCCTAAAGATGGCGATTGGCGCGGGGTTTGACCGTGTGTACGAAGTGGCCAAGGATTTCCGCAACGAAGGTATGGATGCGATGCACTTGCAAGAATTCACCATGATTGAATGGTATGCGGCATATTGGGATTACAAGCGCAACATTGATTTCACATGGCAAATGGTTCAAGAATTGATAATGCGCGCACGCGGAACATTACAGATTGAATTCCAAGGAACCAAACTTGATTTTAGCAAGTATGATATGATGGATTACACCGCAAAGATGAACGAACTGTTCGGGTGCAACATTTTGGACTTTGAAGATGTTGATGTGTTGCGTCAAAAATTGGTTGATATGGGTATGTTCCCGATGTCCGAATTGGAAGATTTGAAATCACTTGCGACATTGGTTGACTATGTGTACAAGCGGAAAATCCGTGGCAGTATTGTTCAACCGACGTTCCTTTATAACTATCCAACTTATATGGTGCCACTTGCGCGGCATAACAACGATGATGACCGGCGCCTTGATATGTATCAATTATTGGTGGCGGGCGGCGAACTGTGCAAGGGCTATTCCGAATTGGTGAATCCAATACAACAGGCCAAGGCCTTTGAGGAACAGGCGAAAAGTATCGAAGGTGGCGAAGAAGAAGCATTTAACCCCGACAACGACTTTGTGCGCGCGATGGAACACGGATTTCCGCCAATTTCCGGTGTGGGTATGGGCATCGACAGATTGGCCATGATTGTGTTTGACCAACCGACCGCACGCGATGTTATTTTGTTCCCGATAATGAAGTAATGGACGCGCGCATGGTAAAAACGACCGCATTAGATGTTGATATTCTTACCGCCGACCGCGATCGGCACAACATCGCGTTTATTGATAATGCGCGCGATGCGGGACGCATAGACGATGAAACAGCGCAGTATTTACGCCGGCTTTATTCTGACGGTATGGATTGCTATCGCGATGTATTCCATGTTTTAGGCAAATGCTTTGGTGCACCAAAAACCGCCGTGACCGAATATGACCCGGCGACAGATTTGTCGGTGGACAAACCAATAAAGATTGCAGATATAAATCCGCTCTGTTGTTATTTAGTCAATCATAGATTAGATGCGGACCCGATGCGGAATCAGTTCTTTACGTGCTGCGCCTCACACAAGATTGATTTGTCGGTGTCATCGATTGTGACGGTAATTGTTGCCGCGCAGAAAAATGTTGAACGCGCGATTGACAAGGTGACCGGGAAATACTATCAGTTCTTTATCAATGATGTTATTTCGGCGGTCACGCGTGTGTTCGTGGAAATGGGGCGCGATAAACAGATTAAAAAAATCGAACAACAAATTCGAAAAAATTTTGCCGCACATTATGTGACCAACGCCGCCGAAGAAGTTTTATCCATCATCGGACAAAGCGAGGATAGTTTGGTTGTAAAACTTGTTCGCGAATTAGACAAGGTTAAAAAACCATACTTGCATTTGAACGATGTGTGGCGCGTAAAGTGCTTGTTCGATTTAATACCCCAGGCGCGAACTTTTATCGAACGACTGCGCGATATGATGCCGGAACGAATTATATCGATGCGTGACAAGTTTTATGATATTACAAACCCGCGCAACTATCGCGATTCCAAGGTTATTGTGAATATCGGCACGGCGGATAATGTTATTCCGATGGAAATTATATGTCAGGTTCGGACATTCTTTGAATTTGAACGACGCACACATGATTACTATGCCACATTGCGCGAAAATCCAGATATGGAAAATGCCGCCATCGAAAGTGAGGCCGCCGAAATGATGGAAAGCGGAATCGAACAATATAATAAAATGATATGTCGGTGTTTGGACGATTTACTTGAACGCGTCGGTTGGAATATTTTATACAGCCGTGGTAACGATGTATCATTGTTTGAAGGGTTCCCGCGCGAATGCAAACTTTATTACCCAAGTTCGATTGTTGAAAAAATTATGAACAAATTGGATGCCGCGGTGAAAAATGAAATTTTTGTTGTGACAAATTCTTCATCAAAGTTGGATAAAACCCAAGAGATTGCAATTTTCCGTTTTATGGCACGATTTGTTTTGGTGTCGGCAATGCCGTATACGCGTGCCGGATGCGGGGTTGATGGTGATACACTTGCGGTGCGGTTATTCAATTTTATTATGAATGAAGTTTCGCGATATTATAATTCCGAACGCAATATGTAATTGGGGACAAATGTCCTTTTTGGCATGTGCGTTATTTTCTTGATTTTACTTTTTCATTGTGACAAGATTGAATCAGATTTAATCAAACGATTGAATCATCAACAAGATTAGTAAAGGAAAAAAGATGCGCCAAGGTAAAGTAAAATGGTACAACGGCAAAAAGTGTTATGGCTTTATTGCGCCGGATACACCGAATGCGGACGGCAACACGGATGATGTATTTGTTCATTCAAGTTCACTTAAAAATGCGGATTTGCGATATTTGAACGAAGGCGATATCGTTGAATTTGATGAAGAAGTTCGTAATGGCAAATTGTCGGTCACAACATTAAAACTTGTTCAACGCGACGAAGAATCTGCAAAGCGATTTCAGGAACGGCGTGCCGAAAGACGCCGCGCCCGCGAAGAAAGCAAAAAAGAAGAAAAACATTCCGGATTTGCTTTCTGGAAGAAATAAAAGAAATCCCCGCAGTCGCGGGGATTTTTTAGTATTGGCAACCATTGAACGCTACTTATAAATGCAATTTGCAAATTGTTGCGCGACCATCGAACGTTCGGCACTGGTTGTGTCGGCAACCGGCACCATAAAGCAACGCGTGCTATCGCGCAGGATAAAAACCTTGGTTCCGTACTTATACGCATTTTGCATGTTATCCATTTGCGCCGATGTTAAAAACGCATTTTGGGTAAGGGGCGAATTTGAAAGCCCCGCCTGAATAACCTGATTTGCGGTCGCATAATCATAAACTTCGGTATTAGATTTAACTTCGAAAAAAATTCCGTATTTGCCGGCGTTTTTATCTATTGCATTAGTTTTTTTTTGTGCATCGGGAAATGCAACGCCCGCCGCAATCGCCGCCGCGGTTTGCAGTGCCGCATTTGAATTTCCGGTTTCATGCGCCGCCAAATTCAGTTGCATATTTTCACCGCACGCCAAATTCATACGATTTGTATAGGACGCCAAAACCGCATCAACCGCGTTTTCCCAATCGGAAGCCTTTTTATTCAAATCAAGCGTTACAATTTTTTCCGCCCATCCCCAAATGTTTGCACCAATGTTGCCGGCATTTGCGAATCGTGACACCATTTCGGCCGATCCACCCGGCACGCCCGCACCGCAAAAATCACTAAGTTGCGACATAAGCATACTTGATGTTTCGTTTCCATACGCCAATGCGACCGCATGGCAAGACATTGCGGCCTCTAATTCCTGGCGCCGCTGCAGGCACTGTGGTGAATGCGCCTTGGTCAATTCGTTCGCCATGTTTGACATGGCCAGCCACGCCATTAATTCTTGTTGTACATATGACGGGCAAAGGTGCGCCGCGGTATTTACACCACCAACACCCATTTTCGTATTCGTCGCATAGTTCGGCAATAACACCGACACGTCATTACGCAGGCAAAGCAGAACATAATTATACAATTCGCTTTCTGTTGCGTATGCACAGCGGCCCGATACCTGGCCTGGGACAACGGTAATATCGCCACAATAATCGGACAGGCATTTATCAATCTTTATACGACACGCACTATCGACATCTGGCACATTTACCATATAGTAAGTATTGCGCTGATTGGTTTTATATGCATTCGCCAAACCTTGGTTCCCGCGCAGGTTTGTGTTGCCAACCGTGCCCATATTCACGCCACGCGCCATATTTGTCGCGGTTGTTCCCGCCGAAATGCCATACGCGCCCGCACCAATCATGCATGCACACACAACGCCTGTCATACGAAAGAAATGTTTCATGAAACTCTCCCCCCTATCTGTCGCTTATTTTATCATAATTTTAGGGCGCTCGCAAGATTTATTGTTGATTTTGGAATTTTGATTGCTATGATAGTCCTATGTTTTTGGCAAATGAAATCTTTAGTGAAATTTCCGATAACCTGAATAATATTCGGGGGTTTCTTTGACCCGGATAAACTCAGGACGCAAATCGACGATTTAACCAAACAATCACTTTCGCCAGATTTATGGAACGACCCGGATGTGGCGCGCGCGATTATGCAGAAAAAGTCCGTGGCTGAACGCGACCTGAGAATGATAGCGGATATGGATGCGGAATTTGAAAACCTGCGCGAATTGTACGCGATTGCGCCCGATGATGCGGATGTAATCGCGGCAATTGAAAAATTGGCGGATGACGCCCGCCGTGCGGCGTATGTGACATTGTTTAATGGGCCCGCGGACGGCAACAACGCGTTTTTGTTTATCCAGGCCGGCGCCGGCGGAACCGAAGCCCAAGATTGGGCGCAAATGTTGGCGCGTATGTACACGCGTTGGGCCGAACGACATGGATTTGCGGTGGAAATAATCGAAGAACACGAAGGTGACACCGCCGGAATTAAAAGTATGACCATGCGAATAATCGGTGAACGCGCGTATGGGTGGCTGCGTAATGAAATCGGTGTGCATCGATTGGTGCGCATATCGCCGTTTAATGCGAACGGCAAACGCCAAACAAGTTTTGCATCCGTTGACGTATGGCCGGATATCGACGACACAATCAATATCGAAATAAATGAAAAAGACCTGCGCATTGACACATATCGTTCTTCGGGCGCGGGCGGGCAACACGTGAATAAAACCGACAGTGCCGTCCGCATTACCCATATTCCAACCGGAATCGTTGTCACGTGCCAAAATGAACGCAGTCAATTTCAGAATAAAGATATGGCAATGAAAATCTTGCGTTCGCGTTTGTATGAATTGGAAATGGAAAAACGCGCCGCCGAAGAAGACGCCGCCAAGGCCGCACAGAAAAAAATCGAGTGGGGCAGTCAGATTCGAAACTATGTCCTGTATCCATATCGTTTGGTCAAAGATGTCAGAACCGGTACCGAAAACACCGATTCAGACGCCGTGTTGGACGGTGACTTGGACGAATTTATGTTGGCATTATTGCGCCGCAAGTAAAACTATTGATTTTGGGCGGATTGATTTTGTGGGATATAAACGTTTTGTGCGGACGATTCCGGCCCAGGCGTAAAGTCGGGGCCACTGGTTGCGGCATTCGTATAGAATTGCCTGTTGACCGTATCGTACATACCAACTGTGTTTCCTCGTTTTACTGGTATAAGATTAAGAATCAAATTTCCATTCCTGGATATCGAAAAAGAATACACTTTTCCCGCCCAAAAACTGTCGGCCGCACCCCAAAAACGCCCCTTAAATAATTCTATCGTACTTGGTGTTCTAGAATACACAACTGTTTTTGTAATACCGTTTATTGTTACTGTTTGTTTTAATTTTGAATCATTCGTTTCCCAATAGGTTGTTATATTAGTTTTTTGTAAACTTGATGCCTCTGTGAATGTACCGTCACCACAGTAAAAGTTGCTGCCATTATCACCAACATAAGACCCTATATAATCTTGGTCAAAACTAAAAATAATACCTCTATCACCGGTTCCCTGAACAACCATGTCAACCGATACTCCTGCGCCACCATTAATCCCTGTGTTAATATACTGTGTACCTGTTGATTCAATATATTCAAGTGGCGTATATCCATCGGGCAAAAGTGTGTTTTCGGTTGCATTATCAATCGTCCACAACCAACATTGGTTTGATACTGGGTCGCGGTCTGCGCACACAAATTCATTATTTAATCCATTACGCAACGCCGCATTAAATGTTGATGCTTGTATCAGGTTATCACTCTGTGCCACGTATGTGCCGGTGTCCTGGTATATCCCCTTTTGACCAAGTGTTCCTGGTGTGCCGGTATACGTCACAACAGTATTCATATTCGCCGCACCAATTTCATCTTGTTTGTTTTCTAATCCCGTGTTCACCGCACTTACCGTCGGCAGGCCACTATCAGTTGTACTTGTTCCCAAACTTTCTTTTACATCGCGTGGTAAATTTCCGCCCGCAACATTTGTAAATGTCATCGCCTTGCCATCGTTCGCACCGAACTTATCCTGGCGCGCGTTCAGTTCATCCGTCACATACTTTAACGATGTCACCGTGCTTTTGTCATCCGCATACGCAACACCAATCGAACAGATTATCAGCAATAACGATAGTAA
>CADAFS010000007.1 GCA_902787305.1 uncultured Pseudomonadota bacterium | reverse complement strand
CAACACCAATCGAACAGATTATCAGCAATAACGATAGTAATTTTTTCATTTGGAATCTCTCTCGCTCTTTTTTTATTGATGTTCGGTATATACCGTGCCCGCCGCCTGGTCATTTATTTGCCACAGCCAACAATTATTACTAACCGGGTCAACACCATTGGGCGCACATGTTAAATGTTCATTTAATCCTTTCGCTATCGCACTGTTCGCATGATTTGCCTCTACCAATGCACCCGCGTTTGTGGTGTCGTATGTGGTCGTTGTTTTATACACCGCATGTTCGCCCAGTGTTCCCGCGTTTGATGTGTATGTGACAACATTGCCCGATGTTCCGGATAATTCATCTTGCTTGGTGGCAAGTCCGGTGTTTACCGCACCAACCGTTGGTAAATTATTATCGATACCGGTGCCCGAAAGCGTTGTTGATATCGGCTTTGATGTGACTTCGCCCGCCTGATTCGTATACATAACGACATTGTTGCGTAAATCGGTGCCGCCCGCGTTTAATATGGGTTGCTTGGTTGCGATTTGGTCATCAACATATTTTTGTGATGTGACGGTTTTGGCGGCCGTGTCCGCATATGCCGGCATGGCGATTACAATCGCGATAATGGTGGCAAACCACACCCCGCCAGTTTTATAGCGGCCCAAAGTTCCCCTCTCGAGAGGGGTGGCGGGTAGCACCCTGATAATAGTGTAACAAAAACCAAGGTTTTTTTTATACACTTTGGGCTAAAAAACCAAAATTCGTAAGTCATTGATTTTACAGAAAATAAAAATTTTGATTTTTTGAAAAAAAGTGTTGACTAAAAACCTTGGTTTTTTTTATACACTTTTTACCACCAAAAACCCGCGAATTCCGCGGGTTTGCGTAAAATCCACCACCCCAAAAAAGCACCCCAAAAATCGTGCATTTTTGATGCTTGCAAAATAACAAAACCGGCGCATCCGTCTTCGCTACCGCTCCGTCGCGACCAGACGTGCCCGTACTAACACCAAGCCAGGGCAAAGCCCTGGCGCAGTCTCGGCGTAGTCACGGCGCCGCTTCGCGGTGACGGACGAAGACGGATATCCACTATTTCTGCACAAAGTGCACACTGTATTGTGGTTTTTTATCCGCCCCCAGTGATGCGCGTACAACCTTGTTCGCCGCTGTTTGAACCGCACGGGTTAAATTATCCTGGGACTTGCGTTCGGCCTTTGATAATTCGTCAATCGCCTTGGTAATTTCGATTTGAATTTGACGTTTCATAAACCCGGTCGTGTCAGATTCGAAAATACCCGCACTGGAAACATCCGGCGTACCTTTAAGGTAACCGCGTTTATCCACCGGCAATGTCACGAATATCGCGCCGTTCGATGCGATTTTCTTGCGGTTTTTGTACACTGGGTCATTGGCGCTGCGTTCGGTTTCACCCTCCATCACCACATAACCGGTTTCGATTGTTTCGCAAACGTATGGTTCCGCACCATCGCCCAGTGCAATCATTTCGCCATTTCGCACCAACATCATATGCTTTGCGCCGCCACGTTCCATCGCCATTTTCCCGTTCAGCATTTCATTTATATAATCGCCGTGCATCGGGATTGAAACCTGGGGGTGGACCATATCATAGAATCGTTCAAGTTCCGGCCGGCCGGCGTGGCCACTGGCATGCACATGGTCGGTGTCATAAATCGTGTGCGTGTGAATTCCCATTTTCGCAAGTTTGTTATAAAGGAACGAAACATCTTGTTCGCGGCCGGGGATAATAATCGCACTAAACACCACCGTGTCGGTCGGCATAAGTTTCATTTCTTTTACCTGGCCCCGGCAAAGACGGGTTAACATCGCATATTTTTCGCCCTGGGACCCGGTCAAAAATATCGCCTGTTTTTCCGCCGGCAAATCTTTGATTTCTGAAAACTGAAAAATATCATTTTCATTTAGGTATTTGAATTCAATTCCCATTTCACGGAATTCAGGCAACCCAACGTATGGCACGGGGTTTGGATTACTGCGTTCCTTAATCGCGGCCATGCGCCCGGTGGCACGTGCGGCCTCTGCAAACATTTTTAATCGCGCAATACTGCGTGAATATCCGGTCACAATCACACGCCCCGGTGCATCGCGCATAATTTGTGTCAATGTGTCGCGAACCTGAATTTCCGTTGTTTGCGGATTTTGACGCGACACAGAGGTCGAATCGCACGCGCACGCAATAAGTTTTGGATCCGAACCAATTTCACGCAGGCGCGCATAATCCGTTCCCGGTTCAATCGGGTTATCATCGTTAAACGTCCAATCGCCGGTATGCAAAATCTTGCCCGCGCCGGTTTTGATAATCAACATTTGCGCCTCTGGCACAGAATGACTTACGTGGAAAGTTTCGATTTCAAACGGGTCCAGTTTTAATGTTGCGCCCGCCGCATCAAATTCAACAATATCACGCTTTGGATCAAAATCTAATTCAATGCCACGAAAAGTTTCACGCAAAATTTCCGCCGGAAAACGCGTGCAATAAATTGGTTTGCGGAACTTTGGCCAAATGTATTTTAACGCGCCAATATGGTCTTCGTGTCCATGCGTAATAACAAAAGCAACGACATTTTTTTTGTGCTTTTCAAGCCATTTTGTATCACAGTATTGCACATCGCCGGCACCGATTTCTTCCTCTAAAAAACCCATGCCGCAATCAACCACGATAAATTTATTCTTGTATTTGTAAAGGTACATATTTTGCCCAACGTGTTCCAATCCGCCAAGCGCCATAAAATAAACCTTTTCATCGGTTGAATTCGATGTCGCATTTTTTTTCTTTTTATCCGATTTTTCGTTCGAAACGTGCACAGATAAATCTTCATCCGTATCGGCATCCAATTCAAGATCTGGTTCAACATATTCGTGCAATTTAACCATGTTATAAAATCCTTTGTTAAAAATTTATGCAGGGATATTACAGTTTTTTTATATCAAACACAAGAAAAATAGTAAGCATATGAAAAAACACCCCGCGGTTGCGGGGTGTGCGATAAATCAAACAATTGTTTAATTCAAAGCATCTTTCAAAGCCTTGCCAGGTTTAAATTTCGGCTGAGTAGAGGCCGGAATTTTAATAGCGGCACCCGTTTGTGGGTTGCGGCCGGTTGTGGCCTTGCGCTTTGCGGTTGTGAATGTTCCAAAACCGACCAAGCGAACGTCACCTTTCTTTTTCAGAACTTTTGTGACAGTGTTGATAAACGCATCAAGACATGCCGCCGCGGTTGCTTTGGTGATGTCAACTTCGTTTGCCATTGCTTCGATTAATTGTTGTTTGTTCATTTGTTTTCTCCTTTCATAAATTTATTTAAGGTGTCCAACGCTTCGTTGGCAATGCCCATGAAAATCATTGTATTTGCGCCGATTACAAAAAACATCAAAACGCAACCAAGCAATTTTCAAGGGCATTGCCCGAAACGCCTGACCGAATCGTAAAGAATTCCGCGGTGTAAGTCAAGATGTATTTATAAAAAGCCCGATTTTTTATTATCTTGCATGGACAAGGTCGCTGTTTACTGCGATTGCACCATCCGATGAATTTTCACATAAAACCCAGTTTCCTGGGCGATTTGTGACACTAACCGTGCGATATTTGTTTGGCGTATTAAACACAAGAATCATTATGACGCCCGCCCAAAAAAGCAACTTGGTAAATCCCCACGGTTTGGAAAAATCATCTTTTTTAAATGAATCTTTTAATAAATTTTGATACAGCGCCCACCCCCAAACAAACACCAATATAATCGCCGCAAAGAAAAATCCGATTGTTATATATTTATAAAAATGTCCGAATCCGGCGGCAAGTGCGTCCCATAAACTGCTTTCGGCGGGACATATAAATAAAGCCTTTCCACGCATATCCGCCGGAACATTTATCACCGTATCGGGCCCCAGTGAAAAATCAAACGCCGCCATCAAAACAATGATGGTCAAAAAAGTTATTACCGAAATCATTGACTTTTTCATGTGGGATTTTTCCTTTGTTGTTATATTATACCACAAAAAACTAACCAATTGCAATTTTTGAAAGTTTTATTTAAGATTTAATTATGTTTGCACGGAAATCAGACCTTGTTATCGCGATAACCACATACGATATTGATGCGTTGCGCCTTTCCATACCGGCGGTGCGGCGGTGCGCGCGCGATGCGACACTGGTTATACATAATGACAATCCGGGCACCGAACTTTCGCGTGATTTTGTGCGCGGGACCGGATGGCGTGGCGCGTTGCATATTATAAACGAAAAAAATAATCTTGGCGAATTTGAATCACGAATTGCAACTTTGGAATATATTGATAATGAAAAGATTCCGGGCAATTGGATTTTGTTTGTTGATGACGATGATGCACTGATTGATGCGACTGTGCCAAATGTTTCGGAATCAACCTTTGCAATTGTTCAAAACGCAACAACAATTTCGGATAACATAACGGACATATTTAAAATTAGCCCAAAATGGACGGCCGGTTCGGAATATGGCAAGACGGGTGCACATTTTGATATCACGGGGACACTTGTTCGGCGGGATGTGGCAATTGAATTCGCACATTTTATGCGCACGATATTACCGGAAATAAAAAAAATCGAACACGGTTTCAAATATCGCGTGCCGGTGGGGGCAATCATGTGGGTGGGGTTAAAAACCTTTATGCGCGTGCGATATCCGGAAATGTCCGCAATCTATATGAATCAAACAAATTATGTTTCAATAAAACTTGGGCGGGCAACACATAAATACGGTCTGCGTATGGTGCCGGCAACATCCGCGCGGACTTTCAACAATAATGTTATTAAAAAATTTACCGAAATGTTTGAACGCGCCGCGGCGCAAATATAGTATTTATATATTTGCCATCATTCTTGTAACATAAAAAATGATACCTAATATGATTTATCTATTTTTATAAAACGCCGTTGTGTCAGGTCTTGTAAATTTTGGCTAAATTCGGAATATGAAAAACGATACGATTTTGCAATATCGGACATTTGGTTTTTTATTATTGAATTTTTATTTCCTTTTGTTACAACAAAATACAATATATTTTTATCATCTTTATATTCAAAATCATGTACACATTCCCCATAGCCACAATCAAATAAAAAACCAAATTTATTACGAATTTCCATCGGTTCACGTTCCGCCATAGAAAACCATAATCTGCGTAAAAAACTGGGGTGTGCAACCGCGAACATAACCCTTTTTAAATCAAAACTATCATAAAGGTCTTTACAAACAACAAAAGTTCGGAATACATCCTTGTAATCGTCTGATACCGCCACCATAACAACAAGCCGTGTATGTATATTATTTATTTCAAATGCATTTACTATATCAACTATCTGTTTGCCGTTTCTCACAATCTCGGACGGCCTAATGCGGTATGCATGCCCAACATTTATAACAATATTCACGGCTTTGGTAACGGAATCGTTTTGTCGAAACATACATTCTGGGACACCAACGATATAACCGTTTATATCTATGCCGGAACCCGCAATTGAATGTATCGGATTCCATGGACGAATATCAATAATGGTATCCCAAGGATTTACAACCACGTCTTTCACTTCTTTCGCCATTTCTGGCCATCCATTACGGCCCATAAGCATCGCTTCTTCAAACGAAAATGTTCCATACCAGCGTTGTTTTTTGTATTCTAAATCAAAAGTGACAGGTAAACCATGCGGTGAAAACTCCGCTCCGTGGCTAGCTTCTTGGGAATTTGATGGTTGCCAATCAACATATTCTAAAAAATCATCCCACAAAAAATACCTTTCAAATACCTTCATATTCATTTTGCCCGTGCATATTCAAAATATGTTTTAATAAAGGATTCGAACGCGTTTCTTTTCATGGCATCGATAACCTCTGGTTTTAAAGCAACACCGCGCCAAACAAATTTGTGCAAAGCATTGTCCCAATTTGTTCCTGATTGCACATCACGCCCCCCTAAGACGACCGCACGGGTACTTATTACAATTGGTGGTATGGAATTATCCCAATCTGACACTGTATGCCGCAAAGCCTGAACAAAAAATGTCCATTCTGGTACTGGGCCAATTTGTTTTTCTAATTCTTCGTCATAATCTACATAAGTCATACCGAACCTATCCAATGTTGCGGCATCCAAGGGATTGCGTCCAACGTATTGTCGGGTTGCACCGTATCCATATGTGTTCGCCGAAGCACATAATCTGAAATCTCTGTTTTTTTGAACAAGTTTATCAGGAAACAAATAAAAATCCTGACTAAGCGCATTATTGATAACGGTCAAAACATTTGGATTTCCCGCGTCAATTTCTTCAAATGAAAATAATCCGCCTTTTTCATACGCATCACGGAAAGCCGTTCCAATATAATCGCCATTTGCATTTTTATATCCAATGATATGATATTCGGCTGTTTGACCATTTACAGACATTGGATAATGTTGTAAATTTAATTTTTTCGCGACTTGGTCCAGCAATGTTGATTTTCCGCAACCCGCGGGTCCCACCAACATGACCGGTATATTCAATTTCACATCGTTTAACACACTTGAAAAAACTTTGTGCGTACCTAATGGTTGTAAATTTGCCGATTCTTCGTTTGGGGCCGGCAGTATTTGTTGTTTTAATTTCTCTACTTTTATTTTGTATTCTTTTGTCATAAACGGAAGCCCCCTCAAAAGGTTTTCCACCATTTCTCTCATTCCGTCTTTTGTTAACTCCGTGGACATAATCAACACCTCTTTGTTAGCCGGATACTAACATAAAATATACAAAAAACAAGAAAATTCAGGGTATTTATACAATCGCGCAAAATATGGTTGCGGATGCGCAATAATGTTCTATAATCTTGCCATAATAAAAAAGGAAAATTGCCATGACATACGATGAAATTAGAAAAGTTTTCTTGGATTATTTTGAATCGCACGGGCATAAAATTGTACCGTCTGCGTCGCTTATACCGAATGACCCAACATTGCTTTTTACCGTGGCGGGCATGGTTCCGTGGAAAGGTATTTTACAGGGCATCGAACCCGCACCGGCGCCACGTGTTGCAGATGTGCAAAAATGCATTCGCGCGGGTGGCAAGCATAATGATTTAGAAGATGTTGGTTTTGACGGTCGGCATCATACTTTCTTTGAAATGATGGGGAATTGGTCGTTTGGCGATTATTTCAAACAGGGTGCAATCGAAATGTCTTGGGATTTACTAACGCGTGTTATTGGGATTGACCCGGCGCGCCTTGTTGTGACGACACATATTTCCGATGACGAAGCAACGGAAATTTGGAAAAAAGTCGCGGGCAAAGACGCAATCCGTTTGGATAAAGATAACTGGTGGTCGGCGGGCGATACCGGTCCGTGCGGTCCGTGCAGCGAAATTTTCTATGACTTTGGGGCGGATATTCCGGGTGGATTGCCCGGGACACCGGACGAAGACGGCGGGCGTTTTGTTGAAATTTGGAACGATGTTTTTATGCAATACGACCGTGATGCAAATGGGAATTTAACAAAATTGCCAAAGCAAAATGTTGATACGGGTGCGGGACTGGAACGATGGGCGGCAATGCTTCAGGGGAAATTTGATAACTATGACACCGATTTATTCCGGAACCTTAAACGTGCGGTAAGTGATGTGACCGGCGTTGCCGAAACAAATGAAAACAAAACCAGTTTCAAGGTTATTACCGACCATTTGCGTTCGGTTGGTTTTGCAATTGCCGATGGGGTTATACCATCAAACACCGACCGTGGTTATGTGATTCGCCGTATCTTGCGTCGTGCGATGCGGCATGGGCAATTACTTGGGCATTCGGGGGCGCTACTATCAAAACTTTATCCAGCGTTGGTTGAACAGATGGGTGGTGCATATCCGGAACTCGCCAAAAACCGGGCGCATGTTGTTGAAATTATAACGAACGAAGAAAACGCCTTTGCCGATATGTTGAATAATGGTATGAAGTTGTTGGACAATGAATTGCCGAAACTTTCCGGGAAAACATTGCCGGGGGCGGTCGCGTTTAAGTTATTTGATACATATGGATTCCCACTTGATTTAACGCAAATGATTTTGCGTGAAAAGGGAATCGATGTTGATGTCGCCGGGTTTGAATCCGAAATGGCGGCGCAAAAAGAACGCAGTCGCGCCGACACACGCGGAACAAAATTGCTCTGGGAATCGCGTGGCGATGTGACGGCGACGGATGACACGACAAAGTATGCGCCCGTGGCGAATATGCAATCGCGCGTTTTGGCGATACTGCGCGGGGAAGATTTTGTGGACACCGCAACCGATGGTGATGTGGTAGAGGTTGCATTGGATAAAACAAATTTCTATGGCACCCAAGGTGGCCAGGTTGGCGACAGCGGTAAATTAAAAATTGGCGACAATGTCGTTTTGGATGTGACGGATGCCGCACGCGCAAACAATGTTGTTTTGCACCGTGGAACGGTCGTTGGAAAAATTTCTGTGGGTGACACGGTGACAACGGTCATAAACGCGGATATTCGGGCGCAGACGGCGCGTGCGCATACCGCAACACACCTGTTACAGGCGGCGTTGCGACAAGTCCTTAATACCGACGTGGAACAACGTGGGTCACGGGTTGCGCCGGATTCTGTGCGATTTGACTTTTCGTTTGGACGCGCGATGACGGCGGAAGAAAAAACCGCGGTTGAAGATTTGGTGAACAAATGGATTGCAGCCGACATGCCGGTTTCACACGAAGAAATGCCAATTGATGCGGCAAAAAAGCGCGGGGCGATGGCACTGTTTGGCGAAAAGTATGACGATGTCGTGCGCGTGATAACCGCGGGCGATGTGTCATGCGAACTGTGTGGCGGAACGCATGTAAATCACACCGGCGAAATTTTGCGTGCAAAAATAAACAAGGAAAAATCTATCAGCAGTGGTATCCGCCGTATCACAATGTCCGTCGGCGCATTGGCATAGGTGTTTAAGTGTTAGTGCAAGTGATTAGTGGTTAGTGAACTTTTTTAACACTGATAAATGATACACCAAAGATCTTAGGCGTGGTCACAGATGTATATAAAAACATTCGTGTTAACGCCGGTGTGCACCGGCGTTAAACCTTAGTCATTATGCACAAACCTAAACAACGGATATTCGGCATTTGATTTTTCAAGTAATTTATTTGCAACATCGGGCAACTTTATTAAAACCTTGCTAAAAGATGGAATTGTGATTTCAGTGTTAAATACCGGGCTTTCATCAACAAACACCAACAACGGATTTATAACAAAATCCGACATACCATCGTTCGTTAGTGAAAATTCAATTGAAGATATATTTATCTTGTCCGACATTAAATCCGAATCAGAAACCAAAAGAGATGCAAAATTATCCGATGTGCGCAATGACAAAGTATCATCTGCGACATAGAAATATATCCCATTTTCAACCGGAACGGGTTTTGATAAATCCTTGACTATTGCGATTGGCAACGAAAAATCCGCGTATTCATTAAACATATCGCCCGAACCACACTTGTTATACCGGGCGGTAATTTTGCGTTTTTCAAATTCGCGTTTAATTTTTTCGATATTTTCATCGGCACAAGACATCACCACAACACGCACATCAACCATCAATGCCTTGTTTTGGTCCGATAAGATATCAGAAACATTTAATACAGTGCTTAATTTAACCGTGCATGCAACCAATGCAACGATTGCGAAACATATTCCTATGATTTTTTTCATAATCTTCTCCTTTCCTGTTGGAACTGTATAAAAAAACGAAATATAAAATCAATAGAAAAATATTATGCTGAAATTTTTTAAGCCCACGCTTTGTTGCGTGGGCTAACAAAATTTCCTGGAATATTGCCCGTCTTCGTGTGCTTTGCGCACTCCGCCGCGGCATTAAATTTTTTTAAATAAAAACGGCGTCATTGACGTCGTTTTTATTAACAAAAATTTATGGTGCGGGCAAAGGGGCTCGAACCCTCGACCTCAACCTTGGCAAGGTTGCGCTCTAGCCAACTGAGCTACGCCCGCAAGTCGTCGGATATTTTTACATATAAAAATCCAGTTTGCAAGAAAAAAATATTCATACAAAAACCGCCCCAGATGGGGCGGTGTTATCAAACAATCTTAAAACCATTTCCATGGTTGCAACAACTTCATAAAACTCATTGCTGTACGCCGGTCTGCAAATGTGTGGCCACAACGCGGGCATACGATAAACGGTGCAATTGTTGCCTTGTATTTACCGCGTATAAATGTCCAGATATAAAGCCCCAAAGCCCAAGCCGCGATTACAAAACCCCAAATCACATAGCCGAAATACTTATTCACGGTTTTGATAATCGTTTGAACAAAGTCCAAATTAGAATTCACCAATTCGCGATAAATCTTGCGCGCGGTCGGCCAAGACGACGGTTCCCATGGATACACGTGTTTAATATCATATTTCGTGAACAGCATTGCGACCGCCGAATCCATTTGGCTTTTGATTGCGGCATCGATTACTTTATCAACCTCTATCTGTGTGACACGCGTCAATTCTTTTTCAACGCCGTCCAATTTTTCGTTCACCATCTTCGCAACGTTATCAACCTTGTCCACCGCGGCGTTCGCCTTGTCCACCGCCCCATCCGCGGTGTCCAGCACGTTATCAACCGCATCGGTATTTATTCCAAATTTATTGGCAAGTCCGGTAAGTCCGCGAACACCCGATGTTTGTTCTTTGACCTTGGCGGTTTGTTCTTTGGCTTTTGCGGTTGTGTCGGTCACCTTGTTTACCTGGGTTTCAACCATTTTAACCTTGTCAATTGCAAACGCGACGGGCTTTTCAAGGTTTATTGCATTTTTAACCCCATTCAGCATCCGTTCGTATTGTTCCGCGACATTGCGTTGCAAATCATAGAAAATTGCAACAACGGTCGATTGCTTTATCGAATCAGAATATTTATTTTTGACATGCAACGGAAACCACACAACGAACGCAAGCCACAAAACAGACACAATTAAGAATATGCGCCGCGCGTGCGTCACGACGGACGTTTTCTTGGCGACGGTTTTCGCGCCACCGCGGTCGATTACTTCAATTTCTTTTTTCTTTGGCATGTTTGCTCCTTTGCTTTAATTATTTTCATTTTAACAAAGAAACAAATTTCATTGCAACGGAAAATTATTTTTTCAAAAAGACCACCTCCCGGCTTCGCCGTACTCCTCCACAGGAGGAGAACTAACCCATATAATTCTTTATAAACTCTGCCTTGAATTCGGCAAAACGCCCCTGCTCTATGCTTTCGCGGATGCCGCACATCAGGTCTTGATAGAACCAAAGGTTATGCCCGGTAAGCAGGGTTGCACCCAAAATTTCGTTGCACTTTATCAAGTGGTGCAAATACGCGCGCGAAAGTTTACACGCCGGGCAACCACATTTGTCGTCCAATGGCGCGTTATCGTCGCGGTATTTCGCGTTGCGCATATTCATTGTGCCATGGCGCGTAAACGCCATCGCGGTACGACCCGCGCGCGTTGGCATAACACAATCGAACATATCAACGCCGCGTTCCACCGCACCCAAAATATCCAGTGGTGTTCCAACGCCCATTAAATATCGTGGTTTGTCCGTTGGCAACATTGGCGCGACAACCGATATCATATCGAACATAACGCTTTGCGGTTCCCCAACCGCAAGTCCACCGATTGCATACCCGTCAAACCCAATTGCGGTCAGTTCCCGTGCGGACTTTTCACGCAGGTCGGGGAAATCGGCCCCTTGGACAATGCCGAAAATACCATAGCCCGGGCGGTTAACAAACGCGTTTTTACTGCGCTCCGCCCAACGCGTCACCATATCAACATTTTTTTCCGCGCGGGCGCGTGTTGTCGGTAATTTCAAACATTCGTCCAAAACCATTGTGATATTGGAATCAAGTTGGTGTTGAATATGCACGGAATCTTCGGGGCGCAAAAAGTGTTTTATCCCGCCGTCAATGTGCGAAGTGAACTCTACGCCCTCTTCCTTCATTTTTACCAGGTTCGAAAGCGACATAACCTGAAAACCGCCACTGTCGGTCAAAATCGGCCCGTGCCAACCACTGAATTTGTGCAGACCACCCATCTTTTCCACCAGGTCACCGCCGGGCCGCATCATCAGATGATATGTGTTGCCCAAAATCACTTCGGTTCCGGTCGCGCGAACCTGGTCCATCGTCAACGCCTTGACCGTTGCCGCCGTTCCAACCGCCATAAACGCGGGCGTTTGAAAAGTTCCATGTGCGGTTTCCACCGCGCCCCGCCGCGCATTTCCATCCGTTGTGATAAGATTAAATTTCAGTGACATTGCTTATTTCCCTTACTTAAAATTATCTTTCCAAATTTTTTCTGTATCCATGTTATGTTCTGCGCCGAATGTCATGATGGACATTGTGCCATCAAAAAATCCAGTTGCAGAATTTATTACTTCATCGGCGGTAATTTCTTTATCAATTTTTATCATATTATCATAATCGTAAAGTTTACCAAAGTCGACCCAATGTCCAATCAGAACATCACAACGACGCACCGCAGATTCCAAGAAATCCGCATCCATCAATCGATGTATATTACGAAATCTGTCTATTACTGGTTGTGTAATTTTATCAATATTATAAATACGATATGCGGTTTGTGCCATAAGTGCGATTGCTTTTTTCAAATTTTCCGGCGATGTTTCCGTATGAATTCCACGAACCCCGTCAAATTCATTTCCAAACGATGTCATTCCAAGACCGTAAACAAGACCATTTTGTTGGCGCAAAACTTCACCCAATTCTTGGCTAAGATATTTGCGAAATTTTCCTTCGGCCATATTGATCCGCAGGTTTTCATAAGTGTCGGCGCGTATGTATGGAAACAAAATATCGACACAAACATTTTTGATACTTGGTTCAGACAAAAATTCTGTGCATGGTGTATAATTCAATTCTGTGTTCTTTGATACATCGTGTGTCGGCAAGAAATTAAATAAATCTTCAATTCTTTGCAACAATTCCGTCGCATCGTCAATGCGCCCCGAAACACATATCGTGCAATTCTTGGCTGACAATCGTTTTTTTAACCAATCAATCATTTGATTACGCGTAAACGATTTGATATTTTCCACCGTTCCCAATGTTCGATAAGCGGAAAATCCGAATAAATTTGTTTCTATGAAATCGACGTTTTTTCTTTGATTATTACTTTGTGCGCGACGCAATTCATCCAATATAACACTGCGTTCGATTTCTATTTTTTCTGCATCAAACAAAGAATTTTTTAACTGGTCGGCAAAAACCTCTAATAAAACATTTATATTTTCCGCGATTATGCGTCCATAAAATCTTAGCGATGAACCAGACGTTGACGCATTTGATGCGCCACCCATGTTTTCCAAGAAATCGCGCAGTTCTTTGCGCGTCGGAAATTTTGGTGTTCCCTTGCATAACATATGTTCACAAAAATGTGTTATTCCAAATGTATCGGCCGTTTCATCACGAGAACCGGTCGCAAAACTAACCTTTATTGCAACGGTTTCTAAATCCATTGGGTCAAGGATTACCGTTATTCCATTTGATAATTTGTGTAGTGTCGGTTCAAATTTCATCCTGGTTCTCCTTTCTGAACAATAAACAGCAATCGCCATAACTGAAAAACCTATATTTTTCGGCGACGGCGTGGGCGTATGCGGCCTTCATTTCGGCAAGTCCACTAAACGCCGACACCAACATAAAAAGTGTTGATTTCGGCAGGTGAAAATTCGTCAGCAAAACGTCAACCGCACGAAATTTATATCCCGGTGTGATAAAAATATCCGTTGTACCACAAAACGGTGCAACACGCGCACGTTCACCTCCGTTGGAGGGGTGGCACGAAGTGCCGGGGTGGTTAGACAGCCAGTTAAAAACACCGTGAGGGTCTTGCAAGACATCTTTGGCCTGGATATGTATCACTGCAAGATTTAAAGATTTTAGATATTCATCACGCTGCCTATCATAATCAACTTTTGTGTCACGGGTTTTATCGTCAACCTCGATAACTAAAAATTTTGACGCACAAAAGAAATCAACGATGTAATTTCCAATTATTTTCTGTCTATCAAAATCCAGACCATTTAATTTTTTATTTTTGATTTCGTTCCACAATAATGCCTCGGGCAAACTGCCAGCATGACGCAATTCGCGTGCACGCTCTTTTAATTTTGGGTTAAATGGTAATGTGCGATAGTTTGCGGTGTCTCTAACCACCCCGGCGGGTGCTACCCGCCACCCCTCCAAAGGAGGGGAACTTGACGCGGCGGATTCCAATGTGCGCAGTGTTGTTGTTCCAACGGCGATTACACGCGTTGCGTTGTTTATAATGTCGGCC
Organism: uncultured Pseudomonadota bacterium; assembly: GCA_902787305.1. GTDB lineage: Bacteria > Pseudomonadota > Alphaproteobacteria > Rs-D84 > Rs-D84 > Enterousia. Next base: position 33,709 of record CADAFS010000007.1, on the reverse strand, counting down.
TGGGCGGGTGTGATTTGGCACCATTCACTGTGCATTTTATGTTCGGAAAGGTTTTCAGTTTTAACCGGCATCCATGTTCCCGCGCCAACATGTAATGTGATTTTTACTATTTTTGCGCCGCGCGCCTCTATTTCATGCATCAATTCATCGGTAAAGTGCAAACCCGCCGTCGGTGCCGCCATTGACCCAAGCGGATCCGCATAAACCGTTTGATAGCGCGTTTGGTCGGCGATTTCGGCGTCACGTTTCATATACGGTGGCAATGGCATTTTACCAACGCGGTTCAGCACATCAAAAACATTGTCGCAATTGAATTGTAACAACAGGCCGCTTTCGTCGTCTTTATCCATAACGGTTATTGTTGTGCCGTCCGTCATGGTAAGTGTGTCGCCGATGTTTATTTTGTTAAACTTTTTACACAGGCCCCACCAATTTTTATCATCCACCGCGGTGTGCAGTGTGATTTCATGGCCGTCCGCATCAAAGCGCGCCGGAATTACCCGCGAATTGTTAAACACAACAACATCGCCTGGGCGCAGGTAATCTAAAAAATCACGAATATGTTTGTCAGAGAGAGCGGGTTCCCCTCCTGTGGAGGGGTGGCACGAAGTGCCAGGGTGGTTAGAGAGCCAGAGAAAAATACCGTGCGGATTTTTCAACACTTCCGCGGCGGACACATGTATCACATTAAGGTGCAATGATTTCAAATATTCATCACGCGCTTTGTCATATTCGATTTTAAAGTCGTGCGTTTTGTCATCTATTTCGATTACCAAAAACTTTGATGCGCAGAAAAAATCAACTATGTAATTTCCAATTATTTTTTGCCTATCAAAATCAAGGCCATTTAACTTTTTGTTTTTTATCTCGTTCCAGAGTAAAGCCTCTGGCAAACTGCCGGCCCTGCGCAATTCGCAGGCGCGTTGTTTCAGGTTTGGATTAAATGGTAATGTGCGGTAATTTACGGTGTCTCTGACCACCCCGCCCTGCGGGCACCCCTCCAACGGAGGGGAACTTTGCACCACCAACATACGCGATGCATCACGGCGCACAAGGGGGTGCGACGCAATAAGTTCCGGTGGCAATTCAAAATCAAAATCCGATGTGTGCAGCATTTTAATAAACGCGTATTTTGCCACCAGGGCCGATTAATTGCATAAGTTTATTATCTGGATTACGCGCCGCCATTGTTTGTCCATCAACATTCATGCTTGCATCGCGGCAACTGATAATCCGATGATTGTTATAATAAAACTCTTGATTATAAAAACCTTCGCGACAAATAATATACGCGGTATCATCTAATGCGAAACTATCAAATAAATTTGGTTTTTGGTCCCAATAATACAGTTTGATACTATCTGTTTCTACATCGCGTAGTTTCGCAAAATAATCGTTTGGCCCCAAAGATCCCAACCCTTCGATAACAACAGGATGTTCATATTCCCGACACGCATTGATGCCAACCAGCATAAACGGTATTGTCATTGCTAATACATGTTTTTTGCTTTTCATTTTTATGTCCTTTATTTTTAGTTATTTCTTAAACTCTAACCCTTGGTCGGTGTAATTTTCGGCGGTGTTTTCCCAGTCCGGTTCAACACGCACGAACAAATGCAGGCGCGCGTTCACGCCCCATTGATCTTGGATATCATGCCGCGCCGCCGTTCCAATTTTTTTAAGTTGCGCCCCTGCGCGACCAATCACAATCTTTTTATGTGCGTCACTTTGCACAACAATTTTCTGATAAATATCAAGTACCCCGTCGGCATCGACATCAACACGTTCCGTCACGACATTTATGTGATACGGCAATTCTTGGTGAATATAACGATAAACCTTTTCCCGCGTTAGTTCCGCAAGGTATAAATTATCCGGCACATCGGTTGCATCCGCCGCATCAAACAAATATGGCGATGCCGGCATAACCGCCGCCAACGACGTCAACATTTCCACAACGCCGTCATTTTTCATTGCCGAAATCATAAAGATTTCACGAAAATCCGCCATTTCATTTAATTCCGCGGCAATCGGCAAAAGCTCGCTTTTCTTTACCGCGTCGGTTTTATTTAGCGCAACAAACAAATTTTTGTGTTCGCGGATTTTTCCGATAATTTCGCGCACCGTATCGGTAATTCCCTTGGTCGCATCGATAATCAACAAAACCGCATCCGCATCGGAAAGCGCGGTCATCGCCGCCGAAACCATTGCGCGATCAAGGCGACGGGCGGGGCGGAAAATCCCGGGGGTATCAACAAAAATCAATTGGCGGGGCCCAACCATTTTCACGGCACGCAGGTTCGTTCGCGTTGTTTGAACCTTGTGCGAAACAATTGAAACCTTGCGCCCCATGATTTGATTCAACAGGGTGCTTTTGCCGGCGTTTGTCGGCCCCGCAATTGCGATAAATCCAGAATATGTCTTGTTCATACCATAAACAATAGCACACATATTTCAAAAGTGAACAAAAAACTTGAAAATCTGCGTAGTTATTGTAAATTAACCAAAAAGGATTTACCATGACTAACGAAAAAAGAGAATTTACTTTTGACGAAAAATGGAACCAACGATTTATGGAAATGGCAAAACTTATCGCAGGGTGGTCCAAGGATGGCAGCACCAAAGTCGGATGCGTTATCATTGGACCGGATAAAGAGGTTCGTTCTATGGGGTATAACGGTTTTCCGCGTGGCGTCAATGATGATATTTCCCAAAGATGGGAACGACCAATAAAATATGAATACGTTGTTCATGCCGAGGTAAACGCTATATTAAATGCGGCAAGAAATGGAACTAATCTTAGCCAAGCGATTTTATATGTCACTATGCCGCCATGTATGCGTTGTGCGGGAGCTATTATTCAATCTAATATCAAAGAAGTAATTTATATGGAACCAGAAGAAAAGAAACAAATACCCGGCTGGCGCGATACTTTAAATTTATCTCTTAAAATGTTTGATGAAGCCGGTGTTATATATAAATCAATTACCACAAATGCCACAAGTGCAAAAGCGCACTAAAAAATCCCCGTTTTGCAACGAGGATTTGGAGGTACACACATGAGAAACTTTTTAAATGCTGTCGGCATTTATCCAGCGTCCGTTCTTTAACAGACCCGGCGCCATGCCTTCGCCATTACGCAGTGCATCAATCACGCGACGCGCGCCGGCGGCATCAAGATTTACAATACGAACCTTGTACATATCGCCTTCCTTTACGACAATTGCATCGCCATAATTACGCATTTTTTGCAATAATGTATTCGCACTGTCTTCGGCATAAAACGCCGCAACTTGGACACTGTAATCGCCGGACGCAACCGGTGCCGGTGCGGGCGCAGGTTCGGATGTTTGAACGGGTTCCGCAACAACCTGTTGCTTTGCAACCGTTTCCGTGGCCGGCACCATCGCGGTTTTGCCAACCGTTGCGGTCTTTACCAACATTGTTTGTTCAGGCATAATCTGAACCTGGACCTTGGATTGATTGGTTACGCCAATCTTTTCCGCAGCGGCGGCAGACAAATCGATAATACGCGTATTAACAAACGGGCCACGATTGTTTATACGAACAACAACCGATTCGCCGTTTTCCAAATTTGTGACCTTGGCAATCGTGGGCAGTGGCAAAGTTTTGCTTGTTCCCAACATTTGATTCATGTTGTATGTTTCGCCATTACTTGTTTTCGTGCCGTTTAATTCAGTTGGAATTATACCCGCCATGCCGACCTGGTTATATGTCCAATCTTCGGCCGGGATGTATTGAGTATCTTCGACCTTGTACGCATTTCCAACATAATAACGTGGTGCCGCCGCAAGCAGATACGAATCGTCATTTACCGGTGCCGGTGTGGTTTTTGCCTCTGTGGCAAGGGTTTCTTCACCGATACCATCGGAACCATAATCCGAACTACCTGTCTGTGACAAATCGGCGCAACCCGCGACCAACGCGGTCAACACCGCCAAAGATACCAATTTTTTCATTGATTACTCCTTACATTCTTTATGCGCATATTATACCATATAAAAAAGGTGGTTTCAACTTTTTATTTTTATATTTTACGATTTATTAAAAATGCAATCGGCATATAGATAATTCCATAACCCGCAATCGCAAGTCCAAGTGCAAAAATACTTGTCACCGGGACAACCCAAAGTCCAACCCCAAGTGCCGCCGCAATTACACCAAAAACAACAATCGCACGAACCGTTCGGCCATCAATTTTGGCAAGTCCACGCCGACGACACGCGCGCCCCAGCAGGTAATTTTTCACATAACCACTTACCACCACGCCAATCGGAATCGCCAAATATCCAACGAACCAGAAAAGTCCCAAATATATCACCGACGCAACACCAAGCGATACAATACTTGTTTTAACCGGTGTTTTTACATCCTGGGATGCATAGAGTGTTTTACTATAAATCTGACTTATCAGCATTGCGGGCAGAACAAAAACCTGAATCATAATTGCGATTGCGACCGCGTGCGTTGAATGCGCCGTCCATGCGCCGTATTCAAAAAGATATTTTATTATCGGTTCCGCCAACACGAACAATCCCGCCACGCACGGCATAATCAACATCATTGATTGGCGCATCGAAGAATTTTGTTGGATATGGACACTGCGCATATTTTTTTCGGCGATTGCATTTGATATCGACGACATTAAAACCGTTCCAACCGCAAGTCCAATCATCGCAAATGGCAACTGAACAATTCGGTCGGAATAATAAAGCCACGACACCGCACCACTTTCAAAACTTGCCACCAATGTCCCAAGAATTATAGTAATTTGATAAAAGCCGTTGCCAATCAAACTTACACCAAAACGTTTGAACATCGTCTTTATCGCCGGCGTCCATCGCGGCACCACAAGGCACAAACCAAAATGTTTTCTGTGTATTCGCCACAGCAGTACCAAACATTGAATTATTCCGGACAAAACGACCGTGCCCGCCATTATGTAAAGGACCGTGTCCGATGCGCCGATATGCATCGAAAACAGCAGTGCGCCAATAAGCATGATATTTAACAGCACCGGCATAAACGCCGCAAGCATAAACCGCGAAAAAGCGTTTAGCACCGCCGACAAAAACGCCGCCGCGCAAATGAAAATAACATAGAAAAACATTATCCGCGATATAACAACGGTCATTTCCATTTTACCCGGCACATCCGCAAACCCGGGCGCAAGGCCCCACACAACAAGTGGCATAAAAATTTCAAAGACCAATGTTATTCCAAGCAATATAACAAAGAGCCACGAAAACACATTTTTTGCAAACGATTCATCGTGCCGTGAATCCGCATACATCGGAATAAATATCGCCGACAATGCCCCTTCGCCAAGCAGGTCACGAAACAAATTTGGCAATTTGAACGCGGCAAGAAAAATATCCGAAAGCCGCCCCGCACCCAGTACGCGCGCAATTAGCATATCGCGGACGAATCCGAATATGCGACTTATTCCCGTCATGGCACCAACGCCGAAAATATGTTTGCCAAGTTTCATAGTTTGGATTATACTAAACACGAACAAGCAAAATCAAGACAGGAATAAAAAGAAATGAAAAAATTATTTTTACCGCTTTTTCTGGGGATTGCCGTTGCCGGATGCAGTGGCGATACCGATAAAATCATAACGAATAAATCGATTACGGAACTCTATGACGATGCGTACGGCGAATTTGAAAAAGAAAACTATGACGATGCGGCCGAAAAGTTTCAAATGGTTGAAACACAATACCCGGCAAGCAGCTGGTCGGCGGACGCGTTGATTATGGCGGCATATTCACAATACTTGGACGATGATTTTCCGGGCGCAATCCTTACCGCCGACCGGTTTATGCGGTTTCACCCGGGGCATCGGGATGTGCCATATGTATTATACCTGCGCGGGATGTGCTATTATCGCCAGGTTAGTGATGTCCGCCGTGAACCGGGAATGTCGGTCTATGCATTACAACAATTTCAGCAAATCGTTGACCGGTTTCCGCGGTCGCCGTACGCCGAAAATGCCAAAAATAAAATCAATATCCTAAAAAACTATATCGCGGGCAAGGTTATGTATTCCGCGCGCAACGATATGCGTAAAGAAAACTGGGCAAGTGCGATTACAAAGTTTCAATCTGTTATAACCGATGCGCCCGAAACCGTCATGCCCGAAGAGGCGATGTATAGACTTACCGAGGCATATACCGCAATTGGCCTGACGGAACAAGCGGACGGGTTTGCCGAAATGTTAAAACTAAACTTTCCAGATGGCAAATGGGCGAAAAAACTGAAAGATAAATAATCGATGCGCAAACTTACGGACCAAGATATTGCCGAAATGATTGGGGCGGATTTTTCGCCGGATGATTCCGTGACGCGTCGGCGCGTTAGAACCGAATTACACCTGTCAACACGGATTCCTGCGCCCGTGCATGTTCCCGAACACGCGACACTTGATTTACATATGAAAACAATCGAACAGTCATGGGATGAAATCATGGAACTTGCGTTATCGGGGGTAAAGGATGCGAAAATCATAACGGGGGCAAGTGGGATACTTAAAATCAAATTTCAAGAATGGGTGCGCGAAAGTTTGCTTTCGCCGTATATCGTTTCATGCACACCGATAAATAACGGCAGTTTCGCGGTAAAATTCCGCAAATTGAAAGATGACTAGTGACACATTCTGTGTCCGGGTTCGATAAAGTTTTTTGGGTTTATCGCATAACCATCTTTCTTTACCGCGTAATGCAGGTGCGGTCCGGTACTCTGGCCGGTGTTGCCCGTGTATCCAATAAGACACCCCGACGCGACCGATTCACCACGCGACACAGACACCCGGCTTAGGTGACAGTATTGTGTTGCATAACCACTTGGGTGTTTTATGATGATTCCGTTGCCGCAAGTTCTGTTCATATTGAATACTGTCACAACAGTACCATTTGCCGGCGCGTATATCGGTGTTCCCGTATTTGCGGCCAAATCAATACCATAATGAATCTTTGTTTTGTTGTACCAAGATAATTTTCTTTGCACGCCATATTCGGACGTTATGCATGTTATATACCCAAGTGGTGACCCGTACGGCACATTGGTATTTTTGAACTTTGGGTTTTGAATCGCACATTGTTTGTATTCGATTGGAAATGGCGTATCAAGGTCCCCCTGGCCATCGTCCCACGGCATATCTTCGGCCGGCGGGATTAAATCGCCATCTTCGTTTTCGGTGTATCCGTAATCGTCCACCAAATCTTGGCGGGCCATCGCATTGCGACGTTCCATTGCGGCGATTTCATCTTCGATATTTGGTAACGCATACGCGCACCCCGAAATACATTTGCCGTTTTCATCGTATTCGCTTTCGTATGGTTCATATCCGGCGGCGTTTAGTGCCATACGGTCAACAAAAGACAAATCCGCCGCGACCTTTGGAAATTCCATTGGCGCAATGAACCCGGCGTAAACCGCCGTGTGTGTAAACATCGCCATCGCAAAAGAAACAATTGCCCCGCCCCACATTATGTATGTATTTTATCATATTTAGTGGCCAGTGCAAGTGTTGGTTCCCACTTCGCCAAGGCTTCGTGGGACAAGGGTTATCCGTCACCGCTGGTGCGGTGCCGAGACTGCGCCAGGGCTTTGCCCCGGCTTGGTGTAAGCGGAGAGTGCGCGGTGCAAAGCACCACGAAGAAACAAAAACTGGACGCGAACGCGCCCAGTTTAATAACATATGGAAGTTTTACCGACCGCCATGCCCCGTTGTGCCATAATTCCAACCGTGAAACATGTATGTTTTGCCGGCAGCAATTTCTTGTAATATACTCCTCATCCCTTGGTTATCGTTAATAACCTTTTCGATGCTATCCCGAACAAGGTTTATGAATTTGGCACAGGCCTTGTTATCGTTCAAATCAAGTTGTTTATATTCACTTTCTATTTTCTGTTTGTCTGTTGCGTCCATATACGACAATATGTATTCGGCCAGATTTTTCGCGGCATCAAAATTTTTTGCATCATAATCGGCCCCAATGTTACTCATAAACAAATTGCGGGCCTTATCATTTTTTGTTTTTTCTTTGTCAATATCAGCGTCTATCTTAAGTGAATTCATCAATAACGCAAAAGCTATCATTGCGCTGCTAAATGCGCCACAAACGACGCCATCCTCTACAGTATTATGTCTTTTTTCACTATCGGATCGCCCAATCACTAACCCAGACAGAGCCCCAACTAATGATACCCCCACAAGGATCTCAATGTATCTCTTTATTTCTCTACTCCTAGTTTGCAACTTTTTTAGACTTTTATTAGTTACGATTTGATTAAATTCTGGTGTGTTCATGAATCATCCTTTTGTTTGTTCAACACAAATATAACACAAAATTTTACAATGTCAAGTAAAAATTTCTTGAATTCTGTGGGGCGGGTTCGGTATGATTGGGGCATGAAAAAAGTCAAAACTGTTTATGACCATATACGTGCAAACAACATAAAAACCGCGGTGTTGGTGGTGCTGTTTCCGGTTATTTTTATTGCATTGGTATTTTTGTGCGTTTGGTGTGTGCAACCGTTAAATGATGCAATCAATACAACCACTATGGTGGCGGTGCCGACCGTGGTGGTGTGTGTTATTTGGATGCTGATATCGTGGGCGTTTGGTGATTCTATGATGCTTTCCATGGCGGGTGCAAAGCAAATAAACGACACTGACCCGGAATACCGGTATATTTACAAATCGGTGGAAAATGTCGCAATCGCCGCCGGGTTGCCAACGCCACGGGTTTATGTTATCGAAGACGGTGGCCTTAACGCGTTCGCAACGGGGCGCGGTCCACGCGATGCGACGGTGGCACTCACACGTGGAATTATTGAAAAATTGGACCGACCGGAACTGGAGGCTGTAATCGCCCACGAAATGGCGCATATTGGGAATCGCGATATAAGGCTTGATATGTTTATTATTACCGGCATTGGCGTCACGGTCTTTATTGCAGATATGCTGGCGCGGAATATGATGTATGCACGTTCGGATGGTGATGATAAAAACAACAGCGCGGCGGTGATAATGATGGTGTGGTTGGCATTCACACTTTTCAATGTTCTGATTTCGCCGATTTTGCATATGGCGATTTCGCGGCGGCGTGAATATGCGGCGGATGCGACGGGTGCGTATATAACACGGAATCCGCGGGCACTCGCGGCGGCACTGCGTAAAATTTCGGAACATTCGGTTGTTAAAAACCTTGATGGTCGCAGGACGATGGCGGCAATATGCATCGCGAACCCAACACGGGCGCGCGCGTTTTTCGGTGAAATTATGGCGACCCACCCACCGATTAAGGAAAGAATCCGGCGGTTGGAAAGTATGTAGTCGATAGTGTTAGTGGTTAGTGTTAGTGGTTAGTATTCTCTGGAATAATCGCGCGATTACGACCTAATTCCAGACGCTACTAGCCACTAATCACTTACACTGATCACTAATTAAATCTTTTTTCTTGCAATCGGAATATTTTGGTATAGAATAATGTACGTTGCACCCATAGCTCAACTGGATAAAGCGTCTGACTACGGATCAGAAGACTGAGGGTTCGAATCCTTCTGGGTGCGCCAGAATAAAAGTAAAACACGGTTTAACACCGTGTTTTATTTTTATCGTCGCCTATTGGGATGCGAACCCGAACAGAGGGTTCGACACGATAGTTGGCAAGAACAAGCGCATATTTGCGCGTAGTTCGCGCCTTACGCGTGGTGAGCAAAGCGAACTATCCTTCTGGGTGCGCCAGAAATTCAAGACCGACCGTTTATGGTCGGTTTTTATTTTGAATTCCATATTTTTTATGGTATAATTCTGTAAAACAAAAGGAGTTTTTGATGGAACAAGAAAAATATATGGGTATCGATGAATTTTTGGACAAATATTTTGCCGCATTTGAACAGGATCCATATGCTTGGGGAAATAGATTCTTTCGGTCTGTGGCCTCTGAAACACCAGCGGCGTTTTTTGAGTGGTATGAAAAACATAAACATCAAATTAAAATACCGGAATTACAAGAGTTGTATGAGGAAATAGCCAAGGCGCAAAAGGCAGAAACATCCGATGCCAAGAATTTCTTGTATACCGTACAGGTTCTGACGGCGGTCGATGATCTTGATTTTACGGATTCAAGAAAACTTACAGAATTTATTAAGATTATATTAAATGCGATTCAACGTAGGGTTATCAAAAATTCGAAAAATAGTTATAAACTATTGCGAAAAATTGATGGGGAGTATGATCATAAATATGATGTTGTGGCGCGTGAATTGGCGTTACACCCGTTGGCAACGCCGACGGACTTAGAAAGCTGGCTTAATCTTTATGTGATTTCTCATAATGGTGTGACCTATCAACATAAACCAAATTACACCGACGTGCCACCGTTTATTGGTTCCATAAATGATGCGAAGAAAAAATTAAATGATTTGGTCGCCATTACCAAGGATAAGTTGAGCCAGGAACTTAGCAAACCAATTCCGAACATGGATACCATAAAATCATTTGAGGCTGGCACTATACCACGTATTGCACGGCAAATCGTTGCAATTGTAAGTTTTATGGTTGACACAAGACAAGGCGATCAGACCGCGGCTGATGTTGAAAAAGCAAAATCTGTGGCGGCTGAATTAGCGCGGGAATTCGATATGAATAAAATCTTGGACGTTAAGCATGGAAACTATGTTCAACAATATGCGGACCAGGCGGAAATTCAAATTGCAGAAATGCGTCCAGCATTTGAAAAAATGCAACAGGAATTGGAAACTTTGCGTCCGGCGCACATTAAAATGGTTAAAAGTTGGGATGAAGAACATCAAAAAGTAAGAACATTAGAGGACGATAAAGAAAAATTGTTGCGCGAAAATGACAATCTTATGTCAATCATTGATTTCTTGAAGGGTAAAATTAAACTTTTCTTGAAAATATTTGGCGAACGCGCAGATAAACGCGAATTGCCGATTCAAAAAGCCAAAGGACTACAGGAAATTGTCGAAGATAATTTGCGCAAGGCCGTTGATATTGAACAGATAGAAAGGGACCTTAAAACTGCAAAAGAAAGACAGACAAAGATAATGCAAAATAGTCCGGTTAGAATCTAAGAACAACGCCCCAGTCGGGGCGTCGTTTGTTATCATATTTTTTAATTTGCGGGCGCATCGGTCGTCGTCACCGGTTCGGCGGGCGTTGTGTCACCTGTCGCGTCGGGTGTGGGGGTTGGTTCGTTTGCCAATTCATCCGCCGCAAGTTCAGTGCGAAGTTCGCTTTGCGTGTTACCGGCGGTTTTTGACGACACAATTGCCAATGCCGCACACAAAACAAAAAAGATTATCGCAAGCCATGTGGTTAGTTTCGTTAGGAAATTTCCCGCCGCCGCCCCGGTCAGCGCACCGCCAAACATAGATGCCGCAGATGAACCGGACATACCACTGCCCTCGGACTTTTGTAGCAAAATAATTCCGGTCATGAATACCGCAACGATTATCAGTAATACCAGTAAAATTGAAAACATTTTTTATCCTTTTATTTCTGCAACATTTTAACCATCAATTTTCTTGGTTGCAAGTATTTTCAGTAATTCGGCCGCGGCGGCGGAGCCGGCGGACTTTTTAGATGGGCCGTCACCACTTGCACTTTCGCCCATGGCGGTGACCGTCACGGTGAATACGGGACTATGGTCTTCGCCGGTTTTTTCCGCATCGGCATAGACCGGCAATGCGCCGTCCGCATGTTTTTGCACAAATTCTTGGAGCATTGTTTTCGGGTCTTTTGGTGGGCGCAGTTCCGCCGCCGCCAAATCATGCCAAATGCCACATACAAAGCGTTGCGCGTTATCAAAACCACCGTCAAAGAATATCGCACCGATTACCGCCTCCATCGCGTTGGCAAGCATGTGCCGCGTGCGTCCGGCGGTCATATGACTGTGTCGAACCTCTTTATGCAAATCGAACGAACGCGCGACATCCGCCAATGTTTCGGTTGACACCAGTGATGCAAAACGGCGCGCAAGTTCGCCTTCGTTTTCGTTCGGGTACATCGCGTAAAGCATGGCCGCAACACTTAGCCCCAAGACGCGGTCGCCCACGAATTCAAGGCGTTCATTGTTATGATGACTGTTCACGCCGCGTTGCGTCAGCGCAAGTTCCAACAATGATTTATCTTTGAATTTATAATAAAGTTTCATTTTAATTTATGCCTTTGCCAAATCTGTTCCAGCGCATTTTAGCATTCCAATTCCAAAATGCAACCATTGGCGATGCATAATTGTGCGAATACCATACGAACCACACGCGTCCCAAGACATTATCAACCGGAACAAATCCAACATCCGCGCGGCTGTCGTTGCTGTTGTCGCGATTGTCGCCCATAAAGAACAAATGATTTTCCGGCACCAGGTATTCCATCGTATTATCCATCGGGCCATTGTCGGTGTATTCAATTATACTGTGTTCGGTGCCGTTCGGCAAAACCTCGGTATACTCCGTTGCCGGGAAAACGCCGCAAAGGCCGGGTGTTGTACGGCAAATATGATCGGCGCGATATTCGATTGTGTAATTAAAGTCCGCCGGTGCACCATCAACCAAGATTTTATTTCCGCGAACCTGCATATTTTCATAGTAATAACCGGTACTGCGCAGCGACCGTGGCAAAACCGCAACGACATAGGGACGCGGGTCGCGCCGTTCAACCATTTCGCCATTGATATACAGGCGCCCGTCGCGCATTTGAATCGTATCACCCGGCAGGCCAATCAGGCGTTTTACATAATCCAATGATTCATTTTTAGGGTTACGGAATACGATAACATCGCCAACCTTTGGCATACTTTTGAATATGCGCCCATTCCACAGGTGCCATGACCCAAACGGGAATGAATAGCGCGAATAACCGTATGACCACTTTGTGATGAAAATATGGTCACCGATATGCAATGTCGGTATCATTGACCCAGACGGGATATTAAACGGTTCAAGAAACAAACTGCGGAAAACGACGGCGATAAGGATTCCGTAAAACAGTGTATCAAACCATTCGCGCAGGCGATTTTTGGGCTTTTTTATCATTTTCTTTCCTTTCTTTGGCAATTTCGTGATTTGCATTTTAGGACTTGAATTCGATTATGGCAAGTATATAATACAAAAACTATGATTTCTTTGGCTTCTATTATTTTTAACGGAATGGATGCGATAAAAATTGATGTCCAGGTGCAAATTTCCGCGGGCCTTGGGAAACCTGATTTCAAAATTATCGGGCTTGCCGACCGCGCGGTCAAGGAATCTGCGGAACGCATTGTAAATGTGCTTTCGGCGTTGGGCCTGCAATTACCACCAAAGCGGTTGACGGTGAACCTTTCGCCGGCGGATGTCGAAAAAAGCGGCGCACATTTTGATTTGCCGATATTGTGTGGAATACTTTGCGCGTTTGACATTTTGCCCCAAGATAAATTATCAAAATATATTATTATTGGCGAAGTCGGCTTGAACGGTACGGTTGCAAAGACAAACGGTGTTTTGGCGGCGGCCGTATGGGCCAAGAAAAACGGATTTGGTATAGTATGTCCCGGCGACCAAGGGGCCGAAGCGCGATGGGCCGGCGATTTGGATATTCTTGCGCCGTTCCATGTTTTGGAACTTATCAACCATTTTAATGGAAAAAATCCACTGTTGTTGCCGGATTTGCCGGTGGCGCATACGGAAAACGCAAACACGACCGCCGATATGGCCGAAGTGCATGGCCAGGCGGCGGCAAAACGCGCCATCGAAATTGCGGCGGCGGGCGGGCATGCAATGTTGATGGTTGGGCCACCGGGGTCGGGGAAAACAATGCTTGCATCACGATTGGCCACGATTATGCCAGAAATGACCGCTGATGAAGTTTTGGAAACATCGATAATTTATTCCATCGCCGGGAAATTAGATAACAAAACATTAGTTGCGCGTCGCCCGTTCCGCAGTGTGCATCATACTTCAAGTCCGGTTTCACTTGCGGGCGGTGGTTCGGATGCGCGCCCGGGGGAAATATCACTTGCGCACAACGGCGTTTTGTTTTTGGATGAATTGCCGGAATTTAATCGCGCGACACTGGAAATTTTGCGACAGCCAATGGAATCAGGGAAAATTATGATTTCCCGTGCAAAGCGGAACGCGACATATCCCGCGCGGTTTCAACTTATTGCCGCGATGAATCCGTGTCCATGCGGACATTTGGGGAATGCCGCACTGTCATGTTCCCGCGCGCCCAGGTGTGCCGAAGCGTACCAGAATAAAATTTCGGGGCCACTGCTTGACCGTATTGATTTGCATGTTGATGTTGACCCGGTGAACCCGTGGGAAATGAAAAATAGCGCGCCATCGGAATCCAGTAAAACAATACGCGCCCGTGTGGTTGCCGCACGCGAACGACAAATTTCCCGTCAAGGGTATGTGAACGCATTGCTGGACGGGGCGGATTTGGAAAAATATGTCGTCCTGGGCGATGAACTTACGACATTCCTAAATAATGCGGCGGAAAAAATGGGAATGTCGGCGCGCGGATATAATCGTATTAAACGTATTGCGCGAACGATTGCCGACCTGCGCGGGGGCAACGATATCACGATGGATGATTTGGCCGAAGCAATTTCTTATCGTCCAATAAACCGCGGTAAATATGGCGTTAAATTAAAGAACTAAAATTCAACACGCAGTCCCAACATAACATTTGCGTATATCAAATTTTTAGCACTGAACCAATCAAGGTGACGCGTTCCGTCCGAATTGGACAGCGTATATTTTACACGCGGTAAATACGCCGCACGCGCACCAAAATCAAAGAATAAATTTTCATTTATACCATACGAAAAACCCAATGCCACGACACCCGCAACATTTGTTGTATTTGTCGTTGACGGATAGAAATCCATCATCACATCGTCACTGGTTCCAAAGTCTTCTAAAATCGGGTATCCATACAGTTCACCCGTGTCATCATAAAAGTGCATTTCGGTTTTTGTATCGGCGTATCCGAACCCGATACCGATATACGGAATCATTGTGCGAATCGGTTTTTGAATTCCATCAAAGAAATCATAAAACGCCATAAAACTGATGATATCGGTGGCCATTGTTGATTGAACATTACCCATGCTGACATCCAATGTCATACCATTGCTTAGTTGCATGTTCCCAGAAAACAATCTTGGTTTATTGTAATCAACATCCGAAAAATGGTCCCACCCCAGTTCCAAACGCCACTGTGGTGTGTTTGGTAGAATCCAACCAACACTTGCCCCGGCGGCGAAACTAACCTGTGACATTTTATCTAAGCCGACACTATTAAGACCGCCCGTGGCATATTCAAAACCATCGGGGCAAGTCCCTGACCAATCTTGAACATCGCCTGTTTCAGTATTCACGCAATATGCAAATACCATTGGCGCATCATTACGCATCTTGGCCAAGGCGTATGTTGCCCCGCCACGCAAAGATATCGCGGCGCGCGAACCATTATCACCATAGCCCGTGTCATACAAATATCCACCGGTATATTGCCAATTCGCAAGCGCCGAACCCGCGTAAAGACCGCATAAAACGGCGACAAAAGATAAAATCCTACTTCTCATAACGATGGTATTATATCATAAATTTTCAGAATAATAAACATAAAAGTGTTAGTGATTAGTGTAAGTGCTTAGTGTGGTATTTGCAAAAAAACATGGGGCGTTGCCCCATGTTTTTATTTGTGTTCGTTTGAAACGTTGCGTCTATTGAAAAAGCCTCCGGCGACACGGTCCGATATTCTTGATACCGCATGTGTAAACGGATTATACCCTGGGGCTTTTACTTCCCTTAAATAGTTTGCGATATCATTTGGTGTCGTATCTATTCTTGAATCAGAAGGTGCCCACAATGACGAATTACTATCATCGGTCCCGTGAAAAAGAATCTTATTAATAGTATCATAATCAAATACTGACATGTTATTTCCGTCAGGATTTTCTAAACTGTTGCCTAATTCTTCGGCTATCTTGGTCAATTCTTTTGAATTATACCCATAAGCCTTAACGTTTATATATAATTTGGCTTTGTTAGTTTCATCTTTCCTAAATTCAAATGCGGGATACCATTCCCCCGCCTTGAACAACGCGTTTCCTTCATCACCGTTGGCACAAAAGAACGGTATACGCAACCCATTAACATCAACAATCACCATTGAATGCCCGCCGTTTTTTATAATTGGATTGGGTTGACCATCCAAATAAAGTAATTTAACCGGCACGCCGCGTATTTCCATTAACTGATAAGAAACCAAATTTTGCCGCATAGCAGATTTTAACACGGGTTGTGGCATGGCACGATTTCTTAAATCAAGGTGTTTGTCGCGCGGATACCGATTTTCAAAATCTGGTTTTGGGTGTTCAAATTCAAACCGTTTTTCCAAGATATAGGCATCACGTTCTTTACGTTCGGATTCAAACGGCCGCCGTTCTTCCGGTTGTTCTTCGCGCATTGGCATTTCAAAAACCCTTTGGGGGTGTTGTTGTCTAGCTGCCTCGCGTTGTGCAACTTCTTCAAGTTTTTGTTTCAAACGCCCAGGTTGTGGTGTGGCGAAACGAAGTTTTGATTCGTCCAAAGAATCCGCACCACCAAGGGCCTCGATTTTATCAGCTAATTTTGACAGTTCTTCTTTCCATTTTAGGTTGCGCCAATCTGAAACACTGTCCTCAGGCGGTTTCTTAGCCATATGACGTTCGTATTGCGCGATCAAATCCTTTAACTTTTTGCGACGTTCAATTTCGGTTAACGCCTGTTCTATCTGAAATGCGGTTGGGTTTCCAAGTTCCGCCGTAAACGAATTTATTTCATCAGTGAGACGATTTGCCTGTTTGCGAAGACGCATGTAATCGTCCGCGTGCGTGGACCGGTTTCTCATTTTCGCAAGAGTAGTTCCAAGTTCTTTATTCAATGTATTCCAACGTTCGGCCTGGGCCTCGGTCAATGCAAAGTCATAATATGGTTCATATTTCTTGATTTCGGGAATTGTCAACGCGACCGTCATATTTTCAAGACCCGATTGTACAGGTTGAACCGGTTCTTGCACGCGTGACGGTTCGACACTGGGTTTCTTAATATCTTTGAACAAAGGTTTTGGAAACAATTTTTTTGATGAAATTGGTGGCACCACAAATTCCCGGCGCGCCGGCGATGGGGTATTTGCCCCTGTGGGGCGCAATTTTCCGTCCTGTTCATCCAAGATGACCGGTGGTAATTGTTGTTCCTGGGGTTCATCCAATGTAAATGTTGGTATTTTTCGTTCATCATTGCTAATAAACTGTGGGACATCTTCTGTCACGGGTTCATTGCGACGATTGCTGCGAACCCGGTCAAGGAATAAACCAATACGGTTACGCAGGTTGCTTATACGTTCACGGGGCGTATAATTTCCAAACATTGCCATACCATCGCCACGCGCCGGCGCATAAAAATAAGTACTAACATTGCTGTAATTTGGTTCATCGCCCGCGGATTCCGTAATTTCTTCTGGCAAATCTGGTTCTTTAATCGGGGTTTCTGTTGGTAATTCTTCAAACAGGGTTTCGGTGGTTTCGGTCGGCAACTCTGTAATCGGCGAATAGGTTCTGTTTATTGTACGCCCAAGCACGTCCCCGACTTCCCCTTTGGTGCCAAGATAGTTTGCGTCCAAAAATTTGGCTGCTTCCATACCGGCGGGATCATAAACACCGCCACCGACCGCATGTGCCGCCTGTGAAATCAGTTCTTGCGGAACATTGTATGTATTACTCCACGCAGGTGTGTACGCCAAACGCGACGGTTGCGATATTTTCATTGCCCGCAATATACGATATGGATCAAGGTTTGTATTATGGTCAATGTTGTACTGATTGATAGCATCAATATCTTGTTGCAAAATTTCCGGATGATTTGGATAATCGTGCGCATACCAATTTTCTACGGCTTTCTTGGCGCTTTGCAACATTTCATCTGTATAATATCTTACCGTTCTTTCGTGTGTGATACCCTCAGGTTCCTTGGGCGTTTCACTTTCGATTGGTCTATTTTCAACGATTTCTTCTTTAACCGGTTCTTTTGGCGTTTCACTTTCAACTGGTTCTTTAGTTTGGAAAAGTTCGTTTCTTGGTCTTAGATAATTAATGGTATCGGTAAGCGCATGCCCCACCGCACGACCCGCAAAACCACCACCAATAACCGCGCCCGCGTTTGCAATTGCCCACGCAATTGATTCCGCCGCAGACATTTTTGCATCGCGCGCATCGCGAAATGCCGCGGCCGCGTTATTAGAACCACCAATCGCCAACGCACCATACCCAAGCCATTTTGCCGCCGTGGCCAACCCCGCCACACCAAAGCACATCGCAACAACCGCCAAAAGACTAGCCCCCAACGACGCAACAAGACGTTTATCTTTAAAAAACGCATTAATATCGGTTGACAAACCTGCCGCTTCTTGGGCCTTGCGCCAACGTCCAACCTGAATCATACCCATACCAATTGCGGTAACGGTGCCAATTGCCGCAACAAACAGGGCCGCCGACATGCCCGCCGCAGCCGCAGCCGCGGTCGCAATTGTTGTTATAAGCGCACTCGCAATGGCCGCACTTGCAAAACCCTTTAATATACGTTTAAGAAGCTCTATACGTTTTTCTCGTTTTTCAATGCTGCGACGTGTCATACGAACGTCCGCCATTTTATCAATACGTTTAATCGGATTGAAAACTTTATTGAAAAAACCGCCAGCTTTTTCAGCTGCTGCGCCAAGTTTATTTTTAACACGTGCGGCCCATCCCGCAGTTGCGTTTGTTTGGGCGTCTATTGCCGCATTATAACCAATGTCAGATATTTCACCACCATCATTCGCAAGATTTTGTATAAATTCTTCACGATATTTCGGATCTGCGAACAGTTCAGGATTTTCAGTTGCCGCGTTGACGATTTTGCCCGCCGCATCAATTTCGAACAACTTGGTTAAAACCATATCGTTCAATTCAATTTCGAGTGTATCACCATCAATTTGAGACTCTTGGTTTTTAATAAAATCTGCGACATGTTTTTTCGCCACGTCATGACGTGCCAATTCAACAACTGACTCAAGACGCCCATCCTTGGCGATTTTGAATCCGGATTCATATTCTTTATATTTTTCTGTATCACCATGTTTACCAGATATAAACTGTGGGATGGTTTGATTTTTGCCATCTAAAAATTTATATTTTGATAATTTTTTCTTGGTGCCTTCGGACAGTTCTGCACGATTCAAGGCATTATATAATTCATCCCAGTGTTCCTCTAACTCTGATGCATATTCGGGGCGCAATTTATCCAGCCCCCATACATTGTCATATTCACCAATCAGTTTTTCTATATATTTTTGATTTTTTTCAATTTCTTTGTACTTGTTATTATCTTGATTCATTAATTTATACTCGGCCAACCGGGCACCAAACATTTTTTGGAACCCCTGATAAACATCGGCTATGCACCCCATATCAACCAACGGCCATCCACTTTGCCCTACAACCATACCGCCGGAATTTGCAAAATCCGCCGACAAATCATCGATGCGCGCCGCAAGTTTATCAAGACGATTTTGTTGATTTTCCTCTTTTGCCTCTGCGCGTTTTTTTATCGCCTCATAGGCTTCCCCTAAAATCATTGGTGTGGCCAGGTCAAGCCCCGACATATCTTCACCAATAAAGGCATCGCAAAAATCCAAACGCTGGCCTGGCGACATTTGTGGAACCTTCGCAATAATTTTATTTATCACGTCAATATCGTTCATATCTTGCACTTTTTCTACTTCGCGTGCAGATAATAGCCGAACCTTGTTATCGCCATAAGCCATGGCAATCCGTTTTGCCAAGGCAACTAAATTTTGATCCGAATTTTTTGACCGAATACGGGTCACTTCTTCATTGATATTTGTATTTGTCGGCATGATATTATTCTCCCTTTTGTTTGTTTTTTGTATTCTATCACAAAAGTTGTTATAAGAAAAGTTTTTTTATGATAATATGTTTCGTATGTTGGTATCACTTGTTTTATTGGCTGTTGGTTTTGTACTGCTGGTGCGCGGGGCGGATACTTTTGTTGATGGCGCGGTGGATGTTGCGCGACGTTTTAAGATTCCGCCGATTATAATTGGAACAACACTTGTCGCCATCGGCACCAGTGCGCCAGAGGCCGCAATTAGTATTACCGCCGCAATTGCCGGGTCGGACGGCGTTTCAATCGGGAATATTATCGGCAGCAATATCACAAACATTTTCCTTATCTTGGGGATGACCGCGGTTATCGGGGCGCTGCCAATTCGCAAGAATACCAAATTCTATGAATTGCCGTTTGTGGGAATTATAACATTGATGCTCTGTTTATTAGGCCTATGGTTTGGGGAAATATCGCGCGGGGCGGCGGCGGTGTTTTTGGCACTGTTTGTCGGGTTTATAGTTTACACCGTCATTATCGCAAAAAAATCAAACGAACCGACAGAAGATTACAAAAAAATTCCGATGATTGAAACAATTATTATGATTGTCGCCGGTATTGCCGCACTTGTTATAGGCAGTAATTTAATCGTGGATTCCGCAACGGATATTGCGGCGCGCATTGGTGTATCGGAACGCGTGATTGGGCTTACACTTGTGGCATTGGGGACCAGTTTGCCCGAATTGGTGGTATGCATTGCCGCGGCGATAAAACGCGAATATGATATGGCGGTTGGGAACATCGTTGGGTCGAATATTTTTAACATTTTGTTCGTCCTGGGCGCGACGGCGGCGATAAGCCCCCTGCCCTTTGAACGTGCGTTTGTGATGGACGGGTTGGTGGCGTTGTTGGCGGTCGCAATGCTAATGATTTTTGTGGCGCGCCGGTCACGTCTTTCGCGCGTTGGTGGTGTTTTATTTCTGATTGTGTATGGGGTTTATGTTTTGTATTTGGTTTTATGAGCCGCGTTATGTTTTCATTTTACAAAAATAGTTGTTTCTAAGGATTTGCATATCTGATTCCGGGTTCTTAATACGAAAAACGTCGCAATTTTGGGTTGGATAAATTCGTCTTTTTTCCCAACATGAGCCCACATTAAACTCGGTCTTGTTTTCCAAATAGCACATCATAAGATACAAAATCGTGCTGTGCGTTACGGCCAGAATATTTTTTTTATAATCAATCGATTCAAGAAAATCACCCACACGCGCAAAAGCATTTTCAAAAGGTTCGGCATCGAAATCATCAACTGGATTCACAAGAAATTTTTGCAACGTGGTGGGGGATAATTCCTTTGCACTATGTCCCGTCAGTGTACCGTAATTATATTCATTTAGGCGGGAATCATATGTAATAATTGGTATATTCAGCGCATCTGCCACGATTTCGGCGGTTTGTTGCGCCCGCCTAATCTCCGATGAAACTATATATTCCAAATTAAAAGGTTTTAACCTGGCTGCAACATTTGCCGCCTGAACCCGTCCAAAGTCGCTTAGTCCAATTGTATTGTCCGTTCCCTGGATGATATCAGGTTTTTTTGTAGTATAAGAATGTCTTAGTAATAACAACATGCCGGGGTTATAGAACGGAAAGTGGCGAAAGGCAAATTAAAAAACAAACCACTTGACAACATTGCAAATTGTGCTATTGTTTAATCTTGTAAAATATAAAGGAGTCTATGTATGACAAGAACACATATTTCGCATTTTGTAGATAACAACAATGATGTTCATTTGACCGATGTTATGATATTTACTTTTCGCTTGTTGGGTAAGAAAATACGTTCGACACCTAATTATAACAATAAAACAACCCGCAAACACGACCGTATCGCATCTATGCGGAACGGAGATATTTATTTTGACGATGTGCTAAAAGCACAGCACATACTTGGAATTTCATCTGATTTTAACATGAAGAAACTGGATAAAAGATGCGCAACCTTATGCCTAATACAACATCTGGGATTACGTGACCACGATCCAAAATATACAGCCCCAGGTTTCAAGGTAGATACGCAAACTATACAAACCGCATACCATATTGTGAATACGTATTGGAAAAAACAATTAGCCAGATATACAGAGACAGAAGCCCAAGTTGACGAAACTGAAGTCTCAGTTAATCGGGCTAGAGCCAAATTCCTTCAAGCGTTGCGGAAATATGAAGAGCGTTTCGGAAAAGTGACCATATGTCAAGATGAATACGATGACGCATGTAAACGTTTCAATGAAGCGAGCAATCGGCTTGCCGAGCAAAAAACGCTGTTTTCACAGAACGAAGCACAAAACAAACTTTCGCTTTTGCTTTCATACTTAAACGCAAAAAGCCGTGCTCTCTATGACGAAGCAATCGCAACAGAAAAACAGGTAGATTTTTTAAATTCACTTAAGAAAATTAAAACGTACTAATTTCTGCTTTTCACAAAAAAATAACCGTACTCTTTTAAGCCCGCACAAAAAGTGCGGGCTAACAAAATTAATTCTCTGGAACCTTGTCCGCCTTCGCCAAGGCTACGGCGGGACACTCAATTTTCTTAAACAAAAACCGCCGTTTGGCGGTTTTTATTAACGAAAATTGGTGGTGGAGCTGATCGGACTCGAACCGACGACCCCTTGCATGCCATGCAAGTGCTCTACCAACTGAGCTACAACCCCATATCGAACAGGTATTTTATATTTCTTCTTGCCAAATGTCAAATGGATTTGCTAACCTTAAATCCAACAAGCAAGGAGATATATACATGGACTATCAATCTTTGAAATCAGAAGTTGAACAGAAAACCGCGCAAACACTGGACGTTTTGCGTGATGAATATGCGGGACTCCGCACGGGGCGTGCATCGGTGCATTTGCTTGATGGGGTGCGGGTGCAAACGTATGGTTCCGATATGCCGCTGAATCAATTGGCGACCGTATCAACGCCGGATAATCAGACACTTTCCGTCACCGTTTGGGATATTGGAAATGTCGGTGCCGTTGAAAAGGCGATTCGTGATTCGGGCCTAGGGCTGAACCCTATGAGTGCGGGTGGCGTTATCCGACTAAATATGCCGCCACTTACCGAAGAACGGCGCCGGGAACTTACCAAAGTCGCGGGCAAATACGCCGAAGAGGCAAAAATTTCTATGCGTAATATCCGCCAAGATGCAATGGGCAAAATCAAGCGCGCCGTCACCGACAAGGAAATTTCTGAAGATGACCAACGGAAATATGAATCCGACCTGCAAAAGGTGTTTGATGCGCGCGGCGCCGAAGTTGACGCGATTGCCAAGCAGAAAGAAGCGGATATTATGTCGGTATAACCAAACCAAAAGCGAAAAAAATGTTCAAAATGTTTAAAAAGAGAGAGAAAACCGCACAGCCGGTGAAAATTCCAAAACATGTTGCGTTTATCTGCGACGGGAATCGCCGCTGGGCCGAAGCGCGTGGTTTGCCACCACTTTTGGGGCATCGGGCGGGGATTGCAAATTTTGAAACCTTGGTCGATTGGTTTATCGCACGTGGTGTGACGACGGTGACGTTCTTTATATTTTCAACGGAAAATTGGAACCGGTCCGAAGAAGAAGTGAATTTCCTTATGGACCTGTTTTATACCGAATTGGAAAAGAATTTGAAACACGCATTGGAAAAAAATCTGCGCTATCGGGTGATTGGGACGCGCGATAGACTTCCCAAAAAATTGGCGAAAATGTGCGACGAATTGGAAGAAAAATCCGCAGAAAACACCGGTGGCACGGTTGTGTTCGCACTGAACTATGGCGGGCAAGATGAAATTGTGAACGCCGTAAATGCCGCGATTGATGCGGGCGCGCCGGTCACACGTGAAACATTTGAAACATTCCTTGATACGGGGGATTTGTTGCCTATTGATTTGATGGTGCGAACAAGTAATGAATTTAGGATTTCGAATTTCTTGCTTTGGAAATTGGCGTATGCGGAATTACTTTTTGTGCCACAACATTGGCCGGATTTGGTAAAGTCCGAAAAACTTTGGCAATTTGTTTTGGACGAATATGCCAAGCGCAATCGACGCTTTGGTGGTGGCAAGAAAGCAAATTATTCTGGAAAAAAGGATAAATAAAAAATGTCGGATACAATGAACAGGATTTTGGTCGCTGCCGGTTTGGCGTTCGTTATCGGTGCCGCCGCATGGTTGGAATTTTTGGGGATTCACGGTGTTTATTGGCTTTGTATCATCGTGGGTTTGGCAATGATTGGCGAATTTGCATATTGCCTTTGGCATGCGCCACGCGCGGTTATGTTTAGTTTGAAAAGTTTGGTTCTGTTCGGATTGTTCCTTGCTTTGCTTGGTGTCGATTTTGCATCGCTTTTGACACTGGGACGACGGCCGATGTTATTGCTGTTCGTGCTGTGTGTGATATGTGCGGCGGATGTTTGCGCGTGGCTGTTTGGGCGCATAATCGGTGGCGATAAGCTTTGGGAACGCATTTCGGAACACAAAACCTGGGCCGGGCAGATTTTCGGTGTTATTGGCGGAACGGCGGTTGCGGTTCTGTATGGATATTTGACGCTTGGTGCGTTCGCGCCACAGTTGCTTTGGATTGGGATAAGTGTTTCATTGCTGTCGCAATATGGTGATTTGACCGCAAGTTTTGTTAAACGCCGGTTAAAGATAAAAGATTTTAGTCATGTCCTTGGCGCGCATGGTGGAATTATCGACCGCATGGATGGTTGGATTTATGTGTTGCCACTGATTTGGATGATACTTGCGTAGGGGGGGGGAAAAAAAAGAAAATGCATACGATAACAACGATTATTGCATTATTGATTGTCCTTGGGGTTGTGGTGTTTATTCACGAACTTGGGCATTTTTTAGCGGCGCGATGGGCCGGTGTGCGCGTTGATGCGTTTTCTATTGGGTTTGGACCCGCGATTATAAAATGGCACGACAAACGTGGCACCGTGTGGAAGATTGCATGTTTGCCCCTTGGCGGATATGTTTCCATTTATGGTCAAGAAGATATGTTCAATCGCAAAAAATACAATGATTTACCAAAGGCAAAAAAGGTTGGGCATTACCTGTCGGCGCCGGCGTGGAAGCAAATGATTATTATCGGTGCGGGCGTGTTTATGAACTTTGTTTTGGCGTGGGCGATTTATTCGGCGATATTTATGTTCAAACCGCGCAATGTGCAATTGCCCGTGGTTGGCCAGGTCATTCAGGAAAGTGTCGCATTTAATGCCGGCGTTAAACCGGGCGACGTTATCCGCAAGATTGATGATGTGGATATTACAAACTGGGGCGAATTGGTCATTGCGAAAGAATTGGCCGGCACGCATGATGCGGATGTTGTGATTTCGCGTGGCGGTGAAATTGTAAATGTAAAGTTGTCGCCGGCGGCGCGGTGGGGACTGGTTGCGGACGGGTCAAAAACAGAACTTCGTAAAAAGGGTTTCTTTGGGGCGTTATATGCTGGCGCGCGTGAAACATATTATCAATCGCGGACGTTGGTTGTTGTGTTAAAACAAATCATAACCGGCGATCGGTCTTCGAAACAATTGGGTTCATTTATCACCATTGCCCAAGTATCAGGCCAGGCATTGGCGGCGGGATTCTTTGCTTTGCTGTCCATTATTGCGTTGTTGTCGGTAAATTTGGGTGTGATAAACTTGCTTCCGTTGCCGGTGTTGGACGGCGGTTATTTGCTGATATTACTTATCGAAGCGGTGACACGCAAAAAATTAGGTGGCAAGGGCATGGAAATCGTAATCGTGTGCGGTTGGATTTTTTTGGGATTTGTATTCATGCTGACCATGTGGAATGATATAGCGCGGGTGTTTGGGTTATGATGAAAAAGATTGTTTTTTGTTTGGCTTTATTTGTAATGGGCGTGGCGCACGCGGGTATTTCGCGCATCGATGTTATGGGCAATAAACGTATGGATGCGGAATCTGTTCGAATTCTGGCGGATGTTAAACGCGGCGAAAATGTGGGGGTGGAACGCGCAAACCAAATTGCGAAAAAATTACAAGAAAGTGGATATTTTTCCAAGGTATCCGTGCAAAATGTCGGCGATGTGCTTCAAATCCGCGTGACAGAGGCCCCAATTGTGAATATGGTCACGGTCGAAGGGAACGATGATGTTTCAACCGATGATTTGAAAAAGGAAATTAAACTTGCCGAACGCGCGGCGTTTGATGAATCGGTCGTTGGTGCGGATGTTGGTCGCATCCTTACGGTTTACCAGCGCAAGGGTTTTTTCGGCACAAAGGTTGAACCAAAAAAAATCTTGTTGGACGACAACCGCGTGAATGTTGTCTATGAAATTACCGAAGGGCATCCGACATACATTGAATTGATTGAATTCGAAGGCAACGAACGGTTTAGTGACCGGACATTGCGCGGGGAAATTCTTTCGCGCGAACACGCGTGGTGGCGTTTTATGTCGCAATTTGATGTGTATGACGAAGATAGAATTCAATACGATCAACAAATGCTGCGTCAATTTTATTTGCGTAATGGGTATGTCGATTTTCAGGTTAAAAGTGCCAAGGGAACATTTACACCCGACCGACAATTTTATTCTGTTGTTTTCAATGTGGACGAAGGCGAAAAATACAAGATTGGTAAGGTTGAATTGGATAATCCTTTTTCGGATGTCACGGATGCGGAGCTGTTTGATGTTATGAAAATTTCCACCGGCGACACGTATAATGTTGATGATGTTGAGGCAACGATTTCCGCCCTTCGTGGTGCGGTTGCGGACTATGGCTATGCATTCATAAGTGTTGACCCGATTCCACAGAAAAACGATGACACGCGCACGATTGATTTGAAATTCAAAATTCAAAAAACAAATCGAATTTATTTGAATTCTATCAATATACTTGGCAATGTGCGGACGTTTGATTCCGTGATAAATCAATTGATTCCGATGCGCGCGGGTGACCCGTTTTCGTTGCAAACAATTGAACAGGGTCGGCAACGTTTGATGCGCACGCGTTATTTCAAAGATGTCCAAATGGTGCCGAGCAGAATTCCCGACGCGAATATGATGAATTTGGATATCAAGGTCGAAGAGCAACCGACGGGCGAACTTTCCGGCGGGTTTGGTTGGTCGAATATAAACGGGTTTATGGTTGATGCGGGGATTACGGAAAATAACTTTATGGGCCGCGGTCAAACGGTGCAATTGCGCGGGTCGCTTGCGCAGTATCAAAAGCAGGCGTTGTTCAGTTTCACTGAACCGTTCCTGTTTGGGCGTGCGCTGTCGGCCGGATTTGATGTGTCTTACACAATGTATAACTATAAAAAACTTGGTGGGTTTGGATACGATCGCGATTCACTTACGGTGGCGGGGCGGCTTGGGTGGCAACTGACCGACCATTGGACCCAGGTTTTACGCCTTTCGGCCGCGTTCGATCAAAACTATGATTTGCAGGAAGGCGGCTGGCGAAATGCGACGCTGTATACGCTCGGGACGTATTTTAAGTATCATAATTTGAATACGAATTTTGAACAGAACACCCACACCGGCATCGTTGGAAATATCGGCGTGGCATATACCGGCTTTGGCGGAACGGAAGAATTCTTCCGCTATAACGCCGATGTGATTGGAATGGTGAATTTTTGGGACGACCGGTGGCAATTGCGTTCTTCATTAGAATTTGGTTATATTCAAACGATTGGTGGCGATTATGTGCCGCGTGTGTATCGGTACTTTTTGGGTGGCGAATCACTGCGCGGTTTTGATGTCGCCGGCGTGGGCAGTCGTAATTGGGCGTATCAATCCTATTCCCTGGGCGGTATGTGGAAGGCGAACGGTTCAACGCAACTCAATTTCCCGATATTTATTCCGGACGAGTATCAGATAAAGGGTTTTGTGTTTATGGACTATGGTATACTTGGCAAGCCGCCCGCGCGTGAGGATACTTACCTTGGGCAACCGAATTATATTGAGACGGGACTGCGCACGTCCGCAGGGTTTGGTATATATTGGAACACGCCTATGGGGCCGATGAATTTCAGTTGGGGTTGGCCACTGAAAACCGGCCCGCACGACCGCGAACGCCGTTTCTTGCTTTCGTTCGAAACACAGTTTTAATTTGTCGCATTTACACCTTAGTTTAACAGGCAGTTTTTTATTCCCTGCTCTTTCCAGGATTTATATGCTGTTGTTTCGGGAATACCAGTTGATATACCTTTGCGCCTGGTTTAGATATAATTTCAGTCATAATTTGCTTGTCGCCATCGGTTTGAACCATAATTGCCGCACCTTCATCGACACCGTAGCCCAATATCTCTTCGCGTGCCAACATGCGTTGCACAGCATTTTTAGACACAGATTCTTTATTTATTCCTTCTTCGTCTTTTTCGTTCCAGTGCGGTTCAAAATACCCACGAACCAAACCAAGTGCCTTTTTAGGTTTGAATGTATCAAATGTTCCGTCAAAATCATCATCTTCATCGTTTCCATAATATTCAAACCATACGCAACCGCCGGCACTGTTCCCCGCCATAATGATACCCTTATTATATGCCTGACGTAACAATTCATCAACACCGGTCTTTTTTAATATGTTCATAAGGTATGTGACATTTCCACCACCAACATAGACAATATCGGCATTAAAAATAATTTCTTTGATTTTATCGGCACTTGGTCTTTTTGTATCATCAATCAAATTTAAATTTTCAACATCGCAACCAAAATCATTATTGAAATAATTTTTGATCACCAAAAAACGCGATTCATCATCGCCATGTGCGGCCCCAATAAATACAATTTTAGGATGTTCTTTGCCGGTAAGTTTTATCATTTTCTTGTCAATTTCTATCGTATCTTTATTTTTTTGAACTTGCCGACCATCTGGATAAGTTTTGATTTGACCGTATGCACCACCACCCACAGCAACAATAGTTTTTGTCATTGTATAACCTTTCGTATCGTTGCGGTTATTATACAGTCAATCGAATAAAATTTCAATTAAAAACCATTAAAAAATTTGCTTGTCGCATTTACACTTGACCGGGGGCGGAAGATTTTTTTATAATCAAAAAAAAGCAAAGGGGGAAAGTGATGAAAAAGTTTTTAATCGCCATGTTTTTGGGACTGACGCTTGCCGGCTGTGGTCAGATTTATGACCGCGAACCGGTTGGAATTGGTTATGACACAAACGAATTGAAACTTAGTCCGTGCGCATGCATTATGGTTTATCGCGCATAGTGGGCGTGGCACCGCGTAGGGGGGAATTTTGGATTACCCAGAAGATTTTGATACGCCCGCATTTCCCGCAGGGAAACGGATTGCAATTTCACGCACCTTTGGCGTGTGGGTGATGGTTGCGTTCTTTTTGACCATCGCATGCTGTGTTGCGATACCGTGGTTGCAAAACAGTCGCACCGTTAGTCCATATGTGATTTATGTTGATGGTATGCGCGGGAATTGGCAATTGGTCGGCCAAATCAAAGAAAATATCGTTGTCCCGTATTATGATTCTATGCAGCGGGCATTGGCCGGAGTTTTCACAAAAAAATGGTTCACGATTTACGATAATCCGGCACTGAACGCCAAGAATTGGGCGCAGTGTAATCGGGTCGCCGATTGCGCCAATCGGGTAAGCAATACTTTTGAATCGGGTGCCGGTTGCGACCTTTATTGTATGGCGGGCGATAATATGTTTCGTTCCTTTACCGAAAAGGTTTTGCCGATGTATCGTTCGTATGAGGGTATGGGGCAACGTTGGTATGTTGATACGAAAAAAATTAGTGTTATGCCCAGTGGTGAAATAACCAAAGATGGCGGAACCTGGGTCGTGCGGACGTCGGTGCGGTCGAATTTGAACGGCGATTTTGATGTGATTGCGTATGTGAAAATCGCGCGCGATGCACAGCGGTATCCCCAGACACTTGGGTTTTATGTGGAGGAATTTAACGCGTACAGGGAACAGTGATGAAGAAACTTTTGGGATTTTTATTCGGACTTGCGACCATGATTATGGTCTTTGGCGCTATTTATGTTGCCGCGTCAATTTATGACACGTCCGAACGGTTTGCCGTTGAACCACGGTTTTTACGCACCAGTATTCAATCTAACGATTTGCCCGGCATGCCACATTCCTGGGCCGAGGTTGGAAAACGCAAGTTGCGCGATTGGCTTGTTCAAAAATATGTGACGGAATACTTCTATGCCGTGCCGGACGAAGAAAACATTGCGCGACGGACAACACGGCGGTCAACACTGGCACGGATGTCGGGGACGGCGGCGTTTGATTATTGGCGGCAAAATGAATTGCCGGAAATAGAAGGTTTGGTTGCAAATGGTGCGCGGCGGACGGTGACGGTGTTTAATGAAATCTATCGCCCGGCGTCAAGTAATTATTGGCGGGTTGATTATGAACTTAAAACATGGTATAAACCAAATGACATGTCGGAAAGTCCAAAGATAACGCGCGGAACAATGTATCTTGATTTGGGCGATGAGTATCGTGTGGGGCATATCGGCGATGTCCTTGAAGGCGATGTTCATGGCGCATTGAAACGCGGAATTGATCCGGCACTGGTTTTCGTGTTCAATGTGCAACGGGTCTTGGTCGAAGAGAAATAAAGTTGAAAAAAATTATTGTTGGAATTTTTGTCTGCATTTTATCAATCTGCGCGCGCGCGGACGAATTTGATGATGTATTGGCCGATGAAAATGTCAATTTTGATGATTACTATATCGAAACGCCGGATACGTCCGATATTGAATGCAGTTTGGATACGATGTCACTGAATGCCGGTGCGACGGTGTTGCCGGTGGCGGACTTTGATATTGCGGGGATAATGTTGGGCATGGATTTTGACGCGGTTAAATTTATCGCAACCGTCGATGGGCTTTATACCGAACGGCCGAAAAATAGTGTTGTGTATTCGATACACCCGGATTGGAAATATAATCTTGATTACGAATGCCGGCAACAGAAAATCTATGCGCCGGCGGCGTTGGAAAAATGTATAAATTCACTTGCGCGGAATCGTGGGGTTTTGTATGCGTCGGAATTGCACTTGGTGCGGGATGTCACGGGCGAAACGATTGATGTGTTTTTCACAAGCAACGCAACCGACAATGTCGTGTGGAAAATTGTATATCGAAATGACACAGATGAAATAGAGGGCGACGCGGAAAAATTCGAAAATCAACGCGACAAAAAAACAATGTATTGGTGGCAAAATGTTGTTGATAAATATGGTGCGCCGAACGCCGGTAATTCGCGTTGGGCAAGTTCGGATAATTCTTTTGACCCGATGATGACGGCGTATTCGGGCGAATTGGAATTGATTGATTGTGGCAAACATACGGAAGACGGTGCCCTTAACGCGCAACATTCCCAGGATAACTTTGCCGCGAAACCGTATGCATTTTAAGATATGGATTCTTATAAAACCGGAATTTTTTCAGAATTTTTTGCGTGCGCGTTTTTAATTCTGCACGGGTTTAGGATTTTGCATCGGCGATACACAACCGGGCGAAACACTGGGCGCGCAGAAATTGATATAATCGCAAAACGCGGGAAACTTATTATTTTTGTTGAAGTAAAAAAACGCAAAGATGTAATGACCGCGTGGGGTGCGATTACGCCCGCACAACAAAGGCGGCTGCGATTGGCGGCGGAAACATATTTACTGCAACGACGGTGGATGGGCGATGCGCGGTTCGATGTTATAATTGTCCACGGCCGCCATATCGATTGGACGAAAAATGCGTTTTAGTGGGTAGTGGTAAGTGATAAGTGGTTAGTATGCTCTGGAATTTGTTTGTAATTACGTGGTTATTCCAGAAAGCTAAGTTCCCCTCCTGTGGAGGGGTGTCTCGCTACAGCGATAGCGAAAGCGGACGGGGTGGTCTTTCATATTCCAGATATTTTATATTTATAAAAGACCACCTCCCCCTTCGGGTACTCCTCCGGAGGAGGAGAACTTGGCTCTCTGGAATTCTTGCGCAAAAACGGGCGCAACCGCGCCCGCACTAACACTAATCACTAACACTACTCTATACTCCACAACCAACAATGTTCATCGGTGTGTGTTTCGCTGTCCCAACCGGCACAGGTCATTTTATTTTGTTTTTGCGCCAAACCATTTGATAACGCGGTGCCATCAACCAATTTATTTGCATCGACCGCCGGCCAATTGTTTGCAGTTCCGTCAAATGTTGTGCTGTATTCCTTGGTCGCGGTTGTTTCCGTTGCCGTCCAGGTAAGTTTATCCACCGCAGTTGAAATCATACCCATCATCGCCCCAACGGTCGGGATGGAAATATCCTGAATATCTTGTTGAATTTGTGTCAATCCGGTCGCATGATAATTTGCGACGTCGGTCGCTTCAAAAATCTTACGTTCACCAACATCGCCATCGTTTGCGGTTTTAGTCACAAGTCCCGTTCCCTTTACCAAGTCTTCCAACCAGTCAGCTCCTTGCAACGGGGTAGCAGAACGAATGTATCCAGATTTGTCAATTTTATATTGTTTATCAGCTAAGCTTCTACTCACAGAATACATGTTAGGAATTAAATTGCCGATCTGTTCTTCGCTGTAGGACATATTGTAATAATCTTCGAGATTACGATAATAATCTCTTTCATTATCCATGTAAATTCCGAATTTATTACCAGTAAGATTTCCATCATAAACAACAAGTGCAGGCAAAGAATAATCATCATCTTCTCCCTCCCATTCCACCAACCCGGTTGTGATTTTATCCTGTTTTGTGTCGACATATGCCTTAGATGCCACGGTTTTCTTGTCCAATTCCGTTGGTTCCGCAAATGACGGCGTGGCGATAAAGAGCGCAAATATAACCGCGGTCATCCCGCTGAAAAGCGGGATCCCCCCGCCACGGTTGAAACCACGGGATACCGGCATGCGCCGGTATGACGGCACTTTGTGTTCCCCTTCTTTCCAAGAAGGGGTGGCGCCGAACGGCGACGGGGTAATTCCCATACCCCCCGGCTGTTCAGCCGGACCCCTTTCCCAGGGAAAGGGGATCCCCCCGCCACGGTTGAAACCACGGGATACCGGCATTCGCCGGTATGACGGCAAATCTGTATTACGGTCGAATAAATTTATTTTTTTCATTGTGTCCTCCCTGTTTGTTGCTATGAAAAAACCGCATGGGAAACCAAGCGGTCGGGGTGTTAGCAAATCACAGTAAAGAATGACCCTGTTGGACTTCGGCGAACCTGTTTTATATCCAACAGCACCCCGACCGAAGTCGGGGGTTGCGCAATAAAAAAAGACGCCACGGCGTCCCATCACTGCGCGGTTTACGACAGTTTTGTCGCCTTTACTGTGGGCCTGCTACAGCCCCGAACCAGATTCCCATCTGATTCAAGTTTATTATATCAAAAATCACTGAATCGGGTCAAGGGTAAAAAATAGCCATCTGGCGATTTTTTTATCCGTATCCTCTTTGTCATTCCGCCGAAAGGCGGAATCTGGTGGTTTCATTTGTAACGACGAGACCCCGCGTGAAATCACCCACGAAAAATGCTATGCATTTTTCGTGGGGCCCGATACCGCGGGGTGACGGTTACACTAACCACTTGCACCCGTCGCGGCACACCGCGCCGCGGTTCCACTTACCACTCGTATAATGAAAAAGCAAAAAAGAACTGGTAAGGTTGCAATAATTGCAACACATCCAGTGTTGCAACACTGGATGTGTTAAGGGGCGGCGAGTC